>JAGCVQ010000094.1 GCA_017962275.1 Bacteroidales bacterium
GAACCGGCTCACGTTATCCCCTAAAGACCCGCCCGCCAACGTGTCCATGTATGAGATGAACTCCACACTCCTCCGGTTGTTGACGAAGTGAGCGTCCTCGGCCCGGATGATGCCTCCCGCCGTGGCGTATCCCGCGCCGCCAGCAAGTCCCGTACGGATGGCGCAGTGGGCGTTCTCAATGGTCGCCCCGTTACGTAGCTCCACAATGCCCTGATATTGGGCGAGCTGGTGCTTGGTGCGGTCGCCCACCACCTCGATGCCCTGCCATAGCTCGCCGGAACAGGCAGAGGTCAAAGTGCCACCATCCACCACGAGTTTGCCGCCGGGACGGACGATTATTTTCGCTGACGGGACCATTTCGACACGGCATGTAATAGTCAGTGTCACACCTGAATCAACAATTACGGTCTGATAATACTTTCTCGTAAAATCTATCAACTGATTGCCTGTGACATGCAAATCCGGCGGATTCTCTTCCCCATATGCGAAATGTCGTAACGAGGAAACTTGCAAAGCGCGTTGAATACGGCCGCACTGCAAAGCAGAAAAATGACGACTGTATGCTGTTCCGCCCATGATGTTATTAGTACATGTATTGGATGCATCGTAAGGATCACAACCCCAACCTGCATCATGATAACACACTTGTGTAGAGGGTGCATTGCACCAAGTTTGTGTTTCCGTTCCAAACACATCCCACAAAAATTCAGGATTTGAAATATAAGGTGTTTCGCTGTCGTAAGTATGGCCAAGCCCGAAATTGTGACCGAATTCATGTGCCATGTGTAAGGCTAAACCATACAAGTCATTATATTTGTGTTGTCGAACTGTTGTGACAGCAGGATATTGGTAATTGTAGCCTGTTGAATACCCCCACCATGCAGCAGTAGAATCTATTGTCAAATGGTAATTGAAATGATTTAGGCGATCAGGGTAATATTGTAGAAAGTAGTCTACAAAAGGGTATGGACTGGTCTTCAATGCCATTTCTGTATTATTGTAATAAAAAACAGTATCCATTACAAATCTAACTTTCGTATCCTGAACGAACTGAGTGTTAGGAATAGATAGACTCTAAAGAACATTGTTGGAATAAATAGTATTCAGATAATCGAAAACCAATCGCAGACTGTCTCTGAAAGCAGGCGTGTCCTGCCAGTAATTGCCTGTCCCGTCATCTTTTCTCCATATATTGATGTTCACAGGAATAGTGACTATCGGAGTACTATTGTTTGGGATATAGGATGAAACTAACAATCCTATATCATATATATTGGTTGGAAATACACGACTACAACCATCCCGAAAATCATAGGTCTCAATAGTTTCATGACATTCATATTGCGCATAAGAATTACTTAATAAGGCAATTAACAGTAGTGGCAATAATATCTTTTTCATAATTTAATGATTTTTTGTGTATAATATTTTTTCGATTGTTCAAGGATAATTGTGTATATCCCTTTCGGAAGGAAATCAACACTTATTACTTTGTCTAACTCCAGTTCCTCATAAGTTTCGCTATAGACGCATAAGCCCATTGTATTGAAAATCCGCACACTTATGTCTTTGTCCTCCATTTGTTGGGAGGAAATGTGTAGCCACTCCGTTGCTGGATTCGGATAAATTTTGGCAAATAATTTTTCCACTTCCGACACTTCCCCGCCAAATCCGTTGCTGTAACAGTCATCAGGGTCTTCATCAAAGTCAAATCCAGTTTGGAGTGCGCCACCCAGGCTGTCTGTAAAACACAGAAGAATTTTGTGTCCGGCATCCGTTGTGGACAAGGCCATTTCATCATTTCCGTAAATGCTTCCTATCCCTTCTATCCAGACATGCTGTAAATTTATCGCCATGCTTGTATTGCTCAAAAAAAACTGTCTTCTCGAAGAACTGTCCGACAAATATACAAGGGAATCCCCTGCTGCGTATTGATGACTCACCAGCGAACCATCGTGTTCACCACACCAAATTTGGGCCGATTCAACGCATACTGCCTCACATTCGAAAAAGATGTGCTCCCCCAGCGTGTAAAAATGCACTGTGTCACCCAACCGCAGGGAAAAATCAAACAACAGAACCTCTTGTGCTTCCTCGGTTTGAAACATGGCAAAGGTCATGTCTGTTTTCCTCACCCACATTCCCGCCGGAAGGTATGCATAAACTTTCCTCCCCGCTGTATCATTACGGATGGCAGCGAAGTATTGCGCGTTATCCCAAAAGGACTCGGATGGCTGGTTACCGACCTGCCGATAAAGCTTCAAGTAGGTCTGTCCGTCAATTACGGTGTCTCCTGCCGTCTTGTATTTCTCATCGCTCACCAACCAAATGCAACCGTCGGTGATAGGGTGATAGACGCTTTGAGCCTGGATAAACCCTGCCATAAGCAGCAGGGTTGTCGTTATCCATAAGGATGTCATTTTTTTCTTTTTCATAATAGGGATATTTTAATGATACTAATTACATAATAACATGAATCATTCAGTATAATCCTAATCATTGTTGTATGCCGCCGTGCTGCTGAAGAACATCCCCGTGAACGTGAACTGCTGCGTGACACTGTCGCGGAAGACCAACTGCGCCGGAATGTTGAGGTACGTGGCGTTCTCGGAAACCGCGTCGAGAACGGTTAACGAACGGTTCGGCATGTTGAAGAAGTCCTCCGTGGTGAGACTCCACACCGTATCTATTACCGCACTGAACGTCGCCCCCTTGGGGTTCCCACCTATGGGCCAAATCTGTATCGTAATCACGCAAGCTTCGCCGAACCCTTGGCAATCCGCGTGGCAGGGAACACCATTTTGCGTGATACAGGCGTTGCCGCATTCACTCGCATCGTGACCTACAGCATAAGTGATTACAATAGGCTTCCCATCCTCCTTTGAGGACACAAGACCCATCGTTGCGTAATTGTCCGGCTTCGGGTCAAGGCTGACAGCGTTTTCATTCTTGTTGCAGGCCGCCATTATCATTACGGCCAATACTAATACGAATGTAATCCTTTTCATACTTAGGTGATTTTAAAAGTTGCAGGACAAAGATAACTCTTTCTTACACAAGAAATCACAAAAAGTACATGTCGGAATAACTTTTTTTTTCGAGGACAAAATATGTCGGAATAAAAAGTCTTCTATTTTTTTGATAATAAGCGTATTGGAAGACGATTGGTATGACTTCGGTGTCGGAATAGATTTGGCCGTACAGAAGAGATTCATGTCGGAATAAACGGCCTTTTGGGGCACAAAAATCTACCTGTTTTCGCAGGATTTCTGAAAAATTGGTATCTTTGCCGCATCAAAATGATAACAACAATGAACCCGTTTTTTCAAAACCACCGGAAAGGAATCACCCTTGCATTTAACCTGCTCTTTTGGCTGATCGCCTGCTTTTTCTTTGTAAGGTATTCCACACTCCGTCCAGGATGTTTCATTCATATTTACAAAGAGTTTATCTGCTTTGGCTTTATCATTGCAGTCGTGCTTGTCACACAGCAACTTACCATTCCCCGACTATTTCAGCACGGTCGCTTTGGAGTGTTCTGGTTAGTTTCAGTTTGTTTGCTTCTTTGCGCAACCTCTTTGGAAATTCTACTGGTCACGCCTGATGTTTTAATGAATGTACGAATTCAACAGGGCGGAGCTAATTATATTTCCATGATTTTCGTTGCAGTATTGTTCCGCGACTCCTGTTTCTTCGCATGGTTCTTAGTGCTCCGGCTATATACCTTGCAAAAGGAGACGTTCAAGGCGAAACAGCGGGCGTCGGTGCTGGAGCATCAGGCGGTGCAGTTTTCCACCCCCGACCAGAGGGAGATTTCCATTCCCGTTGACACCATCGTCTATATTCAGGAGATTGACCACACCACCCGGGTTCATTGCACAACGGATGAGGTAATCACCGTTACAGAACCGTTTTCCCACTGCAAGAAGATGATTCCCGACACCCTGTGGACCCTTGAGAACCCAGATAAAATGGTCTTTCACCAGCATCTTTCGGAGTATGTGCAAACACTAAGCAAGCCGGAAATCCGTGAAATCAAGACCGTCATCATGCTGAGCGACAGACAGTACCGCATTTTCAAGACCATTCGGGAAAACCCGGGATGCAACACAACGTTCCTCTATGACAGATTTCGCGGAAAAGTCGCCCAGCGCACGATTGAGCGCGATCTCGCCACCCTGCGTAGCAATGGGGTTATCTTCCACAACGGCACCAACAAAGAGGGCGGCTATGAGATTTGCCACCAAAATGTGGTGTCGATGGAGTAACAGGCAATAGGCAACAGGCAATAGGCAACAGAGAATAGGAATCGGTCCCGATTCTCAATTATCAATTATCAATTATCAATTCTTAATTGGTTCTTCACCAATTGCCCGCAGGCCGCGGCGATGTCCTGGCCCTTGCTTTGGCGGATGTTCACCACCATGTTGCAACGCTCCAATATGTCGATGAAACGCTGGCGGCGAGTGGGATCCGATTTGTGGAACAACGAATCCGGGGTGGAATTGTACTCGATGATGTTGATTTTCACGGGGAACGGACGGCAGAACTTCGCTAACTGCTCGGCCGCCTTCTCCGAATCGTTCACCTTCGACAACAACAAATACTCGATGGTGATGCGCTCCCCTGTTTTCTGGTGGTAATAGACCAACGCCGACTGCAATTCGTGCAACGGATTGCCTTCGGTCACCGGCATGATTTGGCCGCGGACGGTCGGGTCGGCACTGTGCAACGAAATGGCCAATCCGCAACGGAATCCTCTGTCCGCCAAGGCTTTGATGCCCTTGATGATGCCCGCCGTGGAGAGCGTGATCCGCGCCGGCGACAACCCGAAATAGTCCTTGCCGGTCAAGATGTCGATAGCCGTCATCATGTTGTCGAAGTTGAGCAAGGGTTCGCCCATCCCCATGAAAACGATGTTGGTAATGTGCTGGTTGTAAATCTCTTGCGCCCGGTTGTTGAGCAGGATATATTCGTCCACGACCTCGCTGTAGTGCAGATTTCGGATAAAGCCCATGGTGCCGGTGGCGCAAAACGCGCAGTGCAACGGGCAACCGATTTGTGTGGAAAGACATGCCGTAACGCGATCTTTGCTCGGAATGAGAACGCCTTCGACCATCTTCCCATCGTGGAACTGCAACAGGAATTTGGTGGTCTTATCCTTGCTTTGCACCTCGCCGGCGATTTCCGCCCGGTGAAACGTGAAATTCTCCTGCAATTTCGTCCGCAACGCCACGGAGAGGTCGGTCATCTCGTCAAACGAGCCCGCGCCCCGCTTCCACAGCCACGTCCAAATCTGCTTCGCCCGGAACCGCTTCTCGCCGTTTTCCTGCAAAAAAGATTCCAATTCCGTAAAATGAATATCACGTATATCTTTCATTACTTACTAACTTTTATCATCATCCCCACATTGCGCTCCTTCGTCGCTTATGTGGGGTTATTAGCGCTTCGCGCGTCTTGTCCCTCCGGGACTGCTCAAGGAATATGTTTAATCACCCCGCCCTTCGGGCACCCCTCCAAAGGAGGGGAATTTCACCGCGCCGGCACCGCAGTGCCGTAGCAAGAAATAGAATTGCAACGATTGACCAACTACTAACTACTAACTACTAGCTGCTAACTTCCCAACAGCGTCGCCGGCGTGCATTCCGTCACCGTCACATCCACATAATCCCCGATTTGGTGCTCGCCTTTCGGGAAAATAATCACCTTGTTCTGGCTGTTGCGGCCGAATAACTGGTCCTCAGAACGTTTGGAGGTGCCTTCGACCAGCACACGGAAGGTTTTGCCCACGTCGCGGCGGTTGCTTTCCATCGAAAGATCGCCTTGCAGCGCGATAACCTCTTCCAAACGGCGGGTTTTCTCCTCGTCGGGAATGTCGTCGGGATACTGCTTGGAAGCCAACGTGCCGCCGCGCTCGGAGTACTTGAACATGTAGGCGTACTCATAACCGACCTCGCGCATAATGGACAACGTATCTTGATGGTTCTCAAGGGTTTCGCCGCAGAATCCCACAATGATGTCGGTGGTGATGGCACATTCCGGCAGCACCTCCTTGATCTTGCGCACCCGCTCCAAATAGCTCTCGCGGGTATAGACTCGGCGCATCTTCTTGAGCATCTCGTCGCTACCCGATTGCACCGGCAAATGGATGCACTTGCAGATGTTGTCGTAACGCGCAATCGTCTCGATAAGCTCGTCGGAGAGGTCCTTGGGATGCGACGTGGCGAAACGGACACGCAATTCCGGCGACATCTCGGCCACCATCGCCATCAGTTTCGCAAAGGAGACTTCCTGATTTTCCTCTTTCCAGAAGTAGGAGTTCACATTCTGACCTAACAGCGTGACCTCTTTGTAGTTGTCTTTCAACAAATCCTCAATTTCGCCGAGGATGGTCTTGGGACTGCGGCTACGCTCGCGCCCGCGGGTGTAGGGCACCACGCAATAAGAGCAGAAGTTGTTGCAGCCGCGCATGATGGAGACAAACGCCGATACGCCGTTGGCACCGTAACGCACCGGCATGATGTTGTCGTAAGTCTCTTCCTTCGAAAGCAACACGTTGAAGGAGGTATGCCCGTGCCGCGACTCTTCGATAAGCTGCGGCAAGGAACGATAGGCGTCCGGACCGGCGATAAAATCCAACACTGGCTCCGTTTGCAGCAGTTCCTCCTTCATCCGTTCGGCCATGCAACCCAACAGTCCCACCTGCATTGTCCGTTTTTTGCGCTTAAACGCCTCCAATTCCTTCAAACGCTTGTGGATGCGCTGCTCGGCCTTGTCGCGGATGGAACAGGTGTTCAGGAGGATTAAATCGGCTTCCTGAATCTCTTTGGTCAGCGCGTAGTCATCCTTCAAAATGGAAGCCACCACCTCGCTGTCTGCAAAATTCATCTGACAGCCGTATGTTTCGATAAAGAGTTTCTTCATTCGCTTATTGTTTGACGTGAGACGTGAGACGTGGGACGTGAGATTTGGGACTTTGAACCCCTCATCGCGGGCTTGACCCGCGATCCCCAACATAAACGGAGGGGATGCCGGCTCAAGGCCGGCATGAGGGGTGGCTTATACCTTGATTCTATTTCTTCCTAAAGTAAATCTCCATCGGGACGCCGGCGAAATCCCAGTTCTTGCGGATCTGGTTCTCCAAGAAACGCTTGTAGGAATCGACCACATACTGAGGCAGATTGCAGAAGAACGCAAACGTGGGGTACGCCACCGGCAATTGTGTAACATATTTGATACGAATCACTTTGTCCTTGTTCATCGGGGGCGGGGTCTGCTCGATGATGGGCAGCAACGTGTTGTTGAGCTCGGAAGTGGAAATCCGGCGCTGACGGTTCTGATAGACCTGGATAGCGGTCTCCAGCACTTTGTAGATACGCTGTTTTTCGGTCACGGAGGTGAAGATGATCGGCACATCGGTGAACGGCGCGATACGTTTCTTCAACGCCTCCTCGAAGTTCTTGTGGGTATGCGTGTCCTTCTCCACCAAATCCCACTTGTTCATCACCAGCACGATGCCTTTGTGGTTTCGGGCGCACAATCCGAAGATATTAAGATCTTGGGAGTCAAAACCTTGGGAAGCATCGGCCATCACGATGCAAACATCGGAGTTTTCGATGGAGCGCACGGCCCGCATCACAGAGTAGAACTCCAGACTCTCTTCCACTTTGCTCTTTTTGCGCAGACCGGCCGTATCGATGAGGTAGAAGTCGAAGCCGAAACTCTTGTAGCGGGTGAAGATGGTGTCGCGGGTAGTGCCGGCCAACGGAGTCACGATATGACGGTCTTCGCCGAGGAACGCATTGATTATCGAGGACTTGCCCACATTCGGCTTACCCACGATAGCGATGCGCGGCAGGTCATCGGGCAGGTCGTCCTTGTCTTTGCTGAAGTGCTTCACCACCTCGTCCAAAAGCTCGCCCGTGCCGCTGCCGGAAACCGCGGAAATCGGGTAAATCTCACCGATACCGAGCGCATAGAACTCCGTGTAGTCGAAGTAGTTGCTCGGACTGTCGATCTTGTTCACCGCCAGATAATACGGCTTCTTGGACTTGCGCAGAATGTCGGCGATCTCCTCGTCTAACGGGGTCAGCCCCTCGCGACCATCGACCATAAAGACGATGACATCCGATTCCTCGATGGCCAGCGCCGCCTGCTTGCGGATTTCCGACTCGAAAATGTCGTCGGAACCCACCACATAACCGCCGGTGTCAATCACCGAAAAATCGTAGCCGTTCCAGTCGGATTTGCCGTAATGGCGGTCGCGGGTCACGCCCGCCGTGGCATCCACAATGGCCTCCCGCGCCTGGATCAGCCGGTTGAAAAACGTCGATTTGCCCACATTCGGCCGACCGATTAATGATAATATGTTTCCCATAATAAATTAATTGATAATGGATAATGGACAATGGATAATTCCCCTACCTCAATGCCTCTTAACCATGTAACCGTATAACCATGTAACCGTGTAACCCTCTAACCTTTTAACCATTACAAAACATTTGCCAACTGCTCCTTCAATTTCTCCAGCTCGTCCTTCATGCGGACCACAATCTGCTGGATGTCGAAATCGTTGCTTTTGGAGCCGAGGGTGTTGATTTCGCGGCCGCACTCCTGCACGATGAAGCCGAGTTTCTTGCCGTTGGATTGGTTGTCTTGGAGCGTTTCGAGGAAATAGTCGCAATGTTTGCGCAGACGGACTTTCTCCTCGGTGACGTCCAACTTTTCCAGGTAGAAGAAAATCTCCTGTTCGAGGCGGTTGGGGTCGTACTGCACCTTCGGGGCGAGGTCTTTGAGGGAAGTCTCGAACTTCTCGCGAATTTTGACGATGCGCTGCTCCTCGAACGGGGTCACTTCGTCGATCATATCGCGGATCATCGTGATGCGCTTCACGAAATCCTTCTCCAGCACCTTGCCTTCGGAGATGCGGAACTCGTTAAGTTGTTTGCAAGCGTCGAGGATGGCGTTGCGAAGTTTCTCCCAAAGCTCGTCGCTGACTTCATCTTGCGGGGTGGAGACCACGTCGGGCATCCGCAGCACGTGCAGGAAGATGTCGCTCTCCACAGGGTTGCCCACATTCTTGGACAACTCCGTAAGCGTCTGATAATAAGACATCGCCAGTTCCGTATTGATGGCCACGGAACTGCTGACAGAACGGTTTTCGACCGTAATGGTGAAATCCGCTTTGGCACGCTCCAGCTCCTTGGAGAGAATGGAGCGGATGTCGTTTTCATAATTTTTGAACAGCAGCGGAATCCGGGTGTTCAAGTCCAACTGTTTGCTGTTCAAGGTGCGGATTTCCACGGTGATGCATTTGCCGTCGGTTTCCAGCACAGTCCGACCAAAGCCGGTCATGGATTTAATCATAACAAAAAGACTTTATACAGAAAAAAGGCAGGTCGCTCTTCGGCCTGCCTTTTCTGAAATATCGAATACTAAATTATCTCACGATCAACTTCTGGGTGGAAGTGCCCTTGTTGGATCTGATGTTCACCATGTAAATGCCGGCGGGGAGTTGGTTAACGGGAACGTTCACCATATTGTAACCCTCATAGACATTCACATCCATGTTGTAAACAGTCTGACCCATGAGGTTCATCACGCTCAAGATGGCGTTGGCGTTCTCCTCAGAGGAGAAGGTGATGTTCACAGACTCAGAAGCCGGGTTCGGATACATCTTCATACCGGAGAAGATTCTGTTGGCAACAGCCGTGGAGTCAAGCCACAAGCCTTGGCAAACTTCGTCGGTATTGTTATAGATACCGATTTCGCTGGCATCGATGGAGAAGAAATAGATGAGAGACTCTCTCTGACACATGCCAACGCTGTTTTCCTTAATTTCAGAACCAGCGGTATAGTCATTCTGCCAGCTCATGTTGAGTTTTCCATTCACAATGTGGGAAGCCACTGCCGGGAACATATTCTCACTTTCAATCTCCACAGCATCACGCATGTCAGCGATCGTGAACGTATCTTCCTCTTGGAGGACAGTCCAACCCCAATCGTTGATGTAGTAGCACTCGTTGTTGTAGGAAAGCCAGCTGGTAGCGCCAGACCAAGTGTTGCCGTTGTCAGAAGATTTCTGACCGAAGACACCGCGGAAGTAAGCTCCGTTCTCTACATCGAGGAACGGGAAATCCAAAAGTTGCGTGTAGATCACATAAACATTGCCGCCCTCAGCCACAATTTGAGGAACAGAGACACCAGACACGCCATAGCTCGGCATTTCAGCATTTTCGGCAAAATAAACATGGCCGTCGCCAGTCAAGTCATTGCGCATGAACACTTGATAACCAGCAGCAAGCAAAGTGTCGGGATCCAAGGTGTTGCGACCAACATTCAGGATGGGCTGCATGTCCTCGTTCCAATAGACCATACCGCAAACGCCGGGGAAATAGCTGTAAGTTTCATCCGTAAGATCGTCATTCAACAGACGGGTAAGACCGAAAGCAACGTGAGCTTTACCTTGGTCATCCAAAGCAACCGCACAAGCACCGTCAGCCACATAAGGAGTATCCGTCACGAGAGTGGTGGACTCGTTATAACCAGGATAGGGGTGGGCAGCAACGGTCGTTTTGGTGAAATTCACACCGTTGTCGGTAGATTTCCACAAGAAAGCTTCGTGAGAGGTGTTAGCCGTGAAAATGGCGACAGTGTTGTTTTTAGCAGCGATAGCATAAGCATCACCACTGAAAGCGGAAATCTCAGAAGCGGTCACATTACCCACAATACGCGGGCTCTCCCAAGAAATAGTGTTGGATGAAGCATCGTAGGTACCGCGATAATAGACCAGGCAGGTCTGGATGCCTTGATAAAGGTAACCGGCATCAGACTCGGTGCAAGCGATCAAGTGAACAACATTGCCGGAAGAAGCAAGCTGGGGCCACAAGAGGCAAGTGCTGGTGCTGGTGCCGTTGCTGACAGCGGGGCCTTGGAGAGTGGTTTGAGTCCAGTTGTTCGTACCCTTTTGCGGACAAATGTTGATAAGGAGGGCGTCGTTACCGTTGTGAGCGGCCACGATTTCGGCATCGCCGACGCAGGTCAACGTACCCCAACCGCAACGAGCGTTCTCAATACGAGCGGTGCTGGAGGCATCGTTAATCCAGCTGGTACCATTGAAATAGTTGTAACCGGTACCACGAGAGGAAGAAGTAGAACCATTGGTAGTCCAAACTGAGGAGATGGTACCATCGTTGTGAGCGACCATCTTCGGGGCCATAGAACCATTGGTTTGGAGGTCATAATAGGTCGTGCCGATATAGTTGCGGCTCGTGGCACGCATCATCGGGATGACATTTGCGGGCTCAGCGGTCTCACGACCCGTGATGGTTTTCTTCACCATCGGCACATTCTTGGCATCGGTGGTTCTCACCACGCCTTGTGCGAACACTGCACTAACTAAAAAGAGCGCAGAAACAGCAAGTAAAATTTTTTTCATAAATATTGAATTTTAATTTGTTAATGAATTTTAAATACAAATTCAGGGCAATGACGATGCATCGCCCTGAATGATATTGTTACACTATTAGTTCTTCTCCACCTTCTTACCGGCTGCGTAGTTGATTTTCAACGCGTTGTTGGCACGCAGCTCCTGTTTGATGGTGTTCACGTAGCGCATCTGCACATCCTTATCGACTTTCAACGAGAAGGTCAGACGGTCTCTGTCTTGTGCATCGCGGGATTCTTTCTCAGTACCGATGAAGTCACGCACGTCTCTTTTCAAATCCTCAGCCTTGATGGTCTGGTCATTGAGCTGCACGGAGACTTCTCCGGGGGGAAGGGTGTTCTCATTCTTAGCGATAGGGGCACCGATATAGATATTGGCAACCAGCGACTTTTTCTCCAGTTTCTGGATTTCGGTAGCTTGCGGCGGCTGGAAATGAACCTTCAAGGACGCCTCACGCATGGTGGTGATCACCATGAAGAAGAACAGGAACATGAAGATGATGTCGGACATGGAACCCATGTTGAGCTCCGGGGTCTCTTTTTTTCCTTCTTTTCTGAATCTTGACATAATCTTGCGTTTTAAAGGTTATTTGCCGGGGTTGCTATAGTCGATAGGCGGAGCCTCGGAGATGCTCATGGGGATAGCGGCGGAGACAGCGCGTTGTGCGGCGGAGTCAAGACCGTCGAATTTCTTGCCGAAGTAGAGCAGGGCGGTCTCGTCGCGCAACTCGTTCACGGCACGTTGCAGCTCGTTCTGCACCTGCACGTACATGTTGTAGCTCGTACCTTGGTCGTTGGTCAGCGACACCACGCCCTTGGAGACCTGGAAATCGCCGATACCGTCGATGGGTTTGCTCACCTTCTCCGGCAGGGAGGGGTCGTTATTGGGGTTCGCGAAGAACTCCTTTGCTTTGGCCTTCAGGTCGCTCACCAGGATTTCCTCACCGTTGACGGAGATTTCGTCACGGAAGTTCACCAGCACGTTCAGCACATTACGCTTGTTGATATCCACCTTCAGATCCTTGGCGTCTTCCTTCTTTGGGGGCGGAAGCTTTCTCGGAATACCCTGCTCCGTGTTGATGGAGGAGGTCAGCAGGAAGAAGGTCAACAGCAGAAATGAGATATCTGACATTGCGCCTGTATTCAAGCCGGGTGTTTTTCTTTTGCTCATTATCTTCTGTTTTTAACGGCGTTCATAATCATGGATGCAATGATCGAGAAAATTGCACCGAACAAACACACATAGACCGTGAACACGGCGGCGTTCACCATCTTGTAGCCTGAGCCTGTCATGCCGGCCTTGATAGCCGAGGGGCTGAGGGTGGGCGTACCCACGAGGTAACCGATGAAGAAGGCCAAAATCAGCAGAACCACACCCACGAGGATCTTGTAGGAGGTCTTGAAATTGGTAATCATGTTGGTCAACAAGAAGAACACCATGAGAGCGGCAGCACCGATCAGGAGGATGTAGGTCAGAATGATGAAGAAGTTCTGCAGAGAAGCGCTCTTGCCGAAGCTCTTCAGGTCATTCTGGAAATTACCGAACTCAGCCTCTTTCTTGCTGGCAGAAGCAGTGGTGTTGATTCCGTCGGCACGGCCGATGAGGGCGTTGGCGGATTTGATGTAGTTACGCTCCACCAGATACTGTTGTTTCAGATCGGTGTAGTCATTGTTCACCTCTTCCACATAACCTTCAAGATCCTTATAGGTTTGCACTTTGTTGAAGCCGTCCACATATTTCTGCTTGTTCTCGCTCTTGGCGAACAAACCGGCAGCGCGTTCGGGGAAATTGGCTTTATAGGTGTCGAAGCTGTTCTCGTCCAGGTTTTTCAGATCCTGCAGATAGGTGTAGAGGATATCCTTCTCCATCTGGACGGTCTTAAGGTTGTTGTTACGTTCCGCGGTCTCCTTCTGATATTTTTCAATCACGGAGGGGAGAGTCTCCAAAGTAGCTGTCTCGAAATCAGCCACCATCTCGGGTGTCTGAGCCTTCACCTCCTGCGTCTGGATATAGTTCTCTTTTTTATCCGCATCGAAGGAGAAGAAAGAGAAAGCAATAGCCACCAGACACGCCAGGATTGCGACAGCAAATATGACGATTGTGATAATTCTATTCTTCATTATACAACGTATTAAAAATTATTGTATATATATATTATACCGGAACGTATTCCTTATTATTTGTTTTTGTATTTCACCAGGATGTCCATGAAGGAGATGGTGGCATCTTCCATGTCATTGACGATGGCGTCGATACGGGTGAGGAGGTAGTTGTAGAACACTTGGAGGATCATGGCGGTGATCAAACCGAACACGGTGGTCAACAAAGCCACTTTCATACCGCCGGCGACGATGGTCGGGGAGATATCACCTGCGCGCTCGATATCATCGAATGCCTGGACCATACCGATGACCGTTCCCAAGAATCCCAAGGACGGGGCGAGGGCGATGAACAGGCTGATCCAAGTCATGTTGTTCTCCAGCTTGGCCATTTGGACGGCGCCGTAAGAGGTGAGGGATTTCTCCACAGACTCGAGACCTTCGTCATAGCGGTCGAGGCCTTGGAAGAAGACAGCGGCGAGGGGGCCCTTGGTATCGCGGCAGAGCTCCTTGGCAGCGTCCACGCCTTTGGTGTTGAGGGTATTTTCAACCTTGTCGAGCAGTTTCTTGGAATTCACTGAGGAGAGGTTGAGATAGAATATACGTTCGATGACGAATGCAAGACCGAGGATCAAGCAGATCAACACGGGGGTCATCCACACAGCGCCACCCTGGATGAATTTGTCTTTCAACGTGTAGTGCAAGCTTTGGTTGATGGAGTCATCAGGATCCTCCGACAGCTCAGCCTGAGCGGTGGCGGCGGGAGCCTCAGCCACTTCCTCTGCAGCCTGCTCGGTGGCGGCAGGTTCGGCAGATTTTTGGTCTTTCTGCGCAAAAGCAGTGTTGGCAATACCGAAGGTCAAGAAACCGAAAACGGTAAGTAAGGCGATAAGCTTTTTCATAATTGATTTTGATTTGTTGAAATTAAATTATTATTACTTTACTGATTTTCAAACTATTACGTTCAGCGGAGAGAATGGGATTCGAACCCATGAAGCGCTTTTGGCGCTTACGCGCTCTCCAGGCGCGCGCCTTCGACCACTCGGCCATCTCTCCTTCAAAAATCGGCTGTAAAAATACACTTTTTTTCAATCGCCACAACACTTCCGACAAAAAAAATTTCATCGTCGGAAAATTGACTGAACGACAGCAAATTTTGTATCTTTGCCGCACTATATTTTGTATTTATCACCTTTCATAAAATTATAACGTATCTTATTAGTTATGAGCGAAGTACACAATTTTAACGCAGGACCTTGCGTCCTCCCGAAAGAGGCTGTTGAATCCACCATCAACGCCATCCGCAACTTTGACAACACCGGCATCGGTCTGATGGAGATCTCCCACCGCACCCCGGGTTGGGAAAGACTTATGGCTGAAACCCGCCAACTTTGGCGCGATTTGCTCAACATCCCCGACAACTACGAGGTCCTCTTCCTCGGCGGCGGTGCCAGCACCCAGTTCTTCATGGTGCCCGCCAACCTGATGAAGACCAAGGCCGCCTACCTCCAGACCGGCGTCTGGGCCAAGAAGGCCGCCAAGGAAGCCAAGAACTTCGGCAAAACCGAAATCGTCGCTTCTTCCGAGGACAAAACCTACAACTACATCCCCAAAGGATGGACCGTCCCCGCTGACGCCGACTATTTCCACATCACCACCAACAACACCATCTACGGCACCGAAATCCGCAAGGACTTCACCGCAGAAGAGTGCAACAATGTCATGCTCGTCGCCGATATGAGCTCCGACATCATGAGCCGTCCCGTCGATGTGACCAAATACGGCCTCATCTACGGCGGTGCCCAGAAGAACGTCGGTCCTGCCGGTGTCACTTTCGTCATCGTGCGCAAGGACATCCTCGGCCAGATCGGTGACCGCGCCTACATGAACCCACTGCCCACCATGATCGACTACCGCACCCACGCCGCTGAGGAAGCCAAGAACATCTCCATGTTCAACACGCCCCCCGTGCTCCCCATCTTCGTGATGCACGAAACCCTCACCTGGCTGAAGAACACCATCGGCGGTGTCGCTGAAATGAACAAGATCAACATGAAGAAATCCAACCTGCTGTACGAAGAAATCGACCGCAACAGCATGTTCGTGGGCACCGTCGCCGACAAGGCCGACCGTTCCATCATGAACCACTGCTGGGTGATGGCCCCCGGTTACGAAGACAAGCAGGATGCCTTCATGGCTTTCGCCAAAGAACGCGGCATGGTCGGCATCAAGGGCCACCGTTCCGTGGGCGGTTTCCGCGCCTCCCTCTACAACGCTTGCACCGTCGAGGACGTCGAAGCTCTCGTGGCTTGCATGCAAGACTTCGAAAAAGCAAACAAATAAACCCTAAACTCTAAACCCTAAACTAATTATGAAAGTTTTAGTTGCTACCCAAAAACCTTTCGCGAAAGCCGCTGTGGATGGCATTCGCGCCATCGTGGAAAAAGCCGGCTATGAATTGGTTCTGCTGGAAAAGTATGAGACTCCCGAGGAACTGTACGCCGCTGTGGCGGATGTGGATGCCATGATTGTCCGTTCCGACAAGGTGACGGCCCAAGTGGTGGACGCTGCCAAGAACCTCAAGGTGGTGGTTCGCGCCGGCGCCGGTTTCGACAACCTCGATCTCGCTGCCTGCACCGCCAACAACATCGTGGCGATGAACACCCCCGGCCAAAACTCCAACGCCGTGGCTGAACTGGCCCTCGGCATGATGATCTACATGGCCCGCAACACCTTCAAACCCGGCACCGGTGCTGAGCTGAAAGGCAAGAAAGTCGGTATCCAGGCTTACGGTAACGTCGGTCGCCTCGTGGCTGAGAAGGCCCGCGCCCTCGGCATGGATGTCTGGGCTTTCGACCCGTTTGTCCCGAAAGAGAAAATGGAGGCTGAAGGCGTTGTCGTTCCCGCCACCCTCGAAGATATGTATAAGAATTGTAACTACATTTCCCTGCATATCCCGGCCAACGACCAGACCAAAAAGTCCATCAACAAGGCCTTGGTCGGCCTCATGCCGAAAGGCGGCTGCGTGATCAACACCGCCCGCAAGGAGGTCATCAACGAGGAAGAACTCATCGCCCTGATGACGGAGCGCGAAGACCTCAAATACTGCACCGACATCGCCCCCGATGCTCTTGACGAGTTCAACAAATTCGAGAAACGCTTCTTCGCCACGCCGAAGAAACAGGGTGCCGAGACTGCCGAGGCCAACATCAACGCAGGTCTTGCCGCCGCCACCCAAATCGTGAACTTCTTCGTCAACGGTGACAAAAAGTTCCAAGTGAACAAATAATAGGAATTTTTTTCCGATTTCCTGTAGAGACGCACGGCCGTGCGTCTCTACATTTTTTTTATCTTTGCGACCTTAAAAATAGAACTATGGCTGAGAATAAGAATTTTGTAATAGGCATCACGCAAGGCGACATCAACGGCATCGGCTACGAAGTGATTATCAAGTCGTTGAGCGACAACAGAATCATGGAAATGTGCACCCCCGTGGTTTACGGACTCTCGAAAGTGGCATCTTACCATAAAAAATATATGGAGATGCCGGACTTCACGTTCCAGTACACCAAAACGGCGGAACAGCTCTCCACCAAACGTCCCAACCTCATCAACCTCTATGAAGAGGAGGTGAAGATCGACCTCGGTACCTCCACGAAAATCGCCGGCCAGATGGCGGAACGTTCCCTCTACGCGGCCGGCCGCGACCTGAAAAACAAGCTGATCGACGCCATCGTGACCGCGCCTGTCAACAAAAACAACATCCAGTCCGAAAAATTCAAATTCCCCGGGCACACCGCTTTCTTCGAACACTATTTCGGCGGCAAGGAGTTTCCGGCGCTGATGCTGATGGTGGCCGAGAACCTGCGTGTCGGGTTCGCTACCAACTACATGCCCGTCAAAGAAGTGGCCGGGAACCTCACCACGGAGGCCCTCGTCCAGAAGCTGGAAATCCTCAACCGTTCGCTCAAGCAGGACTTCGCCCTCAACAACCCGAAAATCGCTGTGCTGTCTTTCAACCCGCACAACGGCGACGACGGCATCTTAGGGGATGAGGATCAGAAAATCGTGCAACCGGCTGTGGCACAAGCTTTCCACAACGGCATCAACGCCTTCGGTCCCTTCTCCGCCGACGGTTTCTTCGCCTCCGGTGCCTACACGAAATTCGACGCCGTGCTGGCCATGTACTACGACCAAGGCATGATTCCGTTCAAGCTGCTCGGCAAAAACGGCGTGAACTTCACCGCCGGACTTCCCATCGTGCGCACCGCCCCCGCCCACGGCACCGCCTACGACATCGCAGGCAAAAACATCGCCGACCCGCAGTCCATGCGCAACGCCATCTACCTCGCGATTGACATCCTCCGTAATAGGCAACAGGCATCAGGCATCAGGCAATAGGGTGGACATCGTCATCGACATAGGAAACACATTGCGGAAAGTCGCGGTCTTTTCGGAAGAGGGCGTACTCATGCGTCTTTTTTCGGAAAAACAGCTGACTGTACCTTTCTTTGAGCATCTTTTTGAAGAATTTGAGATCCGGCGGGCCATTTTCTCGTCCGTGGGCGCAGGCGACGAAGAGGTTTTGGCATGGCTGGATGCGCACACGCGCCTTGTCCGATTCTCCCACGACTGCAGGTTGCCCATCACATTGAAATACGCCACCCCGGAGACTTTGGGCACCGACCGAATTGCCAACGCCGTGGGAGCCAATGCGTTATATCCTAATTGCAATGTGCTTTCCATTATGGCCGGCACCTGCCTCGTGGCTGATTTCGTGAATGCGAACGGGGAGTATCTCGGCGGCAGCATCGCCCCGGGCATGCGGATGCGTTTCCAGGCTCTGCCGCAATTCACCGCCAAGCTGCCGCTGGTGGAACCCGAAAAAATCGATTTCCTCATCGGCGATACGACGCAAAACTCCATCCTGTCGGGCGTGATCAACGGCATGGCGGCGGAAATCGACGGTTTGATAGACCGTTACACCCAGGATTTTGACGACCTACATATAATATTTTCGGGCGGTGATTCCCCATTGCTCCAAAATTCCATAAAAAAACGTATATTTGCCGCCCAAAATCCGATTCTGTTCGGACTGTTTAAAATATTAAAACTGAATGCTTCAGAAAACTGACCATCGTTTGTGGATGTTTCTGTTTTGCTGCTTGTTTGCACTTTCTGCACAGGCACAGAACGAAATCAGTATGCCCTATTCCAGCTACGGCATAGGGATGGTGAATCATTCGTCGAACGGCATCCTCGACGCCATGGGCGGGGTTTCCTACGGCATGCAGAATCCCTATTACATCAACTTCCGGAACCCTGCCTCCTACGCGGCCTTCGATTCGCTGTCGTTCATCGCGGACGCCGCCGCGTCGGTCTATTCCTCTCATCTCAACCAAAAGCAACTCCATCAGAAAAACACCTACGCGAAACCGGGCTATATCGCCATCGGTCTGCCCGTCACGCGACACTGGCGCACCAGCGTGGGCATCAAGCCGTTCAGCGACATCGGCTACGGCATCGAAAACTCCGAAGAGATTGAAAACATCGGCAAAGTCAACTACACGTATAGCGGCGAGGGCGGCCTCAACCAACTTTACTGGGGCAACGCTTTCAAAATCTGCAAAGGGCTCTCCATCGGGTTGAATGCCAGCTACATGTTCGGTTCCGTTTACGCATACAGCAACACCGAATTTGAAGGGAGCAACCTCTTCAACACCTACATCAACGACGCCTATTTCGTGGACGGCATCTACCTCGACGCCGGCATCCAATACCTATTCAACATCGGCGAGAATCACCGCATCGGATTAGGCGCCGTCTATAGCAACACCGCCTACATCTGGGCCAAAGAAAAACTGTTAGTAAACTCATACTCAGGAACATATATTTCCACTACGCTTTACGACACCGTCCTTTACAAAGACGATTTGCGCGGCAGACTGAACATCCCGCAGTCGATTGGCGGCGGCTTTAGCTACACCTACAAAGACAAAATGACGATCGCCGCCGACGTGACCTGGCAGAACTGGGAGAAATACCAGTTCCTGAAGCCTTCCAACGACACCATGCGCAACTCCGTCACGGCCTCCCTCGGCTTCCAATTCATCCCCGACCCGCTCTCCAACAAGTTTTTCAAGAAAATGGCGTTCCGGGCAGGCGGAAAATATTCCACCGGGGAACTGATGCTGCGCAATAAACCTATCTCCGAGTTGGGAGTCTGTATAGGCATAGGAGTACCCCTGACAACCTTCAATACTCACTCGTCCATCAACATCCTATTCGAATACGGAAAAGTCGGAACTCTCGCCAACGATCTGGTACGCCAGAACTACTTCAGGTTCTCCTTCTGCTTCACCTTGCAAGAACGCTGGTATCAACGAGTTAAGTTAGATTAAATAAGTATAACCCTATAAAAAACGAAGAAATGAAAAAGATTATTGCAATCGTCGTTATGGTTCTCTGCGGAGGCTTCGTCTTCGCTCAAAGTCCCTGCTCCTTCAAATACGGAGCCAACGAGGCCGACTCCATCAAATGCTTGGAGCAAATCACCATTTTCAGAACCTTTTACAACGACAAAAACTACAAAGACGCCTACGAGTCATGGCAGTATGTCATCCAACACAGCCCTTGCGCTTACGATGGCATCTACACCAATGCGCAAACGCTGTTCCAGAATCTGATTAAGGACGAGAAGGATTCCGCCCGTCGCGAGCTGCTTATCGACTCCCTGCTCTACACCTTTGATGTCCGCAGCACCTACTTCCCCGACAAATTCACGCCGGGTTCCGGTCTCGGATTCAAGGCTTACAACACCATCCGTTATCGGAAAGACCAGTACGAAAAGGCTTTCGACTGGTTCGTGCAATCTGTGGAAATGGAGAAGGAGAACACCCAGCCCGCCATTTGGGACGCTTACTTCCAGCTGGCTGAGAATCTGACCAAAGCCAAAAAGGACACCTCCATCGTGATTGAGGCTTACGAGCGTGCCACCGACTACATCGATCTCTCCATCTTGAACGCCACCAAGTCCTACGAAGCCAGCACGGACGCTTTGGATTCCCTGCAGGCCAAGTTCGACAACGCCGAAATCGACCGTCTGGTGCTCGACAAGCAAGCCAAGAAATACATCACCGACACCACTCGCCAGTCCAAACTCATCGTCAACTATCGCAAAACCCTGGCCAAGATCAACAACGCGGTGACGCCTTACGCTTCCTGCGAGGTGATGGAACAACTCTACACCAAGAAGTTTGAGGACATCAAGGGTGATCTCACCGCCGTCAGCAAAATGGTCAACACGATGTTCAAGGGCGACTGCACCGACAGCCCCGTGTTCCTCGAAGGTCTGTCCATCCTCCACAAAGCCAGCCCGAGCCGCAACACGGCCTACATGATGGGTAACCTCACCTTGAAGAAATACGCCACGAACAAGAGCGACGAGGATTTCAACGCCACCGTCAGCTACTTCAAAGAGGCTGTGAAGCTGAGTGAGACGCACGAGCAGCAAGCTGACGCCAACTACATGCTGGCCCTCGCTTACCAGCTGAAAGGTGCCAACTCTGAGGCCCGCGCCGCCGCATACGAAGCCCTCAAGGCAAGACCCAACATGGGCAAGGCTTACATCCTGATTGGTGACCTCTACTCCCGCGGATGCTCCGGCGAAAACGAGATTCCGGGCGCTTACGCCTGGGCTGCTGCCGACAAATACGCCAAGGCTGCCGCTGTTGATCCCAGCTGCGCCAACGATGCCAACAACCACCGCGCCAAACTGAGATACCCCAGCAAGGACGAACTCTTCAAACGCGGTCTGAAGAACGGCGACACCGTACACGTGGGCTGCTGGATCCAGGAGAACACGACCGTGAGATAATCTCCGATGTCGTTCAACCCTAAATATCTGTACATAAGCATCATAACGGCTTCGTTCGTTATGATGCTTTTTGCTGGCTGCAAGTCGAAGGAGGGTCACGCCCAGCTGTTGGAGTTCGAAGGCAAATTCCCTGACGAGTCGGCCGAGAACATGACCATCACGGTGAGCGATTCCGGACAGACCGCCTTCATCGTGAACGCCCCCATGCTCAACCGCTACAACGGCGACACCACCTACACCGACTGTCCGAAAGGCATCGTAATCACCTCGTTCAACGATTACGGGCGGAAACAGGCCGTCATCACCGCCGACTATGCCTGCCAGATCAACAACAACCTCTTCAAGGCCACCGGCAACGTCATCATTTACGACTATACCAACGGCGACTCCGTTATCACCGAGGAGGTGATCTGGGACCAGCGCAAACGCTCCATCTATTCCACCAAGCAGGTGAAGCAGGTGAAACGGGACGGCTCAGTGAACTACGGGGACGGTTTCGACGCGGACGAACGGTTTACGAAATACACCATCATTCACCCTCACGGGGAGATGGTGGGATATGATTTCTGACAAACTGTCATTGGCTCATGCGTATATAGGCATTGGCTCATGCGTATATAGGCATCGGCTCATGCGTATATAGGCATCGGCTTATGCGTATATAGGCATCGGCTTATGCGTATAGGCATCGACGGAGTAGTCCCGAGGGGAATCGAACCCCTATCAAAAGTTTAGGAAACTTCCGTTCTATCCATTGAACTACAGGACCCTTTGCGAAAAAGCGCGCAAAAATACAACTTTTTCGGTATCGGGTGACATCAAAAGAAAAGGCGCGAATGTCTGTTCGCGCCTTTTCTTTGTTAATAAACTGACAATCAGCACTTCGCGATGTTCACAATCACCTCCGTGGCTTTCACCATGGACTCAAGCGGCACGTACTCGTACTTACCGTGGAAATTGTGGCCGCCGGCGAAGATGTTGGGACAGGGAAGGTTGCGGAACGAGAGGTTCGCGCCGTCTGTACCGCCGCGGATAGGCACGATGACCGGCTCCACACCGGCCTCCTTCATCGCCTTCACAGCACGTTCCACCACGTAATAGACCGGCTCTACTTTCTCCCTCATGTTGTAATACTGATCCTTAATTTCGCAGGTAATGCAATTTTTGTATTTGATATTCAGGAAGTTGACAATTTCCTGCATGAATGCCTTCTGCGCCTCGAAAGCCTCGCGGTCGTGGTTGCGGATGATGTACGACATTTTCGTCTCCTCCACCGTGCCCTCGATATGCGTGAGCAGGTAGAAACCTTCGTAATCCTGCGTGTGCTCCGGACGTTGCGCAGCAGGCAGCAAGTTGTTGAGTTCCATAGCGATAAGCTGAGAATTGACCATTTTGTTCTTGGCATATCCGGGATGGATGTTCTTGCCTTGGATGCGGATGTTGGCGCCGGCAGCATTGAAGTTTTCGAATTCCAGTTCTCCGATGGCGCCACCATCCATCGTATAGGCGAAATCACAGCCGAAGGCCTCCACGTCGAAGAATTTCACGCCGTTGCCGACCTCTTCGTCGTGCGAGAAAGCCACCTTGATGTCGCCGTGTTTGATTTCGGGATGTTGGATGAGGTATTCCATCGCGCAGACTATTTCCGCCACGCCCGCTTTGTCATCGGCCCCGAGCAGCGTCTTGCCATCGGTGGTAAGGATGGTTAACCCTTTGTAATCCAGCAGTTCCGGAAATTCCTCGGGCGAAAGCACCGTATTGGTTTCCTTGTCGAGGACGATGGTGCCGCCGTCGTAGTTCGGAATAATCACGGGCGCAGCGATGCCGGGCATGTCGGGTGCGGTGTCGAGATGCGCCATAAAGCCGATTACGGGTTGTTTTTCCGTGGTGTTGGCGGGAAGCAGCGCGGTTACATAACCGTGCTGGTCTTTTGTAACATTCTGCATGCCAATATTTTTCAATTCCTCCACCATGACATCGGCAAAATCGAGGAGCGCCTGCGTGCTCGGATAGGTTTCCGAATTCGGATCCGCGGTGGTCGCGTAGGAGATATACTTGCTGAAACGTTGCAACAAAAGGTCTTTCATATTTCTAAGATTTTGGTTATTAAACACTTGTTGAAAAAAAGCCCGTTTTGAGGGGGAAAGGCAAAGGTACATTTTTTTTAAGAATTTTTTCGAAAAAAAACACTTGACAAACGCCTAAAAATATTGTATCTTTGCGCGCCAAAATTTTAGTGGATGAAATTATCTGAATTTAAGTATTATTTACCTCAGGAGCTGATCGCGCTTCACCCTGTGGAGGAGCGTGACGAAGCGCGTATGATGGTGCTCAATAGAAAGACGAAAACCATTGAGCATAAGCTATTTAAAGATATTATTGACTATTTCGACGAAGGGGATTTGTTCGTGATGAACAACACCCGCGTCTTCCCCGCGCTGATGTTCGGCGAGAAGGAGCAGACACGCGCCCAGATCCGCGTTTTCCTGCTGCGTGAGCTCGATGAGGAGAGCCGTCTGTGGGACGTGCTGGTCGATCCCGCCCGCAAGATCCGCATCGGCAACAAGCTCTCGTTCACCGAAGACGACAGTTTGGTGGCCGAGGTCATCGACAACACGACCTCCCGCGGCCGCACCCTGCGTTTCCTCTTCGACGGCGACCACGATGCCTTCAAGAAGAAACTGATGGAAATCGGCACCACCCCGCTGCCCAACGACATCCAGCGTCTGCGCGAGATCGAGCCGAGCGACGAGGACGACTACCAGACCATCTACGCCACTGAGGAAGGTGCCGTGGTGGCTCCCGCGGCCGGATTCCACTTCAGCCGTTTCCTGCTCTCCAAGATGGAGCTCAAGGGCATCGAACGCACCTACATCACCTTGCACGCCGGATTAAGTAATTTTAACGATATTGACGTGGAGGATTTGTCGAAGCACAAACCCGATTCCGAGCGAATGATTATCCGTGCGGCCGTGGCCGACAAAATCAACGAGGCCAAAAAGGAAGGCCACAAAATCGCGGTGGTCGGCACCACCACGATGAAGGCTCTGGAGTCTTCCGTCTATGACAGCGGCATGGTGAAAACCACTGAAATGAACGGCAAAGAGGACATGTGGACCAACAAGTTCATCTACCCGCCTTACCGCTTCAAAGTGGCCAATGCCATGGTCACCAACTTCCATGCCCCGCAAAGCTCCATGCTGATGATGGTGGCGGCGTTCGGCGGCTATGAATTCGTGATGAAAGCCTACAAGGAGGCTGTGGCGGAGAAATACCGCTTCCTCACCTACGGCGATGCAATGTTGATTATTTAACGTTTTTTAATACGATATAACTATGTCAAAAGCATATCAGGAAGCAGGCGTGCAGCTGGAGGCCGGCTATGAGTCGGTGCGCCTCATCAAGAAACACATTTCCCGCACCAACCGCCCCGGCATGATGGGCAACATCGGCAGCTTCGGCGGCATGTTCGACCTCGCCTCCCTCGGCTACAAGGAACCCGTTCTGGTGAGCGGCACCGACGGCGTGGGCACCAAACTGAAATTGGCGTTCATGATGGACCGCCACGACACCATCGGGCAGGACGCCGTCGCCATGTGCGTGAACGACGTGCTCGCCCAGGGCGCGGCCCCCCTCTTCTTCCTCGACTATATCGCCGTGGGCAAGAACCACCCCGCGAAAATCGAGGCGATTGTGAAAGGCGTGGCCGATGGCTGCGTCCTCTCCAATTGCGCCCTCATCGGCGGCGAAACGGCCGAGATGCCTGACATGTACGACGAAGACGAGTACGACATTGCCGGTTTCACCGTCGGCGCGGTAGAGAAATCCAAACTCATCGACGGTTCCAAAGTCAATGTCGGGGATGTGCTCATCGGTCTGGCTTCCAGCGGCGTGCACTCTAACGGATTCTCCCTCGTCCGCAAAATCGTCTTCAAAGACAACCAGTTAGACCTCAACACGAAATACGACACCCTGCCCGACACGCTCGGCAACGTGCTGCTCACCCCCACGCGCATCTACGTGAAGCCCGTCTTGGAAGTGTTAAAAAGTGTTGACATTCACGCTATCTGCCACATCACCGGCGGCGGCTTCGACGAGAACATCCCGCGTGCGCTGCGTCCGGGACAAGGCATCTTCGTCGATGAGCACAATTGGGAGAAACCCGCCATTTTCGCTTTCCTCGAAAAATACGGCAAAGTCGATCACCGCGAAATGTTCAACGTCTTCAACATGGGCATCGGCATGGTCCTGATGGTCGATCCGAAGGACGCCGACCAAACGGTGAAGATGTTCAACGAACTGGGCGAAAAGGCCTACGTTATCGGCAATGTCACCGACAAAGAAGGGGTGGTCGATATTCGTTTGAAATGAAATACCTCGGACCACACGTCAGCGCCTCCGGAGGCGTGGAGAACGCCCCGCTGAACGCCATGCAGGTGGGCGCCACGGCGTTTGCCCTGTTCACGAAAAACCAGCGGCAGTGGTTCTCCGCACCTTTGAGCGAAAAATCCATCTCCGCCTTCAAGGAAAACCTCGAAAAATCGGGCATTTCCACCGACTATGTGCTGCCGCACGACAGCTACCTCATCAACCTTGGCAGTCCCGATGCGGAGGGCTTAGAAAAATCCCGCAACTCGTTCCTCGAAGAGATGCAACGCTGCGAGCAACTCGGGTTAAAAATGCTTAATTTCCATCCGGGCAGTCACCTCAAACAGATCACCTTGGAAGAATGTCTCACCCGCGTGGCCGAAAGCATCAACTTCGCATTGAACAAAACCCAGGGTGTGACCGCCGTCATTGAGAACACGGCCGGACAAGGCTCCAACGTGGGCTTCAGCTTCCAACATTTAGCGTATATCATTGACAAAGTGGAAGATAAGAGTCGTGTAGGGGTCTGTCTCGACACCTGCCACACCTACTCCGCGGGCTACGACCTCAAAACCGAAGCAGGCTACAAAACCACCTTCGAAGAATTTGAGGAAGAGGTTGGGTTCAAGTACCTGCGGGCCATCCATCTCAACGACACAAAGAAAGAGTTCGGTAGCCGCGTGGATCGCCACGACAGCATCGGCAAGGGTCTTTTGGGCATGGAATTCTTCGAACGCTTCATGAAAGACCCGCGTTTCGATAACATGCCGTTGATTCTCGAAACCCCGGACGAAACGTTGTGGGCAGAGGAGATTCAACGGCTGTTGGCGGTTAGCTGTTAGCTTTCCCTATTGCCTCTATCCTATTGCCTTTTGCCTTTTGCCTTTTGCCTATTGCCTTTTGCCTCCTACGGGAACACCAGCGCGAAAACCGTCTGGTGGCGGTCGCTTTGGCGTAGCAAGAGGGAGCCGTTATGGCGTTGCATGATGCGGCGCGAGAGGCTCAGTCCGATGCCGTTACCGTTAGGTTTGGTGGAATAGAAGGGCACGAAAATCTCCTCTTGCTGGCGCAATGGAACAGGCTTGCCGTTGTTGCGCACCTGAATCACCGTGCGATCCTCGTTGTCTAATTCGGCCATCAACTTAATTTCCGAGGCATTCGCCTCCAACGCATTCTTAACCAGATTGTTGAAAACCTGCATCAACTGCGATTCGTCCGCATAAAGCATTAAGTCGGGCGGATTGACCTGGTAGGTGATGACGGCGTTGCAATCCACCACCTTGATTTCGTTGAGACGCACTACCCTATCCAACAATTCACTGACCATCAATGTTTTGCAAACAGTCGGGGTCGCTTTGGTAAACGTGCGGTACGACTCCACAAAACGAATCAGCTCCTTCGAAGAGGAGGAGATGGTCTCCAATCCCGCCTTCGTGTCCAACGTGTCGTCTTTCGCAAGGGCATCGCTGAGGGCGGCAATCGGGGTCACCGTGTTCATCATCTCGTGCGTGATGACACGGAAGAGCTTGCTCCACGAAATCTCCTCATTGTTAGCGCTTTGCCGCTCCACAATTTTGCGGATGCGGTTGAGTTCACGGTTCATAGCCGAATTATCGCGGAAACGGAAATTCGTCTCGCCATCCTCCAAAGCATCCATCATGTAGGCCACCTTTTCGCGGTTGCGCTTCAACACCCACAAAGCAGCCAGCAAAGCCGACACAATGCAACCGCCTGCCAATATTCCTATCCAAGCCCACGTACTCATATCCCGTATTTTTTCAGACGATTGTACAGTGTCGGGCGACTGATATTCAACGCTTTAGCCACCAAAGTCAGGTTGCCGTTGTACTTTTTGAGCGCGTTGCGGATGACCTTCTCTTCGGCCTCCTCCAACGACTCAACCGTAGCCGTTTTTTCTTTCGTAATCAGCTCAGCATCATTGATTTGGAGATCTTCCGGTTGGAGAATCTCGTTTTCGGAGAGGATGACGGCCTTCTCCATGCGGCTTTGCAGTTCCCGGACATTTCCCGACCAGCGACAACGTTGCAGTAACGCTACCGCCTCGTCAGAAACGGCTGTGACATTGCGGCGGTACTTTTTGGCATAACGCTCTATGAACAAGGCGGCTAACGGCGCGATTTCGTCCGTGCGCTCACGCAAGGGCGGCAGTTGTATCGCCACCGTGTTGATACGGTAGTAGAGGTCTTCACGGAAGCGACCGTCGCGCACCATCGCGGGCAAATCCTTGTTTGTGGCGCAAATCAGCCGTATGTCGATGGGAATCTCTTTGGTGTCGCCCACTTTCGTGACGCAGCGGTTTTGCAGCACCCGCAACAGCTTGGACTGCAGATGCAGCGGGATGTTCCCAATTTCGTCGAGGAAGAGCGTCGTGCCGTTGGCTTGCTCGAATTTGCCAGTATGGTCGGTGCGTGCGTCGGTGAAGGCGCCTTTCACATGCCCGAACAATTCGCTCTCGAACAGAGTCTCCGACAACGAACCGATATCGACGCTCACCATCGGTTTGGCTGCCCGCGACGACAGTCGGTGTATCTCGTTGGCCAACACATCCTTGCCAGTACCGTTCTCGCCGGTAATCAGGACCGTGGCATCGGTCGGGGCCACCTTCTCCACCGTGCGGCGGATAGCGGTCATGGCGGAACTCTCGCCCCACAGCATCTCGGAATGCTCCGCAGGCGTTGCAGTCTGTTTGTCCGCTTTTCCGTGATGGCAAGCAGCCTCCAGTGTGGCCATCAGGTGCGCATTGTCCCACGGTTTCACGATGAAGTCGAAGGCACCGCGCTTCATACCCTCCACAGCGAGCGGCACATCCGCGTAAGCCGTCATCAGAACCACCTCAATCTCAGGGAATTGCCGTCTCAGTTCAGTCAGCCAAAAGAGTCCCTCGTTGCCGGTGTTGATGTCGGTCTCGAAGTTCATGTCGAGCAGCACCACATCGGGGCGGAAGCTGCGCAGTGTGGAAATCAGCACTTTGGGCGTAGCAACGGTTTCCACCGCCTCGAAACGCGGCGGCAGCAGTATCTTCAGCGTGGCGCGGATGCCCGCGTTGTCATCCACGACTAATATTCTGGATTTGAGTTTGGACATAATCTTATGATGAAAGCGTATTGAATTTTACAACGAGCATGCTGCAAAAATACACTTTTTCCAACGAAAAAACAACTACCCAACCCGTTTTTCTGAACGAATATTTAGCTTTTAGCCCATTTTTCTGAACGAATAATTCATATCTATTATCACGAAATTAATTGTATTTCAACATTTTAAAATGTAGAGACGCAAAATTTTGCATCTCTACAGGGTTATTCGTTCCGCAGCGACTTCACCGGGTTCACCGTGGCGGCGCGCAGACTGCGTAACGTCACCACCGCAACCGTGACGGCGAGGACCGCCAGCAACGCCAAGGCGAAGACCCACCAATGCAGCGGCACACGATAGGCGAAACCTTCCAGATAGCGGTGCATGATGACGATGCTGAGGGGCACGGCAATGACGAAGCAGACCAGCACAATCTTCACGAATCGGGCGTTGAACATCGCCAGCACCTCCCCTTCCGTAGCCCCGTTTACCCGACGGATACCAATCTCCTTGCGACGGTGCTCCGTCTCGAACATCACCAACCCGAACACGCCCATGAGCGAGATGACGATGGCCAAAACAGTGAACAAGGTGACCAATTTCGAGAGATTCTGCTCTTTTATGTATTGGTTCTCAATGGATTGGGAGAAAGGCCACACCTCGTATGACATCTCCTCGCCCATGGTGGGGTCAAGGTCGTTGAGGGTTTTGGTGATGCGCTCCATCAAAGCTGGGACATCCACGCCTGCCTCAGTGCGGATAAACAATCTCATGCAAATGTGCCACGGATCTTTACCATAAACATAGAATGCAAAAGGCTCAATCCCTTGCCGCAGCGAGGCGAAATTGAAGTCCTCGCAAAAGCCCGCAATTTCGGCGATTTGGTCACCATGACCGCCAATCTGGTCTTCAAGAGTGATTTGGTACTTGTCTTTTGCGGTTTTGTTGAAGATATACACGCCATTAGACTGCTCATCGGCTTCGGTGAAATCACGGCCTTCGATGATGTCGATGCCCATAAAGCGCAGGAAGTTCCACGAAACAGGATAAACCTGCCAACCGGCATCTTCGCCACGCACTTTTCTACCCCAACTCATGCGGGAATCTTGGATGAAGGGACCGTCACCCCAAGCGACATCTTTGATGGCAGCATCGGCTTTCAACTTACTTTCCACTGCCTCGCGGTTCTTGGCAAGATTCCATGAAACCTGCGACTGCAACAGACATTCTTGGTCGAAGCCCATTTCATGGTTCATCATGAAACGGCGTTGCTCGTGAACGAATATCGCACAGATTATCAACACTATAGAAATAGTGAACTGCAAGCCAATCAGACCGATGCGGAAAGCTTTTCCTTTTTGCGTGGTGCCGAAAGTGCCTTTCAAGGCGAAGACCAGATTAAACGAGGTGGCGAACAAGGCGGGATAAATACTGGCAGCTACGGAGATGAGCAATGCCAAGCCGATAGTCAAAGCAACGACGCCACCATTCTGTCCGAAATCAAGTGAAGTGTCAATCAATGAAGCCAATGTAGATTGTTTGAAGAGGATAACCACACCTACAGCAAGTGCCAAAGATATAGCCACCATCAGCACCGATTCGCCCACCGACGACATCACCAACTGGAAACGACTGCTACCCAGTATCTTGCGCGTGTTGATGCTGCGCAGACGAAGGGGCAACATGGCGAAGAAAAAGTTGATGTAGTTGATGAAGGCGATGACCACCACGAAAATGGCGATGACGAGCAGGGTCATCGTTGTGGTTTTGTTGCCCGCTTTACCAGGGGCAAAATACGAATTGCTGTCGAAGTACATATCGGTCAATCGCACAGGGTAAAGTCCAAACTTGACATCCTCGTCAGTGGCCTCTTTTCCTGTCATTTCACTGAAAAAACGTCTGGTCACAGGCTTTGCCACTTCGACAATCGCATTGGGATCTGCACCTTTGCGAAGTTTCAGAAAATAGTTGAACGAGAACTCGCTCCATTCATTGATGCAATTATCGCCAAAATCGGCCAACATTTCAAAAGAAGAAAGGTCGCTGTGCTTCGGCATATCTTTATAGATGACCACGATGGATATTTCCCGCCACGCTGAGCCATCATAATACTTTATTATATCACCCACTTGGACACCCAAACGTTTTGCCGCCGATTCCGAGAGAGCAAAGCCCGTGCCTGTCAAATCGTCCCAATTGCCAGTCACGAGTTCGAAACCGAAAACATCACGTGCGCCCTTGTTCATGGCAGCTATTGAGATGGACACAGGTGATTGTCCATCGCTTACACGAACTGTGATGGGATTGCCTATGATTTTACCACAGCCACCAGCTTCGATATCAGGGGAAGAGTTGACAACATACTCCCCCATGGGTCGGCAGAGGTAAGAGGAATATTCGCTTTGGTTGATTTCCTTCTGGGTAAGGACATAGATCCGGTCGCTGTCCTTGAGTGCCTTGTTGTAGGACAGGTCGTGATGCACCTGCACGAGGATGATGTACAGGGCGGCGAAGGCGGCCGTCAGTCCGAGGATGTTGAGGATTGACGACACCATGGTGGTTTTGCCTTTTTTGAATATGCGTGACATGATACTATTTGTTTTTAGTTGTTATTCAGATTTTCAGTTTTTTTCTTACTTTTGCAAAAACATTTGGACATGCAGATTCTTCAAGAGAAAATATCAAGAGAACAGCTTAAAGAGTTGGCTGCCAACACCTTCATTGACATGATTAAATGTGTAGCGGATGTCAACCAAGGCCTTCTGGCTGTCGATGCCGAGCTCCATGCCGATTTGGAATCCATGTTGCTTGAAAACGGTTCGGAGCTGGAAAATCTTTGGGGATTCAATCTGTATCCAGAAGAAACAGGGGATGACTTCATCGAATTTGACTCCTTAATCAATATCCGTTCTTGGCAAGGCAACCGCAGCCGTGATGTTGAGAATCCAGAAGTCAGGGAACAAATAAAATCCATCGTTTCAAAATTCGTTGAATAATGCAGCACGAGACACTCAGGAACGGAGCATGGGCTGAGATGACACTGGCCCAACAGATGGCAAATATCGGCAGTGAAAGTTACCGTGCTACGAAATGGCTTACAAAAGGTCGTGGTGACATGGCTGAAAAGGCCTTTGAGCGGATGCAAGAACTGACAGACCTCACCATTGCGTACGGTCGCCGAGGTGCCCCGAACCGCAAGGCTCTCCTCAAAGAAATATGCCGCTTCAGAGAACTCTTTTGCGCAGCGTTCCTCGCCGCCAATCTGGACGAGCTCGCCTCCCTCAATCTCTATCTGGATAATTTTGCACATATAACAAACCGATAATTCCATTTTCGCACTGTAGAGACGCGATTAATCGCGTCTCTACAAAGGAATAAGGATTACAATTCCGGTAACACGTCCTCCACCACCCTGCCGTCGAACAGGTTGATGATGCGGTCGGCGTAGCCGGCGTCGCGCTGGGAGTGGGTGACCATCACGATGGTGGTGCCCTCTTTGTGGAGCTCGGTGAGCAGGTCCATCACCTCCTTGCCGTTCTTGGAGTCGAGGTTGCCGGTGGGCTCGTCGGCGAGAATCAGCTTGGGATTGGCGACAACGGCGCGGGCGATGGCGACACGCTGCTGCTGACCGCCCGAGAGTTGCTGCGGAAAATGCTTGGCACGGTGCGTGATGGCCATCCGCTTCATCATGGCCGTGACCCGCTCCTTGCGCTCGGTAGCACTGATTTTCATGTACTTGAGCGGTAACTCAATGTTCTCATAGACGTTCAGCTCGTCGATGAGGTTGAAGCTCTGGAATACGAAGCCGATGTTGCCCTTGCGGAATTTGGTGCGCTCACGCTCCTTCAGCTTTCCCACCTCCTGACCGAGCAGCTCGTAGGTGCCGCCCGTGGGGTTGTCCAACAGCCCGAGGATGTTGAGCAGCGTGGATTTGCCGCAGCCCGAAGGGCCCATCACGGCGACGAACTCGCCAGTTTGAATTTCGAATGAGACACCATCCAACGCGAGGGTCTCGATTTCTTCCGTGCGGAAGATTTTTGATAGGTTTTGTACTTTGATCATATTTAAGGAATTTTTGATGTTTCTATACGCCCCACACTGCGCTGCGCTTGTGTGGGGTTAATTGCACTTCGTGCGTTTTGTCCCTCCGGGACTGCTTAAGGAAAAAAGTATCCTCAATAAAGCAAACATTTTCCGTGCCAAAAGCGTAAACGGTTGATTTTCAAATTTCTATATAGAACGTAAAAAGGGGAGTGTAAAGTATTCTTACAAGTTGTGTAAATAACCTTTACAGGCGACTTCATCCTTATTATCACAAAAACGATGTGCGATAACAATGGCAAAGATACTATTTTCGGGGCATGTCCTCACCCTTTCGTGAAAACAAGTTTTTTGGCGCAATCTTGTTGTTATCTTATCAACAAAAAAATTATAATGTTCTTGATATTAAACAAAAAAGTGTATTTTTGCGCAAAATTTTGAACATTATAAAAATGAAACGACCTTTATTACCAAAACAGGAAAGAATGTTGCGAGGCATGGGAGATAACCTCCGCCTGGCTCGATTGCGCCGTGACCTAAGTTCGGAACAGGTAGCTGAACGCGCCGGCATTTCACGAAACACCCTGATCAAAATCGAGAAAGGGGATGAAGGGGTTGCCATCGGCATGTATTTCCGTGTGCTCATAGTGCTTGGATTGCAGGATGACCTATCGCTCATCGCCCGCGACGATGTGTTAGGCCGCAAACTTCAAGACATTGGTCTGACTACCCCACGCCGCGCCACCAAACGACCACCCCTAAATAACTGACACCATGGACAAAACAATCTATGTATATTTCGACGACTCCTATTCCAAAGCCCCCACTTTGATAGGAATGCTTTCGGCGCAGCAAGTGCGCGGTCGCGAAGAGATTTGACAGGGCCGAACAGGGCAAGCGAATTCATTTCACCTCGGCGATGACCATGCTTGGATACTCCGATGGAAACACTGAAGGCTGCAGTTATTTAGAGTTATTTGAATGGATTGCTAACAATTGCTGTGAAGTTGAGAAAAACCTTGCCGAGATGTGGCTACGCATCGTTTTCAACATTGCCGTGTCAAACTGTGACGACCATTTACGCAATCACGGGTTTTTGCTTACGCCAAATGGTTGGACGCTTTCGCCCGCCTACGACCTCAATCCGCTGGAGTACGGTACCGGATTAAATCTTAATATTAATGAATATGAGAACGCTCTTGATTTCTCACTTGCCATTGAGGTTGCCCAATATGCTGGAATCACAAAAGATGAAGCGAACAAAATCGTGCAACACACGAAGGAAACAGTTTCCCAATGGCACCGTATAGCAACTTCATATCAAATTCCTCGCGAAGAGCAAGAGATGATGTCAGCGGCGTTTAAAGTTTAATGTTAGACTCTTCTCTGAACAAAAAATCATTCTTTCTTCAACGCCTCCGCAGGATTCGTTTTCGCCGCGCGCAACGTCTGCCAGAGAACCGACAGGAACGCAATTAGGAGCGAAAGCACGACGGCGAGGATGAAGATCCACGGGGAGAGGTCGATGCGGTAGGCGAAGCGTTCTAAGTACTTGCCGCACACGTAGATGGCGATGGGGACAGCTATTGCGTTGGCGAGCAGCATCAGGATGAGGTACTCAATCAGACTACGGCAGGTTTCGCTTTCCAAGGTGCCACCGAAGACCTTGCGGATGGCGATGCTCCTTTCCCGCTCGGAAGCGAAATGGGCGCTCATGGCCACCAAGCCCAACAACGACAGCAGCACCGAAACAGCCATGATCAGCTCGATGAGACGCATCTGCCGTTTGGTTTTTCCGTATTTCGAGGCGACGACATTCTTCAGAAAATCGTTGTAATCCGGCTCCATATAGGTGCCCAAAGCCGCCATGCAATGCTTCTCATACACCGCATCAATGGCTCGTTTGGCCTCCTTGTGGTCGCCCAAGATCTCCAACAACGGATGAGCGACTCGTGCAAAAACAGGATCGCCATTGCTAAAAACAATGGTAAAGTCTTCGTCGGCGGCATGCAGGGCATCCAACATGTTGAAATCCTTGATGACACCGCAAACATCGTTAGCGATATTGCCCTGCCTCCAAAGCAAAATCGTGTCATAATTATAGTCACCGTATGGTAGCCCCGTCAAGCCTGCCACGGCACTTTCCGTCATCCAAAAACTCGTCGCTTCCGGTTCATGGAACTGTTCAACCACCTGAAAACCCAACATGCGGAAGGCCGCCGTGTCGCAATTAAACGAAAAAACAATGGTATTCCTTTCCGTCTCGCCCATTTTGGTCATAACCAAATCCGTGGTTGTAACGCCCGGAACATTCTCTGTAAAAGCCAATTCCTTCACGCATGGCAAGCTGCGGACTTCATCGACAAAAGCGGTCTTTTCGGGAAGATCGTCCAACTTGGAACTGACGAAATAAAGGTTGTCCGTCTGCAGACCGACGGGACGATTCATCATGTGCCGCATTTGCAGTTGCATCGTAATCACCACGGCGATCAGCACGATGGAAATGACGTTTTGGACCACCATGAAGAGCCGCGACAACTCTTTGCGTGAGCGAAAGCGGAAGGTGCCCTTCACCACATCTATAGGTTTGGTCTGCGACACGATGAGAGCGGGCAAGATACCAGCCAAAAGCGACACCACCACGACCATCAGCAGGTAGGCCAGAAGATAACCCGTTGTGAACGGAATGCGCACCGCCACATCAGCCCTCAACAAATCGTTGACGTATGGCACACTAGCGTAGGCCAGCAGCAATCCGACGATAAAACAGCCCAACGTGAACCAAAACGATTCGGCCAGGAAACGTCCGATGACAGCCGATTTTTGCGCCCCCAACAATCGCCGCGACGCCATCTCCTTCGCACGTTTCCCCACAAGCGCCACATTCAGGTTGATATAGTTGATGAGCGCGGAGAGCAGCAGCAACAGCCCGACCACAACCACGGTGCGGAGCATCGACCTGTCACCTTGTTGCAAATGACATTTTGTTTCACTGAAAAAGATCTCATCCATCCGAATCATCGTGACATTCTCCTTGTAGAAGACACTATAAATATGGTCATACTTCTCCTTGCAAAGAGCATCCACCTTCTCTGCCAGAAGCGCACGGTCTGCATTCGGCACCGCCTTGATGAAGGTATGGAAACTATTATGATAATAAAGTGGATTCTCTCTGTAAACAGCCAATTCTTTGCAGGTTTCAATGTTGCCTATGATATCGGCGTCATACAACAAGGAACTGCCCAAGTCGGAAATCACGCCTACTATAGTCAGCGTGTCATTCTCCGCAATAACCTGTTTTCCAACCACTTCCCCTTTCATTTTGGAAGCCAACTTTTCCGAAATAAAAGCCACATGGGCTTTGGTCAGATTGTCGGGACCACCCTCTTTGAACTGAACGGGGAAGATGTCGAAGAAGTCGCGGTCACAGGAGAGGACATTGCCCACAAACGACTCGCCTTCCGCTTTCAGGAGCTGGTCGTGCTGAAAATAGAAATGGGTCACACATTCCACTTCAGGGATTTTGTCGCCGATGATTTCCTTCATCCCGTAGCCATTGGTCATATTATCGCTGCCCACGGCATAGATCCGTTCGCGGTCGGGGTTCTCGCGCGGCACGGCGTATTGCTGCATCACGTAGCAGAAGCTGATGATGACGAAGGCGAGCGACACGCTCAGCCCCACCGCCTCGATGGCGGTGTATAACTTGTTTCTGCTGAGGAATTTAAGGTATGATCTCATATCTTTATTTATTTGGTGTCCCCCACATTGCGCTTCGCTTATGTGGGGTTAATTGCACTTCGTGCGTCTTGTCCCTTCGGGACTGCTCAAGGAAGCTATTTTATATTACTACCCCGCCCTTCGGGCACCCCTTCTATAATAGAAGGGGGATTGGGGTCGCCCGTTCCTTTTGCCTTTTGCCTTTTCCCTGTTGCCTATTGCCTTATAACTGCTAACTACTAACTGCTAACTACTAACTGCTAACTACTAACTCGTCTGCCTCCCCAAACCGTTCGTACGACGACGTGATCACCCTTTCCCCGGGCTCCAGCCCTTCAAGCACCTCGTAGTACTGCGGGTTCTGGCGGCCGATGCGGATTTCGCGTTTCACGGCTTTGGTGCCGTCGGGCGAGAGGACATAGATCCACTTGCCGCCGGTGGTTTGGTAGAACGCACCACGGGGGATTAAAATTGCCTCCACGGGCTGACCGAGCTGCAAATTTAGGTAAAAAGTCTGGCCGTTGCGAATGTTTGTAGGTTGCTCGCCAGAAAATTTGAAGTCGGCCTTGAACTTGCCGTCACGAACCTCGGGATAGACCTTGCGTATCAGCACGTTATGCTTGCCATCCTGACGCTCCACCGTGGCTTCCAAACCCGCTGTCACCCGGTCGATGTAGTGCTCGTCTATCAGGGCTTCGATTTTGTAGTTGTCCTGATTGTTGATCTGTCCAACCTTGCTGCCCATCGCGACAGATTGCCCGAGCACCACATCCACCAGACCCAACTCGCCGTCAATAGGCGCTTTGATGGTGAGATTCTCTTTCCGTTTGCGTATCATCTGCATGTTAAGTCGCATATTTTCAAGACTTTCGCGCATCTGTCGAATTTCGACGGAGCGATAGAGGCTGTCCTGCTTGGCGCGGTTCTCCACTAACGTCAGACGGTCCTGCGCCAGCTGGTAATCCTCCTCGGCCTGCAAAAAGGCCTCTTTCGCTATGAGATTGTCCTGATAGAGTGCCTTTTGAGAGTCGTAGGTGCGCTTCTTGCGACGAACCTCCATCCGCAACTGCAACATCTCCTGCTGCAACGTCAGTTTCTGTTGTTCCATGGAAATCAAGGTGTTACGCAAGATATTCTCTTTCTCAGCCAAGTCTGCCTCGGCGTTCAGAATCTGCATGTCGAGACTTTCGTTGCTGAGAACCAATATGACGTCGCCCTCGCGCACGTGCGAGCCCTCTTCCGCCACGATCTGCTGCACTATCCCACCCTCCAACGGACTGAGCTGCACGGTCGTCATGGGCACCACGCGCCCGCTCACACGGATGTAGTCGTTGAACTCGCCTCGCCGCACTTCGCTCACGGTGAGGTCGTTACCGCCCACGCGCAGCTTCTTCGCATCGTCACGTAGTAACAGCCACCCGATGAAGAGCAGCAAGAGTGCGCCGCCCCAGAAGGGGATGGCCTTGCGGGTGAAGATTTTTCGGATTCCTTTTGTTGGTTCTATTGTTCTGTCCATAGCATTTGTTCTTGTCTGCCCCCCCCCACATTACGCTTCGCTTATGTGGGGTTAATTGCGCTTCGCGCGTCTTGCCCCTAACGGGGCTGTTTAAGGAAAGTGTTTTTAATATTATTCTTCATTATGCATTCTTCATTCTTCATTGATAAGCCTCGCGTAGTACCGCACCACCTCGCATTTCACGAAATACGTCAACCTCGCGTGCAGGTATTCGGCGGTGGCGTTCAGGTGGTTGTCGGCGACGGTTTGGTATTCGACGGCGGAGGTGAGGCCTTGCTCGAATTGTTTGGTGCTCAGCGCGTAAAGTTCCTGCTGGAGGGCGGCGTGCTGCTGTGCCTGGCGCAGGGCTTCGGCGGCACCGTCACGGTCGGCGATGGCGCGGCGCACCTCCGCGTCGGCCTCGTGTTGCGCCTGCTCGCGCCGCGCCTCCGCACGGTCGAGTTCGTTGCGCCGCCGCGCGATCTCAGACTGCCGCGAAAAACGGTCGTAAATCGGGATGTTCAGCGACAGCTGCACGTACTCACCGCCATTGTCTGCGATCTGTCGCCAGTAAGGGGCTGGCACATAGCCTGTTTTGCCGGGATAGGTAAAGTAGGTCGAGGACCAGCCGCCATACAACGACAGCGACGGCAACAGCCGCCACTTCGCGGTCCTGAGGGCGATGCGGGCGGTCTCATACTCCCCATTGGCTATGATTACTCGCGGAAGCCGAGTCACCGCCTGCATCGCCCTTGCCGCCTCATCCTCATTGCCGGAAGATGTCGCGCCAAACATGGAATCCGGCCATTCCATATCGATGTTCAACACCTTTTGATTATCATACAACATAATGTCTGTCAGGGTGATATATGCGTCATTGAGATGATTGCTGCATACCGTCAATTGATATTCACGGTCGGAGAGTTCCGCCTTGGTATGCAGCACATCGGAGTAGGATTTCTGTCCCAATTCGTACTGCCGCTGCGCAAAAAGCATCGCCTTCTCGGCCGTGTTCACCTGTGCGCGAATGGCGTTACTCAATTCGGTATAGTAAAGCACGTTGCAGTAAGCCTCCATCACGGCGAGACAGAGTCGGTCCTCAACCTGCTGTTGCTTGGTCAGTCCTGACTGTTCCGCAATCTTCGTGATTTTCAGATTGTTGACTGCCTGAAAACCGTTAAACAACGTGATGCCCGCCGACAATCCATACCCATTGTGGAAAGAGGTAACCGTACTGTAGGTGTTGGTTTCGGGGTCAATCGAGCGTCCGAAGTTGGAATAAGCATACGCATCGCCACTGACGGTCGGGGTGAAGGCCCTGAGGATGGCCTCGCGACGGGAAATCTGCGCGTCCCGACAGTCTGCTTGCTGCAACCTCACTTCCGCTGAATGTGCCAAAGCGTAGCTCATGCACTCCCGCAACGTCATCCGCACGGTGTCCTGCGCGTGCGCCGTAAAAGACAGCACTGTCATCAGCATCATTATTATCCACATTCGCAAATACATCCTATTTATATATTGGCTATTAGTTGTTGGCTATTGGCACTAAACCATAAACCCTAAACCAAACCATGCCAATGCCGTGCCAAACCGGCAAATCGCTAATCGACAACATCTTACAAAAACAAACAAGGGGAACGTTGTAAGAAATTCTTACAACGACTGTAAGCGGAATTTACAATGACGACGCGCATTTCCTGTCTTTGGACAAAAAATTATTCGGAATTACATCGTGGTATCAAAAAAAAGTGTATTTTTGCCGCCGATTTCAACTGCTGCGTTCTTCTAACGGTTAGGAATCAAGATTCTCAATCTTGCAATACGAGTTCGATTCTCGTACGCAGTACAAAAGGCCACCTGTTCGTGAGAAGGTGGTTTTTTTATAGGCAATAGGCAACAGGCAATAGTGATTAGGTATTTTTGAGAAGAATTCCTTAAACAGTCCCGAAGGGACAACATCTTAATAACCCCATGCAAGGCGAAGCCGCAGTGCGGGGATCATAAAAAAAATGAAAAAACTCCTCTACTGGATTCAAAATGCGCGGGCGTACGCGCTGCCGCAGAGCGTACTTCCCTCCCTGGTGGCCGTCTTCATGGCCGCCGGCAACGAGAATTTTTCCATCGGACTGAGCATCGTGGCGGTGCTGGGGGTGATGATCGCCCACCTGTCCGTCAACCTTTTCGACGACTACTTCGATTACCCCTTCCACAGCGAAGAGGCGCGCGAGGAGACCGTGGCGGAGGGACAGCGCGCCCGCATCGCGAAAAGTCCCTACCTGACTTCCGGCGAGGTGACGACGAAACAACTCTTCATCGTGGCTTCCCTGTTCGCGCTGGCCGCCATCCTGTTGGGCTGCATCGTCTTCATAAAACGCGGACTTATACCGCTTTACATTGCCTTGGCCGCCGGTTTTCTCGGATTTTTCTATTCCGGAAAACCCATCCGCTTCTGCTATCACGGTCTGGGCGAATTGGTCACAGGTCTCATTTTCGGTCCTTTGCTGATGGCCGGCGTACACTATGCGGCGTGCGGCACGCTCAACGCCAGTCTGTACGTGGTTTCCGTCGCTGTCGGTTTGTGGGTGGTCAACATTCTTTACACCCACTCCATCATGGATGCCACCGCCGACCGCAAAGTGGGCAAAAAGACGCTGGCCGAAGTGTTGAAAACCAAGCCGCTGAAATTGGCCGCCTCCGCCGTCTTCAATTTTACGCCGTATCTCATCTTACTTATCTCATTGATTAACGGCTCCTTACATCCGATCTTCGCCGCTATTTATATCATTCTCCCGCTATCTGTTGCCCTGTTCTACCTGCTGTATCAGTTCTGCTATCATCCCGAGCGAGAATTCGAACGCAAATGGTGGTACGGCCCCATCGAGCATTGGGATGCCATCTGCGAAAACCATCTCGAATGGTTCGCCATCCGCTGGTTCCTGGCCCGCAACATCCTGCAATTCGCGAGCCTCATCTTCATCGTTTGCTCTTTGGTCTCCCATTGATTTCTGGTTGTTAGCTGGTGATATTTGGTAAAGGCTAATAGCCAAAAGCTAAAAGCTAATAGCCAGATGCAAATAGCTGAAAGCTAAGCGCTAAAAAAAAATGCTCAATTGTACGAAAAAAAACGTACCTTTGCCGCCAAAATCCGGCCCCGTAGTTCAGCTGAATAGAACGTCAGATTCCGGTTCTGAAAGTCGTGGGTTTGAATCCCGCCGGGGTCACTAAATACAGTCCGTATGAACATCGAAAAATACGACGAAATCCGGGCTTCCTTGCCCGCCGGCGTGCGACTGGTCGCCGTCTCCAAATTCAAACCGGCGGAGGACATTGCCGCGCTGTACCAACATGGGCAGCGCGTTTTTGGTGAGAACCATGCGCAGGAGATGAAATCCAAACACGAGATTCTTCCTCAAGACATCGAATGGCACTTCATCGGGCACCTGCAAACCAACAAAATCAAATACATCGCGCCGTATGTTGCACTGATTCACAGCATTGACAGCTTCAATTTGCTGAAAGAGGTCAACAAACAGGCTGTCAAGAACAACCGCGTAATTCCCTGCCTGCTGCAATTCCACATCGCCGACGAAGAGACCAAATTCGGGTTCAGTTTGGAAGAATGCGAGGAGATGCTGCAAAGCCCCGATTTTCAGGAGTTAAAAAACGTGAAAATCCACGGGGTAATGGGCATGGCCACTTTCACGGACGACCACGGGCAGGTGCGCCGAGAGTTCCATCATCTGCATGACATTTTCGAAACACTCAAATTCCGATATTTCTCGCAAAATCCTGATTTCAAAGAGCTTTCGATGGGCATGACCGACGACTACCCCATCGCCATCGAGGAGGGCAGCACCCTGATCCGTATCGGCAGCGCCATTTTCGGCCCACGGAATTATCAGACGTGAGACGTATGACGTAAGACTTTGAACTTGAAACTTTGAACCTTGAACTTTGAACTTTAATACAACTGAATATGAAAAAATTTTCCACCCTACTGATCATCGCCCTGCTGGCGGGCATTTTCTCTGCGTACGCGAATGACGGCGACACCACCGCAGTCCAACGAGACAAAAAACCCAAGAAAGAAAAAAGCGAGGTTCGTACCGGCTGGACGTTCGGCATCCTGCCCAGTGTGGCGTATGACGCGGACAAGGGGTTCCAATACGGCGTGCTTGCCAATGTTTACGACTTCGGCGACGGTTCCGCCTATCCCGACTACTTCCACTCGCTCTACTTCGAGGCGGCCTACACCACCAAACGGTCGGGCCTGTTCCGCTTCGCCTACGACTCCAAACACCTGCTCCCGGGTCACCATTTGAAACTCGATGTCTCCTATCTGCCTGACGCACTGTGCGATTTCTACGGTTACAACGGTTACCAGACGGTCTATAACGGCGGTTGGGCCAAGAAAAAAAGCGAGGACTACATCTCCCGTGCCTTCTACAAATCGCAACGCGACCTGCTCCGCATCGCCGGTGACATTGACGGCAGTATCGGGTCAAACTGGTACTGGAACGCCGGCTTGGGTTTGCTTTGGTACAACATCGCGCCGGTGAACATCGACATGATCAACAAGGGCAAGAAACCGGAGAACATGCTGCCCTACGTGGACGGAATGTACGACAAATACGTGAAATGGGGCATTCTGTCGGCGGCGGAAGCCAACGGCGGCTGGCACCCCTACGTGCGCGGCGGTATCTCTTACGACAGTCGCGACCGCCAGCAAAATACGAAAAAAGGCATGAATGCGGATGCTTTCCTGACCTATTATGCCGGCTTCGGTGAGGACAAAGGCGCCAACAGCTTGATTTTCAATGCCAGTTTTCGTCATTTCGTACCGGTCTATCAAGACAAAATCACGTTTGCCTACCGTGTGGCCGCACAATTGGACGTGGCCGGCGATGCACCGTTCTACCTCAACAACTATTATAACAACTTGTTTATCCAGAGGGTGTTATACGAAGGATTGGGCGGCGGTAACACCTGCCGCGGCATCCTGCGTCACCGCATCTCTGCCAAGAGCTACGCCTTCGCCAACGTGGAATTCCGCTTCCAAATCTGCAAATTCGACATCGGCAAGGAGCACTTCTTCATCGGCCTCAACCCGTTCGTCGATATGGGCCTTGTCCTGCAGCCCTACCGCCTCGACCAAAACACCATCATCGACAATATCGTGAAAAACGATCCCGAGTTCGACCTGAACAATCTGTCCGACTACATCGTTTTCGACGAGAGCAAAAACGTCTATCGCCCGCACTTTTCCGGCGGTTTAGGTCTGAAACTGATGATGAACGACAACTTTGTGCTCTCCGTTGATTGGGCAGTGCCGTTCGACAAACGCGACAACGACGGCATGGCCAACATCTACGTCAAGATGGGTTACATGTTCTAATCTATGAAATTAACTGAATATCAAAATCTTAAAGATTACAACACCTTCGGAATGGAGGTGGCCGCGCAGCGTTTTCTGCAAATCGAAAACGCTGACGAGGTGCCTTCCGTCATCCGCGAATACCTGCAAGAAAAACCGTATTACATTCTCGGCGGCGGCAGTAACACGCTGTTCACCAAAGACTTCGATGGTATCATCGTCCATCCTGCCTTCACCGGCATCGAACTCATGGAACAAACCAGCGATGATGTGGTGTTGCGCGTGGCCGCCGGTGAACCTTGGGACAACCTGATTCAATATTGCATCAAACGTCAACTCTATGGTATAGAGAATCTTACGGCTATTCCCGGACTGGTGGGCAGTGCCCCCGTGCAGAATATCGGGGCCTACGGGGTGGAGGTGAAAGACACCGTTTTGAAAGTGGAAGGGTATGTCATCTCCACCGGAGAACCCTTCTCGCTGACCAACCCCGAATGCCGCTTCGCTTACCGCAACTCCATCTTCAAACAGGAGCTGAAGCATGACTGCATCATCACTTACGTTTGGTTCCAACTATCTAAGATAAAACACTTTACGCTTTCCTATCAAGGGCTCGCAAAAGCGTTGGAGGAACGGGAACTGCCCTTGACGCTGCACAGTGTCTCCGACTGCGTGCGGAAAATCCGCGACGCCAAACTGCCGGATCCCAAAATGGTGGGCAACGGCGGCAGTTTTTTCAAAAACCCGGTCGTTCCGATTGAACAATTCACGGAATTGACTGTCCAATACCCTGACCTCGTGGGTTACGATGCGCCTGACGGAATGAAGAAACTCTCTGCAGGCCAGCTAATTGAGAAGGCAGGATGGAAAGGAAAACGTTTGGGCAACGCGGGTACATGGAAGAACCAGGCATTGGTGCTGGTGAACTACGGCGGGGCTACCCCGAACGAGGTGCTGCAGGTGGCTGAAACTATTATCCATGATGTCAAAACCTTGTTTGACATTACGTTAGAGATGGAAATCAATCAAATATAGGATCGAATCAAAAATGAAAAAAACAGCTCATATCATCCAAAACATCCGCAAAAAGGGCATCACAGGGCTCTGCTTCTGTTGTGTCGTTTTGCTGATGGCCGGTTGCGACCTCTTTCCGAGCAAGGAAAAGTTCGACAAGACACTACTTTCCGGCTACTGGGTGAGCGGGACTGTACACGAATTTTACAACGCCAACGGCACCGGTTACACTTGGGACACCGCCGACGATGTGACCGAAGAGGAGGCGCAACCCTTCACCTGGACGTTGGAAAAGGCCACCCTGACCCAAATCCATCAGATGGAAATGGGCGGCAACGTGCCGAAAACCTACACCGTTACAAAACTGAACACCACCTCGCTGGAATATCACGACGACTACGGCAAATATTATACTTACATTAAAGACAGATGAAGAAAGCGCTGAAAATAGGGCTGATTTCCATTGGTTCGGTGATTTTGATTCTTGCAATTGCCGTCACCATCGCGCTTTATAGCCTCTTCTCACCTTCCAAACTGGCCAAAATCGTCAACAACCAAGCGGACCGATACCTCACCTGCGATTTCCATATTGACAAGGTCGGGCTCACTTTTTTCAAGACATTCCCGAAAATCGGGCTGGATTTGGAGAATGTGGTGCTGAAAAATCCCCAAAACACGCTGGTTTCCGACACATTGCTGTACGCCAAGAACTGCGTGGCTTCCCTCAACATCCGCGAACTCCTCAAAAACAAACATGCCGAAATTAACGATTTTTCACTTGACAACGGTCTCGTGAATCTCTACATTGACGAACATGGCAATGGAAATTACAACGTGTTTGTCACTCATCCAGAGGACACCACTTCTGAGAATTATACCATTGATTTACAAAAAGTTAAGGCGACAAATCTCGACATTCGTTATCTGAATGCACAAACGAAGCAAAAGGTGGTCGCCAAAGAGGCGGATGTGACGGTGAAAGGGACCTTTGTGGAGAACAATCTCGACGGTCATGCTGATGTGAAAGCGAAAAACCTGCTGTTCGTGATGGCAGACAGTACGCGGCTGCACTTTTCCGGCAACCAAATACAAGCCGCTTACGATGGCTCTTTCACAGATTTTAACTTGATTGACGGCAACCTCAACGCCGACATTCAAGATGCTGTACTCATTCTCGATACCACGCACTACCTCAACGGGATGGATATTGCCGTATCGTCAGACCTGCAGGCGGATTTGGCAGCGCGGGATTTCCAGTTGAAGGAGACACGATTAAGTCTTGACAAACAGGAACTTGAGGTAAACGGACGGGTCAATATCGACACCACCAACAGCGACATCCATACCGATCTGCACTACAAAACGGGCAACTGGAAAATCGAGGAAGTACTGCCGTTAGTTCCCCGAGCCATTATCGGTAACAAACTGGATGACATACAGATAGATGGAAACATCGCCTTGGAAGGGGATGTAAAGGGAACGTTCAGCGAGACGCAAACCCCGAAAATCACCTCCGACATTGCCTGGCACAACGGTCGTTTCGCGATGAAGGACCTGCCGCTCGATTTCGAGAAAGCTGATGGTCTTTTCGACCTTCATCTGGATCTGGACAACCAGTCGGATGTGACCGTGAAAAGTCTCTCGGCAACCACCCGCAAGCGCAACAAACTTACCGCATCGGGAACAATTAAAAACCTGTTAGGCAAGATGTTGTGTGACATCGTCGCGACGGGAAACCTCCATATCACCGACTTCAAAGACTTCCTCCCTGAAGACTTTACCGAGTACGGCGGGAAGGCCGACCTCAAGGTAAACACGCAATTTGCCTACGACCCTGAAAGGGATTTTTCGGTTGACAACATCACCAAAGCCGTCATCAACGGACAGTTTAAGGATTTGAAGATGTTGTATGACGACACGATGTCCGTCTATTCGCCTGACATGCAGGTGGATTTGACTTTCCCATTGACCGAAAAGCCGTACAAAATCAACGAATGGCTCAACGCAAAAGTAAAAACGAGTGAACTATCGATCCTAAACATTCGCTCTCATGCCCGAAAAGAAATTATTGGCAACGCCATTCAGTTGGATGCTTATACGAACAATCTGTTAGACAGCACAGTAGAACTCAAACTTGCCACTACCTATCAGCTCAATCAGCTCAGGATATGGGCGGACACGATTTCTGCGGATCTCTCAAATCCTCAAGGCGTTTTCGTGTTGAAAAACATGAATCAAATGCGGTTCGATTTCAACGGAAACGATGTCAGTGTTTCCGTCAGCAACTCAGGGCAACCCACGAATTCCAGCAAGGGAGATCTCGTCGATTTCACTACGGATAAAATAAATTTGCAAGCGGAAATTGATTATAAGGAAAATGAAGAGCATCCGCTATTGCAATGGTCTCCTGTCGTGAAATTGCAAACCACGAATGCGAAAGCCGATATTCGGGATCTGGAACACGCCGTAGTAATACCCGCCCTCAATCTCGATTTCAACCCGCAGAAATGTGTGTTAAAAAAGGCTAATTTGAAGTTCGGACAGTCGGACGTCAACCTCACGGGCACCATCACGGGCATTGAGCGCTACTTACATGGCAAAGGCCTTCTGAAAGGCAATTTAGAACTCATCGCCAACTATCTGAACCTTAATGAGTTGATAGCCCTTACCAACGGTTTTGGTGCTCCTGACTCCTTGGTGGAACAGGCGGAAGAGGTAGCCGCGCAAAGCGGTGATTCTCCGTTCATTGTCCCGTTTGGAGTCGATGTCAACATGAACACCACCATCAAAAAGGCGCTGTATGAAGAGGCTGAGTTCCGCAACATTGCCGGTCGGGTTTATGTGAAAGACGGCGTGCTGGTCTTGGAGGAGATGGGTCTCACCAACGATGCCGCGCGGATGCAACTCACGGCTATGTACCGCACCCCCCGCATGAACCACCTCTTCCTCGGTTTCGACTTCCATCTGCTTGATATCAAGATCGATAAGCTCATCGCGATGATTCCGGAGGTCGATACCATCCTGCCCATGTTGAAAGCCTTCAGCGGCAACGCGGAGTTCCATTTCGCCGCCGAAACCTACCTCAAATCCAACTACGACATCAAATATTCCACCCTTCGGGGCGCGGCCGCCATCAACGGCCATGACTTGGTGGTTCTGGATAACGAAACGTATAAGACAATCGCCAAGAAGCTGATGTTCAGTAAGAAAACGGAAAACAAAATCGACAGTCTATCGACCGAAATCACCATTTTCAAGAACGAAATCGATGTCTATCCGTTCCTGCTCTCCATCGACAAATACAGCGCGATCATCTCCGGGCGGCACAATTTGGACATGACCTACGATTACAACATCTCCTTACTCAAACCCGTACGTATCGGATTGGATATCATCGGGTTGGAAGACAGATTGAAATATAAGGTCGGCAAAGCGAAATACGCCACGCTGTTCGTTCCCGAAAAACGCAAGGTGGTGGAATCCAACGTGATGGAACTGAAAACGCTCATCAACAAGACGTTGCAGGAAAACGTGAAAACCGAAAATGGCGTGAAATGATAAAATGATGTATTCGTAATTTGTGTACTTTTGCACCTTCTTAATTGAAAATGTAAAACACAGATATAAAGATTGTTATCGTTATGGCTACGATGAAAGAGACCGAAGAAGAACTGATTCAGGAGTTCGAAATGTTCGACGACTGGATGGACAAATACAACTACATCATCGAATTGGGCAAGGATTTGCCGATGATCGACCCGCAATTCAAGACCGAAGAGTACCTCATCAGCGGATGCCAGTCGCAGGTGTGGCTGCACCCCGAGATGCGCGACGGTTTGCTTTTCTTCACCGCTGACAGCGACGCCATCATCACGAAAGGCATTGTCAATCTGTTGATTAGAGTGCTTTCCGGACACACCCCGCAGGAAATTCTCGACAACGATTTGTCCTATATTGATGCCATCGGTTTGAAAAACCACCTTTCCCCTACCCGTTCCAACGGATTGGCATCCATGATCAAACAGATAAAATTGTATGCTTTGGCCTATTCCGCCAAACAATCATAAAAAAAGTTAATTCAATGAAAAAAATCATCAGCCTTTTTATCCTGTTGGCTTGCGTAATCGGGCTTTCCTCCTGTAAGATGAAAGAGTGCAGGTGCTATTCCACCAATGTGATCACGCAAAACGACAGCATCATCCAAAATGAGACAGACACGGTGAACAACTACACACGTGGCAATTGCGAGGAATTCAACAAAGACGAAGATCTGGAGATGGATTCTGTGACCTTCGTCCACCACTCCATCATTTGCATGGAAGACTAACCTCTAACGCTGTTAATAATCCTTAAATAATGGGAGATACTTCAAACAAGGGGGTGGCGCTCGTGACGGGCGCTGACGGCGGCATGGGCCGCATACACACACGTGAACTGGCCAAGGCGGGCTACGAAGTCATCATGGCCTGCATCGACACCGATGCAGCCCGTCCGGAGATGGAAGAAATCCAACGGGAAACCGGCGGGACTTTTCATCTCATGCGTGTGGATCTTGGCGACCTTTCCGACATTGTCCGTTTTGCTGACGAGGTGAAAAATCGCTTCCCCTCCCTGCAGATCCTGCTCAACAACGCGGGAGTATTGCCCAGCCACTCCAAGACGAGCGTAAACAACGTTGAGTACATCATGGCGGTTAACTACCTGGGACACTTCACGTTGACCAATCTCCTTCACCCGATTATGGGCCAAGGTACCCGCATCGTCAGCATGATTTCCCTGGCCTACTCCCTCGGGAAAATCACCCCCGACACCTTCAAACCCAAAACCCAAAAAGAATACAACCGCTTCGTCGCCTACGGCAGTTCGAAACTGGCCCTTTACTACTTCATGCTCGATGCTTCCGAAGCGTGGAAGGACGAAGGCATCTGCTTCAACGTTTCCGACCCGAACATTGTGGATACCGGCATCATCCGGATGGACAACATCGTGGTGGACAAACTTTGCGACTGGTTTTTCCGTCCGCTCATCAACACCCCCGAGCAAGGTGCAGCCAACATGCTGACGGCCGCGATAAATCCTGAATACCAAAATGTTACAGGGAAAATCTTCAAAAACTGCAAGGTGGTGGAACCCAAACGGCGTTTCCAAAACAATGTGAAGGAACGCAAACTGCTGAGAGAGTTGACATTGCAAATTCTCGCCGACAACAATATCGCATTATGAGTGTCCCGCCCTACCTAAACCCTGGAGATACAGTGGCCTTGGCCGCGCCCGCCCGCAAGATTTCCCAAGCTGAAATCCTGCCTGCGGAACGATGGCTGAAATCCGTCGGTTTTAACGTTTTTTATGATGACCGCCTCTTTGCCGAAGAGCATCAGTTTGCCGGCAGTGACGAGGTGCGTGCCCAGTATTTCCAAGAGCTGTTAGACTGCGATGAAATCAAAGCAATATGGTGTGTCAGAGGGGGTTACGGTTCGGCCAGAATCATTGACAAACTCGATTTTTCACACTTCCGTCAGCATCCGAAATGGGTTTGCGGCTACAGCGATATCACCGTTTTCCACAGCCATGTCCAACAGAACTTCCAAACCGCCACGTTGCACGCCACCATGCCGATCAATGTGACGGAAGAGAATACGCAAACTCCTGCCGTACAGTCGTTTTTGGCGGCGTTGACGGGGAAACCGCTCACCTACGAGATTGCACCTCACCCCTTGTCACGACAAAAGGTGTTTTCAGGAATTTTAACAGGAGGTAACCTCTCCATGCTCTATTCTCTCGTCGGCTCCCCGTCTGACATCGACACGACCGATAAAGTGCTGTTTATAGAAGACTTAGACGAATATCTGTACCACATCGACCGAATGATGCTCAACCTGAAACGGAGCGGCAAGCTGACGAGCATCAAAGCCTTGTTGGTCGGGCACTTAAGCGACATGCACGACAATACCGTGCCTTTCGGGAAAACGGCGGAGGAGATCGTGGCCGACCATTGCCGTGACCTCGACATCCCGCTTATTTTCAACGTCCCCGCAGGGCATCTTCCCGACAACCGCGCCTTCCGGATGGGCTGTAAAATCGAAGGTTCTTTCAAAGACAACAAGTTTATAATCAATAGTTTGAATCATGACTAAAAGTGAATTCTTCTTCAAATATATCTATCGGCTGAAACCCGTTGAATACCCTGACCCAAACGGCACACTGCCTAAAAGCGTGCTGATGATGGCGCCGCACACCTCCTTCATGGATTTCATCATCGGGCTTTCGGCGATGAGCTATTACGACCTGCACGCCAGCACCATCATCAAAAAGGAGATTTTCGTATTCCCTTTGAACTTGATACTAAAGAAGTTAGGCGGTATTCCCGTGGATCGGAAACATGCGCGGAATTTCGTGAGCTACGCCGCCGACATCATCAAAAAACGGGATCGCATCACGCTGATTATCTGTCCGGAAGGCACCCGGAAACGCACCGACAAATGGAAACGCGGCTTCTATCAGATCGCCATGGAGGCCGGCGTGCCCATCAGCTTGGGCTTCATCGACTATCGTACGCGCACCTGCGGCATCATGTCGATTTTCCACCCCACCGGCGACTACGAAAAGGACATTCAAGAAATCCAGAAACAGTATTACGGGCTGGAGGGCTACCACAAAGGGCAGTTCAACTTGGAAGACAAGCCGCACGCCCACCCGGAATGGTACGACTTATAGTCCGCAAACTTCCGCCACCGTCGCTTTCGTCACCCGAATCACCTCTGCCACCTGCTCGTCGGTCAAATTGAAATAGACCGGCAAGCTGATTTCACACGCATACTGGCGATAGGCATTGGGATAATCTTCGATTTTGTAACCCAAAGACTTATAAGCTGTTAGGAGTGGAAGCGGGATAAAATGAACATTCGCGGCCACGCCCTGATGCGCCATTTTGAAGATGATCTCGTCGCGCTGTGTTTCCGATGCACCGTTCACCCGCAACGTGAACACATGGTAGGAAGAACGTTTGTCGGGCGTTTCGTACGTGGGAACCTTGAATCTTGTATCACCGCTAAATGCCTGGTTATAAGCATCGAAGATTTCCCTACGGCGAGGGAGAATCATCTGGTCATAGCGAGCTAATTCCACCAATCCCATCGCGGCGGCCACATCCGTCATGTTGCACTTATAACCCACGGAGGTGACATCATAACGCCAGCCTCCCGCTTTGGTCTTGGCCAAGGCATCTTTCGTTTGACCATGCAACGAGCTGATACATAATTCTTTATATACATCCTCCGTACTGAACGGTTCCGGCAAATTCAGACAAATGGCACCGCCTTCCGCCGTGGTGAGGTTCTTGACGGCATGGAAAGAGAAGACGGAAATGTCAGCTACAGCACCCGTTTTCTTCCCCTTGTAATGAGCTCCTAGGGAATGCGCGGCATCCGACAGAATCAGAATCCGACCCAAGGAGCGCTGTTGCTCATTGGCTGCCTGAAACTGTGATTTGATGGCTGTATCGTTCACGATATCAAACAGTTGGTCGTAATCGCACGGCAATCCGACAATGTCCACTGGCAGTATCACTTTCGTGCGGGGCGTGATGGCACGGCGCATTTGACCCATATCCATCAGAAAATCGTCATCGACATCCACCATAACCGGCTTGGCACCGCAGTGAATCACCACCTCGGCAGTGGCGGTGTAGGTATAGGCGGGTACAATCACCTCGTCGCCCTCCCCGACGCCAAACCAACGCAATGCGAGTTCCAGCCCGGCAGAGGCGGAACTGACACATACAACATGCTGAATGTCACAATATTCCGCTAACTTCTTTTCGAAAAGCTTCGTCCGCGGCCCGGTCGTAATCCAACCTGAGCGAAGGGCAGCCGCCACTTCGTCAATAATCGCGTCGTCAATATGGGGAGGTGAAAAGGGTATATTCATAATTATGGGGTGATTCGTTCTAATTTTCTTGTTTTTCGCTCTTTGCTGTTCTTAGCCAGCTCGTCGAAATTGAAGGCCAGGTCAATGCAATTCGGGGTCGCGCCCACCGCATAATGCAGACGGGAGAACCCGAATCGTATTCCTTTGATATTCAGCTGGAAACCGTATGAAAATCCGGCCATTGACTTTCGTGACAACACCTTCATTTCCTGATGGATGTTGTGGTTGTAAGCCAATTGCAAGGAGAAATATTTGCTCGGTTCGATTTCGAGTCCGAAGACGAAATGCCGGAAGAAATTGTCGGCAAACTGCGCCACCTTGGAGGGGTATTGAAGCTCGCCGGTGATGGCATCCGTCTCCATGAACGGGTTGTCGTAGCCGTAATAGTTCATGTTCCAGCGATATAGCGAATGAAGGGTGATGTGATAGCGCACCGGCACATGCTTGAGTCGCTGCGAAAGGGCGAGCTGCAGGTCGAAGGGCAGTGTCTCACGATTGCCAGGCGCATACGAGCACAATTGCAATCCGACATTCTTTGCCAAAAGCGTGATTGACAGATTCTTATCTTCGTTGAAATAACTGCCTGCCAAATCCAGCGCCATACCTGCCGAAAAATAAGCGTCGTAGTGGCTGAAAACCGTTTTGAGGTTGGCCCCAACGGAAAAATTCGGGGAAAGCTCACGTCCCCAGCCGAGAATCAACGCATAGTCACCGGCCGTGAATTTGCCCGTCTCCACCCCCGTCTCATCCATGCCCTGGAACGAACCGTAAGCCAACGCCTGGACACCGATCGCAAAACTGCCCGCCTTGGGAAACGTGTAAGAATAGACTGCCGACATGGCACTGTTGTGCGCAAAGTGATCTGTGTAGTTCAACGAAAGCGTATTATGATGGCGCCCGCTGATATAAGAGGGATTCACCAACAGCAACGAAGGACAGGAATCATGCACGGAAATGAGATTGCCTCCGAGCGCGTTCACTCTCGATGAATAACTGATATTCAGGAAATTATAAACATAACGACCGCCCGTTTGTGCCTGAAGCGGCATCATTCCGGCCATCCACAACAAAAGCCATATAAGGGGTCTTCCGTTCATAAGATTTCAACCTGCAAAAATAACAATTCTTCGGTTATGCTGTCGGCGGTTTGTCGTTTTAAGAATTATTAGGAAAAGGCATTGGTTTTCCGTCCGTGTTTAAAAAAATGTATCTTTGCCGCCGAAAGCCAGAAACGGGAAAAAGCTTCTGGTTTTTCTTTTGCGAACGAAAACGTTACGGATATTGTAAGATTATGGCACAGAAAAAATTCGCCGTCATCGGCGCGGGACAGTTCGGACAGGCCATCAGCCTGGCGCTCTCGGAGAAGGGCTTCGAGGTGTTGGTCATCGACAGGGACATGAAGAAGGTGCAGAGCATCAGTGACGATGTGGCCTACGCCGTCTGCACGGACGCCACCGACAAGCGCGCATTGCTCAACGAAAACATCAAGGACTTCGACGCCGTGATTGTGGCCATCGGTGACGACTTTGTGGAGCGATTGCTCTGTATTTCCAACCTCATTGACCTCGGTATCAGCAAGATATACTGCCGTACCAAAGGCTCTCACCAGCAGACCATTCTCGAAAAGATGGGCATCACCGAATTCCTGTCACCTGAAGAGGAGCTGGCCACGATGCTGGCTGAACGGCTGAGTAACCCCAACATCCTCTCCTACCTGCAGATGCCAGACGAATACCGCATTGCCTCCATCATCGCTCCCGACCGGCTTGAAGGACTCACCCTCGGCGACATCAACTTCCGCGACAACCACCACCTCAGCTTGGTGACCATCCGTCGCAACTTCGAAGAGATTGAGAACAAGGAACTCACTATGAAACAACACATTATAGGCGTTCCTGACAATTCGACGGTCATCCGCAAAGACGACGTCTTCGTGTTGTTCGGCAAAGACCGTGACATTGATAACTTCATCAAAATCAACCTGTAATGCGTCTGTTCGGTAATCGCGACGAATACCACGGGAAGCTCCGCGTCCACATCGTAAACAACAAAGACCGCATCCAACTGGCCCTCCAGATTTGCAGTCTGTTGATTTCCCTTGTGACCATCGCGTGCATTTTCTGCTACCACGGACTTTACATCACCCAACAGACCAAAAACCTCATCCGCTGGCTGATTCATGCCAGCCTTTTCTTCTATGTCATCAAATATTTCGTACTGCTTTTCTACTCACTTCACCGAGGCGAATACATTCGGCAATCGTGGGTCGAGTTTCTGATCATCATCATCCTGATACTACAGTTCATCTCCGTCCATTTCTTCCACTTTGACATCTTTGATGCCCAAAACTTTGAGAATATCTACCTGATTTTCATTCAGTTCTATTTCCTCATCATCGTTTTGGTGGAGATTGCGAAGATGAGCAGTTCCTTGGGAAAGTACCATCTCAGCCCGCCCATTCTGATGGTGGGATCGTTCCTCTTCCTGATTGCCATCGGTACGCTTCTGCTGAAGATGCCGCGCATGACCAACTACGGCATCTCCTTCATTGATGCGCTTTTCACGGCCACCAGCGCGAGTTGCATCACCGGTCTTTCGGTAGTGAGCACACCGGAAACCTTCACCTTCAAAGGACAACTTGTGATTCTGGTGCTGATCCAGTTGGGCGGCATGAGCATCCTCTCGTTCGCTACCTTCTTCTCCACATTTTTGTCCCGTTCAATGGTCGGACTGCGCTACCAATACATGATCCGCGACATGATGTCCACCGACCGCCTTTCCGATTCGGTAGGGTTGTTGCGGAGCATCGTGCTCACCACCTTCATTATCGAGGCGGCAGGTGTTGCGTTTATGTTCACCTATTGGAAATCCACGGGCTTTTTCCTTTCCGACAAACAGAATCTCTTTTTCTCGATTTTTTACACCGTTTCGGCCTTCAACAACGGCGGTTTCGTACTCATTGACGACAGTCTGCTGAACCTCGGCGTGCCGGGCAGCTACTTCCCGCAAGTGGTCATCATGGCGTTGGTGTTCCTCGGCGGCATCGGGTTCGTCACCATCCGCGACTTTTTCAGCTACCGATACATCCGCGAACGCAACAAATATCGCTGGAAAACGCTGATGCCACAAACCAAAATCGTCCTTTATGTCACGTTTGCCATCATCATCATCGGCAGCGTGCTCTTTTTCCTGCTCGAATACAATAACACCTTGAAAGATATCAACGGGATGGGAAACAAAGTTTTCACCACCGTCTTTCAAGTGGTCACTTGCCGGACTTCCGGCTTCAATGTGTTGGACCTCAACAAGATGCATGTTGCCACAATCATTCTGATCTTGGTGGCTATCTTTATTGGCGGTTCACCAAGCTCCACCGGCGGCGGCATCAAAACCACCTCGTTGTTCATCGTCATTAAGTCCGTGATAGCTACCGTGAACGGCAAGAAAAACATCGAGTTCGACCACAAGTCGATTTCGCCGGCGTTGGTGGAAAAAGCAACCACCATCATGATGATGTCGGCCGGTTTCATCTTAGTATCATGTTTCCTGCTTACAGCGGTGGAACCCGATGTGCAGCTGCTGCACGCGCTGTTCGAGACCTCCTCGGCGTTCACCACCTGCGGACTTTCCACCGGAGAATGCGCCAACTGGAACTGGATCGCCAAGCTCATCCTCACCGTCAATATGTACTGCGGCCGTATCGGCACCCTGACGCTGGCCTTCGCCCTTACCCGTCACAAAAAGGAATCGCCGCACCAGTACCCCGACCTCTACATCATGATCGGCTAACCCCATAACCGTGTAACCGTGTAACCGTGTAACCCCTCTACCCGTGTAACCCAAAAAAATCGTATCTTTGCCGCCAGATTATCTTGACGAAGATGGATTTTGAAGACATACGACCTTACACCAATCTTGAATTCAAGGCGGCCTATCTCCGACTCTTGGAAGACCGCCGTTTTCAGGAGGCTATCGCTATGTTCCTACCCGACTATTCCGTCCGTCAATTCCAAGAAGATTTAGGAAAATTTAACACTGTTGAGGAAGTGCAATGCGACCTCGACAAGCGGTTCGTGGACGTCTTCATCGCCCAATCCTCCAAAGGGGTCACCCTGTCAGGCATCGAAAACATCAACGAGGACGAGGCCTACATGTTCATCGGCAACCACCGTGACATCACCTTCGACCCTGCACTTTTGGAGTACTATTTCTTCGTCGAGAACCGCAACACCTCCCGCATCGCCGTGGGTGACAATCTCTACTCCACCCCTTCGCTGAACGAAATCGCCAAACTGAACAAGATGATCAAGGTGAAACGGACCGGCACCATGCGTGAGAAGTTGGAAAATTCCTACACGCTCGCCGCCTACATCCAACAATCCCTTTTCGAGGAGAACGAATCCGTCTGGATTGCCCAGCGCGACGGCCGCACCAAAGACGGCAACGATTTCACCAAACACGGGCTCGTGAAGATGATCACCCTCGGCAACGAACAGAATTTGATGGAGACCATCCGCCGGATGAAGATCACCCCCGTGACCGTCTCCTACGAATATGAACCTTGTGACAAACTGAAAGCCAGGGAATTGGCTATCAGTGAACACAGCGTCTATCACAAACAGCCCGGCGAGGACTTCAACAGCATCAAGCAGGGCATCTTCGGGCAGAAAGGACGTATGTCGCTCACCATCGGCACACCCATTATCAGTGAATTAGACAATATCCCCGAAGAACTATCCAACAATGAAAAAATCAACGAAGTCTGCAAACTCATTGACAAGCAGATATATAAGGATTACACCCTCTATCCCAACAACTACATCGCCCATGACCTGATGCATCAGGACGAAACCTACCGAGAATACTATTCCGATGCTGAAAAGACTTCTTTTGAACAATATTTGCAACGAAATTCGCAGATTCCGGATGTGCCGGAGGAGAAAATGCGGGAGAATCTGCTGAAAATCTACGCCACCCCCGTGGACAATCATTATAAAACCATATCCGAAGTAAATTAATTATTTTTAACACACTATGGACGAACAACAACCCCCGTCGCAACCGAAGATTTTAATCATCCGACTCAGTTCCATTGGAGACATCGTATTGACCACCCCTGTCGTCAGGGCGGTGAACGAACAGCTGCCCGAAGCGGAAGTGCATTTTTTGGTTAGAAAGGACTATCTGCCTGTGGTTGAGAACAATCCGCACATCCACAAGGTACATGCCTACGATCCTGACAATGTCAGCCAAACCCTCGAGGAATTGAAAAGGGAGCAGTTTGACGTGGTCATTGACCTGCAGAAAACCATGCGTTCCCGCAAGGTGGTGCGCAGTCTGAAAGTGCCTTCCTACACCTTCAACAAGCACAATTTCTCCAAATGGATTTGCTACCGCCTCAAAATGAACGGCATGCCCGAAACCCACATCGTGGAACGCTATTTCGAGGCCGTCAAGGATTTGAATGTGCACAACGACCACAAGGGATTGGAATTCTATATTCCCGAAAACCAGGGTTTTGAAGAAGACGACCTGCCGATGATGTTCGAAGACGGCTTCGTGGCCATCGTATTGGCGGCCCAGCACTTCACCAAGCGGATTCCGGTCAGCAAGGTGGTGGAAATCGGCAGCATCCTGCACAAACCCATCATGCTGTTGGGCGGCAAAGACGTTTTCGAGGAGGGTGAGCAGGTGGTCTCCCAGCTTGGGGAACGCGCTACCAACGGCTGCGGCAAATACACGCTCTACCAATCGGCAGCCATCTTGCAACATGCTGACTGTGTGATTACTGGCGATACCGGTCTGATGCACATCTCCGCCGCGCTGCATAAACCCACGGCGGCCATTTTCGGTTCCACCATTCCCGAATACGGGTATTACCCCTACATGCCCGGCGAACGCAATATGTTCCGCAACTTTGAAGTCTGCCCGCTCAACTGCCGTCCCTGCTCGAAGTTCGGTAGCTCCAAATGCCGTCGCAAACATTTCAAGTGCATGAAGAACATCTCCGCAACGGAGGTGGCGGAATGGGTGAATAGGTTCTGATCCCCACACTGCGGCTTCGCCTTGTGTGGGGTTATTAGCACTTCGTGCGTGTTGCCTTATAACTACGTTTAATAGCTTTAACGAGAACCGTTCTTTCAGACACGGAAAAAGAAACCTCGTACCCGTCAAACGGAAACCCATATATCCTATCCTCGTCATGATGGTAGGCGGGACGCGGGTCTTGGGCTAAGACTTCGCGTAGCTTTTTCATTTTTTCGGGTTTAAGCTTTTTGGCTATACTATCGGGAATTTCCACGTCAAGCTGGTAGTCTTCATGCTCCTGTGTAAAGCCTTTGGTGGCTTCCGGATGGCAGTCGGTGGTGAGCAGATAGGGTTTGATGTCGTAAATCGGGGTGCCGTCCATAAGGTCGGCACCGCCTACGAGCAAAGTCGGATTCTTGGGATTGAGATCGACCTCGATGAGCTCCACACACGAAAGTCCGATGGGGTTGGGGCGAAAAGGCGAGCGCGTGGCGAACACACCCATGCGTCGATTGCCGCCAAGCCTCGGGGGACGCACCGTGGGCGACCACCGTTCCTGATGCGCCTCCGAAAAGTCCCAAATCAGCCACAGATGGGAGAATGCCTCGATACCACGCAACGCCTCCGCATTCCGGAACTCCGGCTCGAACACGATGCGCGCCCGCAACGACGGCACCAGCCCGCTCTGCCTCGGAATCCCGAATTTCGACGGGAACTCGCTGCACACTCGCGCTATTATTTTCATCACCATTTTGTTTTCGTCCTAATCATTACCACCCTCGTCATTCTGTCTCCGACGTCAGGAGGAGACGGAACCTCCATCTCGCAAGGGCACGCACTACCGTTTCTCAATTTTGTACCCCACCGTTGCGAAGAACAGAATGTACGCGTAGCTGACGAACAGCAAGGCGTAAGCGGAATGCGGGTTCACAGCATCCGCGATCTTGCCGTAGATCAGCGGCATGACGGCACCACCCACGATGGCCATCACCATCAACGCGGAGGCGAACTCGGTACGATCACCCAAGTCATGGATGGCCAACGGCCAGATGGCGGGCCACATGATGGCATGCGCGAAACTCAGACAGATGATGGCGATAATGGAGACAAGGCCCGTGGTACACAATGCCACGATGACCAGCGTGAAGGAAAGCAACAGTTGAATAATCAGGGCATTACGCTGAGAAATAACCTTCGGCACAAACAAGATGCCGCAGAAGTAACCCACCAACAAAGCGATCAGCGCGTACACGCCGAAATAGTGGGAAACAGCGGTCGGGATACCATAGTAATCGCCGTAAGGAATCAGCGTGTCAATGGCGATAACCTCAGCACCCACATAGAAGAAAATGGCCAAAACGCCGAGCCACATATACGGGAAGCTGAAAATGCTAGTCTTCTCTCCTTCGATCTTTTTCTCCTCCTCCACAATGTCGGGCAGATGCGCCGTCTTGATGAAGAGCACTAACGCGATGAGCACGGCTGTCATGATGAGGTAGGGAACGATGACGCCGTTGGAAAGTTGCTGCAGCATAGCCTCTTTCTCCGCACCGGGAGCCATCTCCTTGATGCTTTCGAAGAGATGTTCCTTGCCGCTGAACAGGGCGTTGTAAAGCACGAGGATGCCGATCATGCCGGCCACCTTGTTGCAGATGCCCATGATGCTCATACGCCGCGCTGCCGATTCAATCGGACCGATAACCGTGACGTAGGGATTGCTGGCCGTCTGCAACAGCGACAACCCGCTGCCCTGCAAGAACAGACCTAACAGAAACATCGGGTAGCTGCGCATCTTCGCGCCCGGAATGAACATCATGCAGCCGATGGCCATGACGATCAAACCCAATGCCATGCCGTTACTGTAGCCCGTCTTCTTCAACACAAACGACGACGGAATCGACATCACAAAATAGGCAATGTAGAATGCAAACGTCACTAAGTAGCCCTGCACTTGCGTGGTCAGCTCGCACGAAGTGCGCATATACGGAATCAGAATGTTGTTCAGCCATGTCACGAAACCGAATACGAAAAACAGCGATCCGATGACGAACATGCAATAAGCAGTGCTTCTTTTCTTTTCAGTCATAATATTGATTTTTAATTATTTACGTTGTCCGTTTACGACTTACAGCCCGTCGTTCTCATTTGGCGAATGGTCTCCTCGGGATTCTCCGATTTGAATACAGCATTTCCGGCCACCACTGCATCAGCACCGGCCTTGATGATATCCGCGATATTGTCCGCATTGACCCCGCCGTCCACCTCGATGAGCGCGTTCGATTTGTTGCGCTTGATCATGGCGCGAAGTTCCGCGATGCGGTGCAACGAGCGTTGAATGAACTTCTGCCCGCCAAAACCCGGATTCACCGACATAATCAGCACTAAGTCAAGATCTTGGATAACATCTTCGAGACCAGATACCGGCGTGTGCGGATTCAGAGCGACACCGGCTAACATGTCGTGCTCCTTGATTTGGTATATAGTACGGTGCAGATGCATGCACGCCTCCCAATGCACCGTCAGCAAATCACATCCTATCTCCTTGAAAGTCTGAATATAACGTTCCGGCTGCACAATCATCAGATGGGTATCCAGCGGCTTCTGCGCCAACTTCCGGACCGACTTGATGACGGGCATCCCGAACGAAATATTCGGCACAAACACGCCATCCATCACGTCCAAATGAATCCAATCCGCCTCGGAACGGTTGAGCATCTCTATCTCTTCCCCCAAACGGTTGAAATCCGCCGACAACAACGACGGAGCGATAATCGGTTTCACACTCATACTCTTTTATTTTGAGGGCGCAAAAGTACTAAAAACTTGGATTAGCCCGCAACCCCTTTTAACCCTGTAACCCTTTAACCCTGTAACCCTAATACCTCACCTCCAACTCCTGGTCCCCATAATGGAACACAAACGTCCCGGGATGATTCTCAAAATGCTGATACCCATCCACAAACGTTTGGAAAAAGTCATCGTCAATCTCGAACGACACCCACACAGACTGTCCGGCGGGCACAAAAACCCGCTCGTATCCCACCAGTGTTTTCACCGGACTTTTGGGATCCCCGCTGTTGGTCAGGTAAAGTTGCGCTACCTCTTCGCCGTCTCGGTCCCCAGTGTTCTCAATACGGAACGTAAAGGTATGTGTATTCTGGTCATATCGTCCGTCCGTATGTTTGAAATCCGTGTAACTCAATCCATAACCAAATGGATAAAGAGGAGTTTCGGTCATGTAGCGGTAGGTACGGTGCTCCATTTCGTAACTGTCAAACGGAGGAATATAATTACCTACACTATAGAATGTTACGGGAAGTTTGCCGCTCGGATTCACCTTGCCGAAAAGAACATCGGCCAAAGCTGTTCCCGCCGCCTGACCGCCGTACCAGGCTGCCAGCACCGCATCCAAATTCTCGTCTTCCCAATCCAAGGCCACCGCACCTCCGGAACAGAGCACAAACACAACGGGCTTCCCCATCTTCTTGATTTTCATCAACATACCCTCCTGAATGCGCGGCAGATCGATGGTGGTTCGGTCGCCACCGTGAAACCCTTGCATCTCCACTTTCAGCTCCTCTCCTTCCAACTCCGGCGAAAGTCCGCCGACGAAAATCACGAGGTCGCACTTCGCGATTTGCTTGTCGAAATCATTCGGCAGACGGTATGTGCCATCAACGTGATGGCAGGCAGTGTCGAAATAGATATGAGGACGGTCCTTGGCGGGTAACTGTTTGATATAGTTGACGATACCTTCATAAATGGTGACCGCATGACGGGGCGTGCCGTTATAGTTGCCACAGAGCATCACTGAATCCGCCGCATTGGGACCCACAATGGCGATGTTTTTGTACTTTGCAGGTTCCAACGGGAGGATTTTATTGTTATTCTGCAACAAAACTATACTTTTTTGTGCCATTTCGAGGGCTTTCTGCTCAAAGAGGGTCGTATCCGGCATCTCCGTAAACGGCTGTTTCGGATCGAACATGCCCAATTCAAAACGGGCTTTGAGAATCTTAAACACATGATTATCAATAATGTCAATCGGCACCATCCCTTTGTCGTACGCCTCCTTCAAGGCATTCAATCCGCTGCCGCACTCCAAATCCACAACGGAACCGAACGCGGCGGTGGCAGCATCCGCAGCACTCGCGTGCGTCTCGTGCCTCGGAATAACAGTGTCGCGCTCCCAACAGTCGTTCAACGCCCAGCAATCGGTGACAAACAAACGATCGTAACCCCACTGCTCGTGCAAAATATTCACCAACAGCTTCTCGTTAGTGCAGCACGGCATCCCGTTCAGCCGGTTGTAACCGCACATCACCATGCCCACGTCCGTATGGTTCACAATATACTTAAACGCAGGCAGATAGGTCGTCCAAAGGGCCCGCCCACTGACGGTGGCATCGAACGAATGCCGGTCAGCTTCCGGACCGCTGTGCACAGCGAAATGCTTGATGCAGGCGAGAGTCTTGTATCGACCGTCCACCATTTGCTGCAGGCCATTGACGCAGGCGGTACCCATGCGGGCGGTGAGGTATGGATCCTCGCCATAGGTCTCCATGCCCCGGCCCCAGCGCGGGTCGCGGAAGATATTGATGTTCGGGGTGAAAAACGTCAGCCCCGTATAGTCACCATATTCGCCAGCCTGCTGCGAACGGTAATATTTCATCCGTGCCTCGTCAGCAATCATGCCGAACATCTCCTCCACCGCCTTGTCATCGAAAGTGGCGGCCAACGCGGTAGGCATCGGATAGACCGTCGCGAAACCGTTGCGGGCCACCCCGTGCAACGCCTCGTTCCACCAACTGTAAGCCGGAATTCCCAACCGCTCAATGGCGGGATTCTGATGCTCCATCATCCCCAACTTCTCTTCCAAAGTAAGCTGGTCCAGAAGCAGTTGCACCCGCTCGTCAATCGGAAGGTCCGGGTTGCGAAAGTCCTGCTGCGCCGCCGCGCAAAAGACGATGATGATTCCTATTAGGCTGACGAAGATTTTTCTCATATCGCTGATTTTAATCAAACACTATCGTACAATCAATTTCTTGGTGACAAACATATTATCTTTCTGTATGTAAACAAGATATGTTCCTGATTTCAGCATTTTAGTGGAAATCCTGTTCGTTCCAGACTGCGCCTCGCCGAACATCACGCATTGTCCAGTTGCATTGTAAATCCGCCATTGCAACATCTCTTCCGTAGGATTCTCCAATGTGAAATATCCCTGCGTAACAGGATTCGGTGCAAGGTTAATTTTTGTTAAAACATTGTCGGGGATTCCAGCTTCAATAATAAAATACACCACATATTCCCGAAAAGTTTGATGTGGAGTGGAGGCCGTGTACGTTACGGGGTAGTAAAAGTTTTGTCCTTCGTTTTCAGAGGGAGAAATCGTAACACCAAGCGGTTTTACAATAGTGGGTTTAAGATTGGTGATATCAGGTAGGACACATCCATAAATATGGAAAAGAATAGAATCATCAGGAGTAATAGTCCCATACAGATTGTTATAATATTCCGGATAGGCAAGGCCAGGATTATTTTCCAAGAAAAAGTCAAACGATAAAATCTCCGGTTCTATCACATTGATAGGCAAATAATTGACAAGTCCGTATGAAGCATTGTCCGCCTGGTGGAAAATCACGGCTTCCGCTGCCGCGTCGTTGTCGCAGCCCCAATAGTTTCCGACGGCGTTCATGTTACTGAAAGCGTTGTTGTACAGCTCGTAGTCAACACCTCCGTTGCCGTTGCCGTACAGCACATTGTAACCGGGATCCTCGGCAGTGCCCATATCCACGTTATGGTAATTGATGGCCGTGACGCCCCACAAATTGCCCGTGATGAGGTTGCGACGCAGCTTGGCAGCGCAAGTGTTTTCGTAACCGTAGATACTGATTCCGCTGCCGCCGTTGTTCGGGGTGACTTCCAAATCGTTCTCTATGAACTGGTTGTCGAAGATTTCCGAGGAAATGCGATAGCCCATTTGCGTATAACCATAACGGTTGTGCGCAATCACATTATCCTGCAACAGCACCTTGGTGATACCCGTATTCGTCAGATTCGTGATGGCAATGCCTCCCGACATGGTGCTGGCCACGCCCTCAATACGGTTTCCAATGATGAAAATGGTGTCCGTGGTGCCCGGTCCGATATTGATTTGCGGATTATTAGTGTTCGCCAACACGTTGTTGTACAACACGTTGTTGATAATCCTCGGACATCCATCGGTATTAAGGGCCGATTGGATAGCGCACACTTGGTTATCGTGGAAGAAACTGTTCTGAATCACCGGATGGCAGTTCATGTAGCTGACCACATGGTTGGAAAAATGGTCGAACTCGCAAGAATCAATGACCATGTCGCTGTTAATCAGCTTAATCCCGTCACAATACTGAATGTGGATGTGGCTCAGGTTGCTTGGCGTCGCGTCCTCGAAACGAAACTCGAAATAGCTATTTTGGGTGGAATCGCCTTGAATGACAAGCTGTTGCGTTCTGTCAGCCGTGAGCAACGTGCCGTGAACCGTCAAGGTCACGCCATTGGCAACGTTCACAGTTTCCGCAGAAGACTCCAATGTCAACGTGTCGCCCGCGGAAAGTGTTAAATTTTGCAAAATGACGTAGTGATGCGAAATGGTGCTCTGCACGGCGGAAGGGGCGGCAAGACGGAGGGTCTCCATGGTGTATGAAAGTCCCGTCCCGGGCGACACCCATTGTGCAACAGACTGATTCACAGCAAATAAAATGACAAGAAAGTAGATAATTCTTTTCATATTCGCACATTTAATGATTTAAGCGGCAAAGGTACATAAAATACAAATATCACCGCTCTCAACAATAGACAACAACCCTTTCTGCCGGGCAAAAACGCCACCCGACAAAACGCGAACCGTATCCTTTAGGGAAACGATTTAGTATAACAACTGTCTTATTATAAGGGTATTATACTGGAAGCCTTTCTTTGAATGATTTCTTGAATGAACGCGAGACCTCAAAATTCATGCTGTTAGCTACAAGCACACGGTTCTTCATCACACCGGTGACCTTGTCCATGTTCACCACCACCGAACGGTTGATTTTTTGGAATTTTGATCTCGGGAATTTAGATATGAACATTTTCAAATTGCTGCGATAGTATTTCCTGGTATCATCCTCAAAACAGACACAGACTTGGTTTCCCACTTTTTTGATATACAGCACTTTGTCAAAAACGATGCGGGTCGATTCCTCGTTGCGCGTGCCAAGGATGAACACCGATTTCAGGTTGCGGTCGTCCGCACTGTAGGACAACCGCTCTTCCTCCACCCGTCGGAGAATCCGCTGGTCAACCTTGTTGTAGGTTCCGTAGATGTTCAGAATCTTGCCCATGATGCTGTTCAGCTCCCGTTCCGTGTAAGGTGAATAAAAGATCTCGAAAAATCCCATTTTGAGGAACTGCTTCACCCTTTTGGTGTTGATTGCATCACAAAGTCCCACTATGAATGGCGGCTTTCTGACATCGTGGAGGATGTCCGCAAAACTCATATCCACGAAGAAAATCGTCGGATGATGATTGTTCAAGTACTCGATAGCTTCGGCAGGGTGGTGGCAAACCAACGCGATATTCATCGAGTAAAAGTTTGATAACAAGTCTTTTAACAACGCCACTTTAGACTCTTCGTCACTCAAAATGACCACTTCGAAATTTTTGTTCAATGCCATAGGATTATCTTTATACTTTGTAAAAGTAAACAATTCTTCCATTCTTGTCGTATTTTTAATGAAAAAAGTGATGTTCGGCCCTGTTTCGTGGGGTTATCGACACGAAATGAGCCAAAATATGCAAAAAAATTAAGAAAAATTACACTATGTTGATTTAACAACAAAAACGGCAATAATTGGTGTGGAAAATCCACTTCTGCATCAAATCCGACAGAAAACCGTGTTGGATGTGTAATTTAATGGTCATATATGAGGATTTAATAGGTGTCCAGGTATTTTAATGATAACTCAACCTTAACGTCTGTTCCACCTCGAAGAGCAAATTCCGTAGTGCGTTGAGCTGTTCTACAGAATATTCAGCCAAAGGCCGGCTGGAGGTGAACCAGGAAGGTATCTTCTCCGGAATCCACAAACGGAGATTATCATTTATTGTAATTTCTTCTTTTACAGGGTGTTGTTTGTACTTGGCACGGGCATATTGCAAAATTCGCAATCCGTCGGCCTTCTGGTGAAACGCTTTGACAAAGTGATTGAAATCAGACACATTGCGGCGAATGTCAGCCCAAATGTCCTGTTTCCCGGTATCCTTTTGCAGGAACAGGAGAAAATCATTGTCTGTCAGGGAAATCCGGTCTTCATAAAGTTCCCGTAGCCGATGGTAGGCTTCCTGCACGGGTTCGAAAATGCGATGATGATAGATCGGATAGCTGTCCCATACGCCGTTCGCCCCCTGTTTCATGGCCGGCCCCGTCCCGAACGGCACCCGGTCGGAGTAACGACCGGCAGGATAGACACACTCTGTGTTAAAAAGACTTAATCCACCCATCTTGCAGAACTTCTGGACGAGATAGAAGTCCTCGCCGCTCTGCAACGGAGTGATGTTCCCGATCTTACGCAACGCTTCCACACGCATGGCAATAGCCGACCCCAATGCCGTAAAACCATACGGACTGTTGATTTTCAGCAAGTTGACAGCGTAGTTGCGCATGTAAATCTCGTATCGGAGCATGGCCCGCGTCTGCACCTCATCCGACGGATTGACTTCGTGATAGTACGGAACAGCTACCGCGGTCATGCCGGGGCGGGCGACAAAATTCTCCGCAATTGACTGAAGATAACGCGGTTTCAAGTAGGTGTCGGCATCCAGACTGACGATGATGTCATCGGGATCTGCCTCCTCCATTATTCTCTCAAACAGCACTTTACGTGCAAATCCGACCCCATGCTTCTTCCCCTGCCAGCCACAACCTCGGGAGGCATAATCCAAAACATGCAGTGTTAAAAAAGCATAATTCCTCAGATACGCCAACAACTGCTGATTATGCTGACATATCGATTCTTTAGACGGAACATCCCAGTAGATATCCGGCTGATTGACACAGACATAGACCTCTACCGGGAATGTGGTCTCCTGACGAGAGAGCGCATCAAGCGTGGCGGGCAGGTATTCCAGCTCGTCCATCGCGGGAATGGCAACCCTCAGTACAGGCATCTACTTGACGGTAACCGTGACATCGCGGGTACGGACAGCCTCGTTCACTTTGTCGCGAGCATAGACGAAATGCAAGGTTTGCGTGCCTTTCTGCACGGCCTCGAATTTCCAGAAACGATGGCTGGAAGCACCCACCATGTCCTTCGGAGCATTACTCGTGTAGCGGTCTCCCACACTCTTCACGACGTTGATTTCGTCTTCGTTGATCAGCTGCCACCAATAACCGGTCGAAGCGTTCGTGATAAACTCAATCTCGCAAGACTGACCCTTCTTGAGCGACACTTCGTTGGTTTCCTTATCGATCGAAACCAATTTTTGCTGGGACTTGCAACCGAAAAACAGACATACAATTACGCTGAAACAGATGACTTTCTTCATTTTCTTATTTTTTAAGGTGCAAAGATACAATTTTTCTGCATAGACCTTTCTTTCCCATGAAAATTTAACCCGACAATCTATTGATAATGAAGCTTATATACATAGCAAAAAAGAAAAATGAGCTTTTGCATCCGCTTGTTGAAAAAAACACACTAAAAATGAAGAACATGCGTTAAGAATTGTTATTTTTGCAAAAATTGAAAAAGAGATTTATGAAAGCTCAAGTGATTGACGTTCTCAACACCATCTACGACCCTGAAATCCCCGTAAACATTTGGGAATTAGGGTTTATCTATAAGTTGGAAGTGGACAGCAACAACGATGTCTATATCTTGATGACGCTGACCGCCCCCAACTGTCCGGTGGCGGAAAGCCTCCCTATGGAAGTGCAGACCCGCGTGTCAATGATCCCCGGCGTGAACAAATGTGTGGTGGATGTCACCTTCGACCCGCCCTGGACAATGGACCGCATGACCGAAGCCGCCAAAATGGAACTCGGTCTGCTATAATCCTGTAAGTATCTCAATCCGAAACAATTATCAAAACCAAATACTTTGCGAATGGAAAATCAGAACAAGTACAACGCGTTCAGCTTGTTACAATTTATGTGGAAATGGCGGAAGTGGCTGTTTATCGTGTGCGGTGCCACTTTCATCGTGTCGGCGGCCTGCTCCTTCCTCGTGCGGCCGCGTTTCAAGTCCACCGCCATCCTCTACGCCCCGCGCACCAGCTCCGTCTCCAAAATCCTCTTGAACGAGCAGAACTATAACGAACGTCTGGAAATCAAGGCGTTAGCCACTGTTGACGAAACCGAGCAAATGCTGCCTTTCATCAACTCCGTCGCCATCAAAGATTCGCTGGTGGAGAAATACAAACTGGCGGAATACTACAATATCGACCTCAACAAAAAAGGTGGCCGAACCAAACTATACAAGAACCTCACCAACAACATGACCATCAAACGCACGGAATATGGTGCGATTTCGGTCTCGGTGAGCGACTGGGATCCGCAACGGGCCTACAACATGACCCTCGACGTGGTACGCTGGCTGGATACCATCAAAAACAACGTGGAACACGAACGTGCATTGGCCGCCTACACCATCCTGCAACATCAGCTGGACTCTGTAGAGCGTGAAATCGCCATCGTGAACGATTCCATGCGCGAGCTGATGAAACATGGCGTCTTCGACGTGAAAACACAAAGCGAACGTCTCACCCAACAATATGCCATCGCCGCCGCACAAGGGAACACGGCGGCCATGCAACGTATTCAGAAAGAGCAGGATACCATTGCCAAATACGGCGCAAAACTGACCGCCTACCAGGATTTGGAATACAATTTCAGCAAATACCATGCCCTCTGCAAAGAGAAAATGCTGGATGCCAAGATGGACATGACCACCATCATGCCGGTGAAATTCGTCATCGACCAACCCTACCCCGCCGACAAAAAATACTATCCGAAAAAATCCCTCATTGTCGTGATTTCCACCCTGTGCGCCTTCATCCTCACGATGATTGTGCTGTTAATGATCGAGAGAGTTGAAAACCAGTCTGTTAGAAAAGATACTACAACAGATCCGCAAGATCACTAAGCGACAGATTCTCTTCTTTCTGGTCGCGATGGCGCTTGTGGTGGCCAACGGCTACGCCATAATCAGGGAATTTCCTGCATTTCAGCTGATTACGGTGGCCGTCGTGGGGCTGTATCTCGTCTTTTTCCATACGGACTGGGCGATGTATCTCGTCGCGTTCACCACACCATTCTCCATTATCCTCAGCAGCAAGAACATCCACCTGGGACTTTCGCTGCCCTCCGAAGCCCTGATGATTCTGGTGACCATGATCTTTCTCGCCCGCATCCTCTACGACCTCCGCATCGACCGCACCTTCCTGAAACATCCCCTCTCTATCGCCATCTTGGTCTATCTCGGCTGGATGCTCCTCACCTGCCTGACAAGCGTTCGACCGGTCATTTCGCTCAAATTCTTCGCCTCAAAAGTGTGGTTCATTACCTCCTGCTACTGGTTTTTCATGCAGATGGTGAAAGACGACCTGAAGAACGCCGTGCGCTATTTCAATTGCTACGCGGTAGGACTGTCCATCATCGTGCTGATCACGACTTACCAACATGCCCTTAGCGGCTTCGACGAACATTACGCACACTATGTGATGTCGCCGTTCTACAACGACCACACGGCTTACGGCGCGGCCTTAGCCTTCATGCTGCCGCTCACCGTCGGCTTTATCTTCCTGCCTGATAACAAATTCCCGCAACGGATTTTCTACATTGTCGTTTCCCTGATTCTGCTGACGGGTTTCTACCTGTCGTTCAGCCGCGCCGCATGGCTCAGCTTGGTGGTGGCCGTTGGGGTACTGGTAATCCTCAAACTGCGCATCAAACTGTCGTGGATCGTCGGCGGCGGACTGGTGGTCGGAGCGTTGCTTTTCTTCTACGCCGACGACATTCTCTACAAAATGAGCCGCAACAGCCAAGATTCGTCGGGCGACTTCGTGGAACACATCCAATCGATGTCGAACATCAGCACCGACGCTTCCAATATGGAGCGCATCAACCGCTGGACAGCCGCGTTCAGCATGATTCAGAAAAAACCCGTATTCGGCTGGGGTCCTGGCACTTACCAGTTCGAGTACGCCCCGTTCCAGCAGGGCTACTACCGCACTATCATCTCCACGGATTTCGGTGACGGCGGCAATGCCCATAGCGAATACATCGGGCCGTGCGCGGAAACCGGCTTCCCCGGAATGCTCACGGTAATTGCCATTGTCATCGTATTTCTCATCTTCGGCATCCGAAACTACATCCATTCGGAAAACAAAACCATGAGAATCATATCGTTGTGTGTGACTTTGGCCTTAATTTCCTACTACACCCACGGTTTCCTCAACAACTTCTTGGACACCGACAAACTCTCGGTGCTCGTATGGGCAGCCATGGCGGTCATCACCGTCTGCAACATAAAACTCAAAACTCTAAACCCTAAACTCTAAACCCTAAACTCTAAACTCTATAACCCCTTCATCGCCTCGTCGAAGCAGTGCCGGCAGAGCGGTTCGTAGGCATCCTTCTCGCCGAGCAGGACTTGCTGTTCGTTCGGCACGATTCTATAGGAGAAATGGGCGAGGTCGCCACAGCGGGTACAAATGGCGTGCTGCTTGCTTACATACTCCGCCACCGCCATCAGCCGCGGCATCGGACCGAACGGAATACCCTTGTAGTCCATATCCAACCCACTGACAATCACGCGGATACCGGCATCTGCCAATTGGTTGCACACCTCCACGATGCCGTCATCGAAAAACTGCACCTCGTCGATGGCCACCACCTGCACCTCTGACATATTTATATATAATAAAATCTCCGAGGAGCTATTGACGGGGGTCGAAATGCGCGAACTCTCATTGTGCGAAACCACCTCCGTCTCGTCATAGCGCGTGTCGATGGCCGGCTTGAACAACTCGATTTTCTGGTTGGCAAACTCGGCACGACGGATCCGGCGGAGCAACTCCTCGGTCTTTCCGGAGAACATGGATCCGCAAATCACCTCGATCCATCCTTTTTTCTGATTTCTGTTCGCTTTATTTTCTAAAAACATCGCTTCCCAATATGTATAAATTTCGTATTTTTGCCTGCTTTTTTTGCGTGCAAAATTAATATAAAAACCGTTAACCTGCTATAGAAATTTCAAAAAAATGAACGACGATTATCAAAAAATGTCGGAATTGTTGGATAAATGGCTATCTGACAGTGAAAAAGGAATCAAATTGGCTTTCATCGAGAAAGAAATCCTGTTGGAAAAGGTGAGAAAACTGTATGTGCAACTTTCGGGATGCGAGACAGAGGAGTATGAAGCTCCGAAGCCCGAAACAGCGCCTGCCGCACCCGCGCCCGAACCACAGAAACAATACTCGCCGGCCAAAACCATGGAAGAGGACGTGGAGCTGTTCTTCGACACCGAACACGAAAGCTACAAGGCTGTGGAACAAGAACTTGAGCATATCGCCAAGGAGATAAACGAAGCGCAGGAACAACCTGCCCCGAAACCCGAACCGGCAAAAGAGACCAAACCGGAACACGATATCTTCGACCAGATTGAGAAGAAAGAGTTGCCGGTAAAAGCAGAAGACAACCCGCTGACCGACAACGCGGAAGACCTTTTCATAGAGCCCGACTTTGAAATCAACGCGCAACCCGAAGAGGTGGTAACGGTGGAACCTGAACCGGTAATCGAAACGAAAGAGCCGGAAATCGAAGAAGTTCATGAAGAGGACGACATTCTGCAGTTCATCCCGCCGAAATCCACTCCCGCTCAACCTGCAAAACCGGAACCCGCCCCTCAAAAGCCCGAACCGGTGAAGCCGCAACCGAAAAAACAACAAACTCAACCTGCTGAAGAACAGCCCGTTCCGCAACAGATTGTCAAGGAGCCCGAACCGCAAAAAGAATCTCCGTTACAGAAACCGGCACAACGCTCCCTCAACGACCTCTTCAACGAACGGCGCGAAGATCACTCCATCAGCAGCCAGTACCAGCATGCTAAGGTTGGCGACCTCACCAAGGCGATCTCTATCAACGACAAGTTCATCTATATCAAGGAATTATTCCACAACCGCGGCGAAGACTTCAGCACCGCCATCCGTCAGTTAAACGAATGCCAGAACATGGAAGAGGCCTTCGACTGCCTGGAAGCCCTGAAACAGAAGTTCTTCTGGGATTCCAAATCCGATGCCTACCTCTCCTTCTGTGACCTGCTGAGAAGAAAGTACTCCTAATCGTGATCAAACAGAAGTCCATAGACAGCGTGATGGCCGCCGTCCGCATCGAAGATGTCGTCGGCGACTTTGTCTCCTTGCGCAAGCAGGGCCAGGACTTCGTGGGCATTTGTCCCTTCCACGACGACAAGAACCCGTCGCTGCACGTCAGCCCGCGCCTCGGCATCTACAAATGTTTCGTGTGCGACGCCGCCGGCAATCCCGTCAAATTCCTGATGGAACATGAGAAAATGTCGTACCCCGAGGCCATCGAATATCTGGCGAAAAAGTACGGCATCCCCCTCGAATACGAACGCAACGAAAGCGACGAGGAACGGCAACAGCGTAGCTTGCGCGAAAGTCTGCTGATAGTCAACGAGTTCGCCCTGAAATTCTTTATGGACCAGCTCCGCAACACCGAGGAGGGCAAGCTGATGGGCATGACCTACCTCAAGGAGCGCGGCTTCAAAGATGCCACCATCGACAAGTTCCAGCTCGGCTACAGTCCCGACAGCTGGGACAGTTTCACGAAAGCGGCATTGGAGAAAGGCTACAAAGAGGAATACCTCATCGAACTTGGCCTCACCGGCAAGGCACAAAGCGGCAAGCTGTACGACATCTATCGCGGCCGCGTGATTTTCCCCATCCACAACGATGCCGGCAAGGTAATCGGTTTCGGCGGGCGCGTGCTCAAAAAGGACGGCAAAGACCCTCGCAAATACGTTAACTCCCGCGAGAACACCATCTACCACAAAAGCGACACGCTATACGGCATCTATTTCGCCAAAAACGCCATCCACAAGCAGCAGAACGTCTATTTGGTGGAGGGTTACACCGACGTGATTTCGATGCACGAGTCGGGTGTGGAAAATGTGGTGGCCTCCTCCGGAACGTCCCTCACGCAAGGCCAGATCCGCATGATCACCAAGCGGACCCAGAACATCACGGTGCTCTATGACGGCGACATGGCCGGCATCAAAGCCTCCATGCGCGGCATTGACATGCTGCTTGAACAGGGACTCAAAATCCGTGTCTGCCTCCTCCCCGACGGCGAAGACCCGGATTCCTTTGCCAAAAAACACCGCGACAGCGAATTACAAGAATATCTGGCCAACGAATCCAAAGATTTCCTGCTCTTCAAAGCGGATATTCTGTCGAAAGACGCGGGCAACGACCCCATCAAGCGAGCCTCGATGGTGAACGAAATTCTGAAATCCATCAGCTGCGTGAAGGATAACATCGAACGGGCATTCTACATCAAAGAGTGCGCAAAGATGTTTGACCTGTCGGAGAACGACCTCAACCTCAACCTGCGTCGTTTCGTGTGGGAGAAGACCAAGGAGCAGAGCCGGATTTCGCAGCAACAGCAACAGCAACAGATTCGGCAACAAAGCGGGATTCCCGGTGAAGTCACCGTGGAGCAATCGGGAACACCCGACCTCATCGAGACCAAAAAGCATCCCGAAACCGCACCGCAAACCGATCTGCTGTACGAAGCAGAGAAAGAGTTAGTGCTGTTGGTGCTCAATTACGGCAACTACGTGATCTACGAGGCAGGACAGGAAGAAGGAGAACGGTCGGAAGGGATGCGGGTCGATCAGTACGTCTGCAACGAGATGATGAAGGAGGACATCCGCTTCCACTACCCGCTGTTGGAGAAGATTTTCACGATGTACGCGGACTGGGCCTCCTACATCGGCAACCAGGACCAAATCATCCGTAACTTCACCCTGTCAGACGACCCGCAGGTCAGCGAATTCGTGATCCGCAACATCCCCGTGGAGCCGCGTTTCAGCGAGCGATGGAAAAAGAAGTACGACATCCACACCCACACTACGCGCAACAACCTCCGCGTCCTGCAGAACCAAGTGCAGAACATCCTGCTCACCCTGAAGCTCCGCATCCTGGAAAACGATGCGGCCATCATCAATAAAGTCTTGGAAAACAAGGAATTGCCTGAAGAAGACGTAGGCCTCGCCCTGCAACAACTCAACAAAGTCAATCAACTGAAACGAATCATCTCCCAACGCCTGAACCGCGTCGTCAGCCACTAACCCCTTAACCCTCTAACCGTGTAACCGTGTAACCCTTTAACCTACTATGCCTTTAACAAAAGAAAAAACCAAAGAACTCATCCGCACCTACGGCCTCATCCTCCTGGGCACGTTCATCATGTCCATCGGGTTCGTGGTGTTCATCTCACCGCTGAAGCTCGCGCCGGGCGGTGTATATGGTATCGCCATCATCCTGCACCACGTTTTCAACTTCCCCATCGGTCTGTCGGGCATCTGCCTCGACCTGCCGCTGCTGCTCATCGGCACGCTATGGCTCGGACCCAAATTCGGCGCGAAGACGCTGGTCGGCGTTATCTCGCTGCCGGCGTTCATCTCGCTGTGGGAAAAGGTTTACGGTTACGCGCCGCTGATCGGGCTTCCGAATGATCCTATGACCCCGGATCCCTCTGCCACCTTCATCGTCGCCCTGTGCGGTGGCGTGATTATCGGCATCGGACTGGGCTTGATCTTCAGAACCCGCGCCACCTCTGGCGGCACCGACATCATCGCCATGATCATCGGCAAGTACGTGAAACACATACCGTTGGGAACCATCCTCATCTGTGTCGATTCCACTATCGTGCTCCTCGCTTTGGTCGCTTTCAAAGACTGGACCGTGCCGTTGTACTCCTGGCTGGTGATTTACGTCACGGGCGTCGTCATGGACAAGGTCATCGCGGGCTTCCACGGCAACAAGGCGGTGCTCATCATCTCCGACAAATACGAGGAAATCCGCCAGCGCATCTTCGACGAGCTGGACCGCGGCGGCACTTACCTCAACGGCGAGGGCATGTACAACCACGACGAGAAGAAGGTCATCTTCACCTCCATCTCCCGCAAGCAACTGCCCGTGCTCATCCATTTCGTCCACGAAATCGACGACAAGGCGTTCGTCACCATTCTGGATGCCTCCGAGACATTAGGTTACGGATTCAACTCATTGAGAGAGAAGGCGTTGAATTAAGGCAACAGGCAACAGGCAAGAGGCAAAAGCGTTAAAATGATTCCTTGAGCAGTCCCGAAGGGACAAGACGCACGAAGTGCTAATAACCCCACATAAGGCGAAGCCGCAGTGTGGGGCGGTTAGCAATCAATCCCCTCTTCCCTCAAGCACGCGTATATCTTCTGGAACTTCTCCTCCTCCGGCAAATCCGCATCCACCCAGTGGATGCGAAACCCCATGCGTTCCATGCGGCGGAACCAGGTCATTTGCCGTTTCGAGAACTGATGGATGGCGGTATTGAGCAGCGACACCATGTCGCCATAGTGCAGCTCGCCTGTAAGATACTGGGTTACAAACTTATACTCCAATCCATAACGGAGCAATCGCTCGGGCGGGATGCCCTCGTCCAACAACGCCTTCACCTCATCGACCATCCCCTCCTGCAAACGCGCCTGCAAACGTCGCGTGATGCGCTCGCGAATGTGGTTCCGCTCGCCGCACATCCCGATGATAGCGGAATCCAATGGCCGTACCCGCTCGCTCAGTTCGGGGTGCTTGGCGTAGTAATCCTCGATTTCGATGGCGCGGATCAGGCGCGGCCGCTCGGAAGTGTCGGTATCGTTGTGCAGCGACTTGTAGGCCGCTAACATCTCCGTAAGTTCCTCATCCGTATGGGTTTCCAACTCTTTCCGCAACTCGGGATTCTCGGGCACGGGGAAAAGCCGGTAGCCGCGCAGCACCGCCTCCACATACATCCCGCTGCCGCCGCACAACACAATGCGGTGTCCGCGGGCACGGATGCCCTCCATCGCTTCGTAGGCCGCCTGCTGATAACGAAAGACGTTGTACTCCACGCCCGGCTCCTCAATGTCAATCAGATGATAGGGAATCGGATTGCCATTATACTGATACTCAGACAAATCCTTACCCGAACCGATGTCCATGCGCCGGAACACCTGCCGCGAATCGGCGCTCACAATCTCGCCGCCCAATTCCGCGGCAATCCGCACCGCCACACCGGTTTTGCCTGTGGCAGTCGGACCTAACACTGTGATTATCGGCTCGTTATCTCTCATTTCACCGGCGTTTGCTTGGGAATGTCGTAAATGTCCATATTCTTGACCTCCTCGCCCTCTATTTCGAAACGCAGCATCGTCAGACGGGTGTGAATGCCGTACAAACCCGCCGCTCCGGGATTGATAAACAGGAGGTTATGGTATTTGTCGTACATGATTTTCAGGATGTGGGAATGTCCAGCCACGAAAATGGTCGGTTTCTCCTCACGGATAATCTGCAACGCTTTGGGCTGATACCGCCCCGGAGAACCCACAATGTGCATCAGCGCGACCTTGTGCTTCTCACACGTAAAGACCTCATATTCCCCAACTTCGCGGCGAATATCCCAGTCGTCGCAATTTCCGTAAACCGCCCGCACTGTCGGGGCGATTATCCGAAGTTCGTCCAAAATGGAATCGTTCATGATATCGCCGGCGTGCCAAATCTCGTCGCAACCCTTGAAAAAGTCGTATGCGTCGGGGTGCAGAAAGCCGTGGGTGTCGGAAAGTACGCCTATTTTCATTCTTTCACGGGATTTCGTTGTTTCACGACTTCGAACAGCGCGATGCCGGTGGCCACGGATACGTTTAGCGAGCGGATAGTGCCCACCATCGGGATCGTCACCGTGTCGTTACAGTGTTTCAGGTAGTCCCACGCGATGCCCTCGTATTCGTTGCCCATGATGAGGCATACAGGTCCGGTGAAATCCTTATTGTAGTGCGCATGGTTCGCCTTTTCCGTTACGCCGATCACCTCGATGCCGCTATCTTTCAGGTACTGAATCACTTCCACAAGGTTGGAGTGGCGACATACGGGCACTTTGTGCAATGCACCGGCAGAACTTTTCACGGCATCCTCATTGAGCTGCGCGCCGCCATTGAGCGGCAGGATGATGGCATCCACACCCGCACATTCAGCCGACCGGGCAATGGCACCCACGTTCCGCACGTCCGTGACCTTGTCGAGCAGCAGCAGGAACGGCACGCGGCCCTCCTCGAAAATCGTAGGCACAATGTTGTAGATGTCGCAGTACTCGATTGCCGACAAAAACGCGATCACGCCCTGATGGTTCTGCCGCGTGAGCCGGTTCAGCTTCTCCTGCGGCACATACTGGAACGGGATTTTCCGTTGCCGCACCTCGTAGAAAAGCTGCTTGAACAAATCGCCCTGCAAACCCTTCTGGAACAGCACTTTATCAATAGTCTTGCCACTCTCGATCGCCTCCATCACAGGACGCATCCCGTATGTAATCTCTGAATCTCTTGTCATTTTGTTTGGATTTTAAGCATTTAACCCCCTAACCATGTAACCGTGTAACCATATAACCATGTAACCACGTAACCATGTAACCTCACCCCTTCGGCACCCTTACATAATGCGGCATCTCCATCGGGATTTCCATCGACAGTTCGATGTATCCCGCAAACTCGCCGTTCTCGAACCACGGCGACTGGTAAATCAGTTTCTTCACGCCGTTCTTCTCGATAGTATAGGCATTAAGATTGTGATTCTTAAGCATTTCCATCAGTTTGGTGCGGGCCGGTTCGGGATGGCAGTCTAACAGGTTCTGCCCGACGATGTGTTGTCCGTGACTCAGCACGCGCTCTGCGGTCTCGTTCATATCCAGTATCTTACCGTCCTTGTCGCAAACGGTCACGGAAAAGGGTACGTTGTGAAAATATTCCAGCATAACTTGTGATTTAAATACGCCGCAAAGATAACAAAATTACAGATGGCTCCTTTGTTGCCTTTGTTGCCTAAAAAATACTATCTTTGCCGCCGCTAAAAAAAATTTGTAGTTTTTTGGCAATCATAGCGTCAAAGAAAAAAAACGTCAAAGGAAATACTGTAATTATCAATAAAATCAAACGTTTATGAAGAAAGTATTTTTGTTTCTGATGGCCTTGGTCTGTGCATTGACTGTCTTCGCACAGAAAGGCGACCTGAACCTGAAAGATCCCATCAAAGCGGATCCGAACGTGACGATCGGCAAGTTGGACAACGGTCTGACTTACTACATCCGTCGCAACACCTACCCGAAAGACCGCGTGGAGTTCCGTCTCGCCGTGAATGCCGGCTCCAACCAGGAGAACGACAACCAACAGGGCTTGGCGCACTTCACCGAGCACATGGCCTTCAACGGCATTGAGGGTTTCCCGAGCAACAGCGTGGTTGATCATCTGCGCAGCAAGGGCGTGGTGTTCGGCGCTGACCTCAACGCCTACACCAGCTTCGACGAAACGGTCTATATGATTCCCATGCCGACGGATGATCCCACGAACATCGACCTCGGTCTCAAGATCCTCCGTGGCTGGGCTGCCGGTCTCCTTTACGACAACAAGGAGATTGACGAAGAGCGCGGCGTCATCATCGAGGAATACCGCCTCGGTCTCGGTGCCGATGACCGTATGCGCAAGGAGTACTGGCCGATCCTGATGAAGGATTCCCGCTACGCCGACCGTCTGCCCATCGGTAAGTTGGACATTCTGCAAACATTTGACTACCAAGTAATCAAAGATTTCTACAAAGATTGGTATCGTCCGGATCTGCAGGCCGTCATCGTGGTCGGTGACATCAACGTGGCCGAGGTGGAAGCCAAGATCAAGACGATGTTCGGCAACATCCCCGCCAAACAGAACCCCCGCAAGAAAGAGATCTACGGCATCGGTGCCAACAAGGAACCCCTCGTGGCCGTCTGCACCGACAAGGAAGCCACTGGCAACCAAGTGGAGATTATCCGCAAGCACAAACACTCCGCGATGAAGACCATCGGCGATTTCCGCCAACAACTCTGCATCGACCTCTACAACGCTATGTTTGACGCCCGTCTCGAAGAGATGACCCAAGATCCGAAATGCCCCTTCATCGGTGCCGGCGCCGGTTATGGCGACTTCATCGGCAACACCGATGCCTATGCTTCCATGGCCATGGCTAAGGAGAACCACATCTCCGACGCTTTGCGCGTGCTCATGCAGGAGGAATACCGCGTGCTGAAGTATGGTTTCCTGCAGACCGAACTCAACCGCGCCAAGGAAGAACTGTTAGAGAGATACGACAAGGCTGCCAAAGAGGTCGATAAGACCGAATCCGCCCGCTTCGCTTCCCAATACATCAACAACTTCCTGCGTCAAGACCCCATCCCGGGTGCGAAACGCGAGAACACCTACGCCAAGAAGCTGATGGAAGACATCACCCTGGAGGAAGTCAACGCATTGGCTAAGAACTGGATCACCGAAGACAACATGGTGGCCATCATCACTGCTCCCGACAAAGAAGGCGTGAAAGTGCCGTCCAAAGAGGAAATCCTCAGCATCCTGAAAGACAAGTCTTTGGCCAATGTTCAACCCTACGTGGACACCTACAAAGATCAGGAAATCCTCGAAAAGGAGACCCTGAAAGCCGGTAAGATCACCTCTGTGGAGAAAATCGACGCTGTGGGTGCCGAAAAATGGACCCTCTCCAACGGCATCACCATCTATCTGAAGAAAACCGACTATAAGAACGACGAAATCCTCTTCAGCGCCAGCAGCAAGGGCGGCAAGAGCCTCTATCCTGTGAAAGACCTTGCTACCGTTGACTTCGCCGCCGACATCATCGACCGCGGCGGTATTGCCGGTCTGGACTACAACTCCCTGATGAAGAAGATGAAAGGCAAAGACGCCGGTGTATCACCGAACATCAACTTATTAAGCGAAGGTTTCTCTGGTTCATCCTCTCCGAAAGACCTGGAATTCTTCTTCCAGTACCTCAACGCCTTCTTCACCAATCCGCGCATCGATCCCAATGCATGCGAGTTGGTGATGCAGGAGACGAAAGAGCAAATCAAGATGATCACCACCCAGCCGCTGTACAAATATCTGGGCAAATTGATGGATGCTGCTTACAACTACGATCCTTACATGAAACAGGTCTTCTCCATGGATGAAGAGTACCTGAACCAGGTGAACTTCGACCGCGCCGTGCAGATCTACAAAGAACGTTTCGCCAACCCCGCCGACTTCAACTTCTTCTTCGTGGGTAACTACGACGAAAAGGAGATGAAGGAATTCGTGGAACTCTACCTCGGTTCAATGAAGACCAATCCCAGCAAGAAAGAGAACTACAACCTCAGCGTACTGAAACCGCGTCCTGACAAAGCCACCACGCAAACCGTCTATGCCGGTACTGAAGAGCAGGGCTATATGGGTATGATGATCAACAACCCGATTGACTGGAGCTACCGCAACTCCATCATCGCCGACATGATTGGCGAGGCTCTCGACATCCAATTCGTGCGCATCGTGCGTGAGAAGATGGGCGATGTCTATTCCCCGATGGTGAATATGGGTGCCAGCAAACTCCCGCGTGCTGAGATGACTCTGTTGATCCTGTTGGGTTGCGACCCCGTGAAGACCGACAAACTGGCCGACGCCAGCTTGAAGATCCTCAACGACTTCAAGAAGAAAGGTCCCGACAGTAAGACGATGGCATTGGTGAAGAAACAGATGATCAGCACCCGCGCCAAGAACATCCAAACCAACCGCTTCTGGCTCGGCTACATCAGCGGAAAGGTCACTCAAGATGAACCGATTATCGCTCCGTCTGAATATGACAACATCGTCAATTCCGTCACCAAGAAAGAGATGGTCGAGTTCATGAAGAAGTACTTCCATCCTGAAGTTTACACCCGCGCCGACATGCATCCGACCACGATGCAAAAGTAATTAAAAAAAGCCCGCGAGATTCGCGGGTTTTTTTTTTAGAACAATTGTATGCCGATTTCCCATTTCGGGAGGTCAGAAATACCTGTACCCTTCACCTTCAACAGGTTGGAGATGCGATACTGTCCATAGATGGCGAATCTTCTCGTGACGCCCATACGCAGACGCACACCGTAGTCGAGGCGGTTCATCTTAAACCAGTATTGTCCATCATTGAGAAACTTGTTGATTCTGTGAACATTAACCACATTATCATCTTCGGTCTTGATTTTATAACGACTTCCAGTATTCCATTCACCGAAAATGCCGGCATCTAAATACCACCATTCTGATCCCGCATAGCCCAAAATGAAACGGTTGACCAATTCCAAATCGAATTTCGTGACTTTGATGTTATTCTTGACCACCTTAGTATCCATCGTTTCATCAATCAAATCAAGGAAAGGATGGTAAATCGACGGACTTTTTACCGCATACCATGAAGAACCGAAACCGACACGGAATCCCAAAGCATAGCTCTTTGCCAAACGCCAGCTGTTGTCGAAGGCGAACGTCAAACCGTGCGAGACTCTGTTACATGTCCAGATGTTGCCGTTCGGACCCCACATGGAAGGCATCATGAAAGAGAAATTCAACACTGTGCTGAACTTGTACGTTTTCGGGAACTTGCGGGTGTAAATGTCGTTATCGGGCGCGTCGAAACGTTGGTTGCAATAGGGCCAACGGTGATCCGCGGCAACCGAACTATCGACTTTCGGCAACGTTTGCTGGCCATAAACGTACTTCAGGAGCTGCCCGTCGCTCCAAAATTCCACCGTTTGTCCATCTTTCAACGTGTTTTTGGTGAATTTCAGCGATTGCCCGGCGTTCTCCACATGTTTTCCTTTGTACAACGTCGTTTCCCCATAGTTTTCCACCGTACCGTCACCGTTGGTGATTTTGAAGAAAATCTTGGATTCGGGATCCTTGGAAGTAATGTAAACGGCATCCTCATCCTCATATAAACCCAGATTGTCCTTGACTTCGGGTTTTTCGCCGAAGAAGTAGCCGGCTTGCGGTACTCCGTAACCGAAAACGTAGTCGAAATAGGGATAGTGGTTGCCGGATTTCTCAATCTCAGTCTTCAGCTGCCAGGCGGTGTATTCAGGATGCAGCTGCTTCACGCAGGCGGCAAATCCAGCCATCATCGGGGAGGCGAAGGAGGTACCGGAAGCCTTCGTGTAGTTGCCCTTCTCGCCAGCCACCGTGTTGTCCTCGCCCCAGGCCACCACGTTGGGTTTCATGCGACCATCGGCCGTGGGACCGAACGAACTGAAATCGGCGATGACATCCAGATTTTTCACGGCGCCCACCGACAAGATGCTGTCGGCATCGGCAGGAGTGATGAGCATCCGCCAGTCTTTGTCGCTGCCCTCGTTGCCCATGGAGTTGCAGACCAGCATCCCCTTGCGGGCGGCGGTGTTGGCAGCCTTGGCCACCATGGAGGTCTTGCCGTTCATCTGCTTGAGCATATAACGCTGTTTGCCGTAACCGAGGGAGCTGTTCACGATGTCGGCGCCATTCTGGTCAGCCCATTCGAGTGCCTGCACCCACCAGACCTCCTCTTTTTTCGGCTCGGTGGTCACTTCGGTGCGGGCCAGCAGGAACTGCGCGTCGGGCGCCATGCCCAACATCGTGCCATCGCCCTTCATGCCCGCGATGCAGCTCAGCACCATGCGGCCGTGCGAATTGGCCTCATACACATTCTCTTGCTTCTTCACGAAGTTCCAAGTCTTGATAATCTGCTGGTTATCACGCAGATGCTTGAATGCCGGGTGGGTATCGACATCCGGGAAACCCGCATCGATCACCGCGACACGCACGCCCTTGCCGCTGATGTTGTGCTGCTTGAACAGCTCGCCGTGGTGGATGGCGACCTGATCCAAGGTGATGGATGCCGCATCCTGCTCGGTCTGCGTCACGGAGACCACCTCCATGTCGCTGACAATCAGCTGAACACCCGCCACGAACGGGAACTGCTGGATCATGGCGATCTGCTCCTCCGTGGCCATCACGCCGGCCGCGTTGAGCCACCGCGAGGTGCCGATCAGCTCCTCGGAAGCGTTCTCCACCGCCGCGGCATACTGCCCGTTCACAGGATAATTGGTGATGTCATAGAGGTCCGCGCCACACTGCGCGTAACGCTCGATGGCCTTCGCATCAAAATACTGATACGGGTCGAACGTGGTGTTCTGCTTGTCGGTGAAGAACACCCAATAGGAATTCTGCGCATTCGCCATGCCGAGAATGGCGCAGAAAAGAATGGTAAAGATTGTTACTTTTTTCATATTGTTAGAAAATAAATTTCAGTTAGCAGTTAGTAGTTAGTAGTTAGCAGTGATTCGCGCTTCGTTAAGGATAGTTAATATGTAACAAAGTGCAAAAATACATTTTTTCAACATTACTTTCTTTTCGCCATAACTACTAACTGCTAACTGCTAACTACTAACTATTTCGCCATTGCCTCTACCTCTTCCATCGTAATCCCCAACAGCCTCATATTCTTGAGAAACTCCGGCACCTCCTCTTCGAGGAACTCCTTCTTGCGGAGGGCGCGGATTTTGTCGGGGGCGTCCTCGTTGACGAAGTAGCCGATGCCGCGTTTGTTGGTGATAATATCCTGGTTCTGAAGGTATTCGTAGGAACGCATGACGGTGTTGGGGTTCACCTCGAAGGCGACGGCCAGCTCGCGCACGGACTTCGCCCGCTCGCCCGGCTGCCACGCGCCCGACAGAATCTGCTCGAACACCCAGTTCACGATCTGCCGGTATATGCTTTGTGTGCTCTTGAAATCCATATTATGCCTCCGTTTCTCTCATTCTTAAAAAACTCAACGCGTAGAAATAGACCATAGACACACAGCAAGCGACGTATTGGAACCAACCCGGAGATTGGGAAACGTGCTCTATGCTCTTGTAATAGTTCCCGTTGCGAATCTCCGCCGGCACGGTCAGGACAACATTCAACCATTCGGTACTGGCCGCGATGGCACCTAAAACAAGCGAAACGACAACGCCCGTCAGGACCAGTTTCCAGAACGGATTTTTCTTGAAATAGATCGATGCGAAAAACACGACAGCAAGAGAGGAGAAAAAGTACAGGTACTCAATACGGGTGTTGCTGATCATCTCTTTCAAAATCCCCCAATTGTATCGGAGCATTTCCGGATTCCGGACATAACCGATACCATAACCCAACAAAAATCCGACACAGAGGGCAACTACCATGAGAATCACGAAATAGACATTGAGAAGCAGCATGTTCGTCACCACTTTTTCGCTGTTGCTGGCCGGTATCGTCAAATAATGCATCCGGCTTGAAGATTGGTAAAGATTACCGAAAAGCTTGATGGGTTGCAGCATCGTCAACACCGCAGCGAGAATAATCGCAAATCGACTGCTGAATATTCCGAATCCCAAACTGAACATAGCCACCGTGGCGACGATGGCAAAGGAATAATAAATGTCCTTCTGCCAATTTTCGTAAAAATAAGCCTTGATTAACTTAATGATATTATTGGTATTCATAATGTTACGGTTTTATTGGTGAGACGTTTTGGTTTCTTTCTCGGATACGGAATCGGCGTATGCCTCCAGATCCTCCACGCTATCAAATGTAAGCACATTGACCGAATCCTTTTCGTATTTTTCGTATTTGATCCGACCGCTGCGGTAGCCCGTCTGGAAATCAATGGTGGTACCGATGACGATGGCCAGCACTAAGACGATGGCGGTAATGATTAATATCTTATTGGTGTATTTTTTCATAATCTTCAGATTTTAAGGTTATTGAAACATTTCCGTGAATTCTTGCTTGTTTTGTACGGCGGCGTTGAACAGCATTTCGAGATCGAGGGAAGACTCCTTGTGGTCGGGGTTTTCCTTTACCTGGTTGAGTCCTTTCGGGGTCTCTTCACTGTAGAACACCTTGGCTTCCGGTGATTGCTCATCCTTAATGCCGAAGAACAGCTTGTCGGTGATGACGTCCGTGGAGGCGCTGAGAATCATGCGGCCGTTGTCGAGGATGGAAACGGCATCAATAAGACTGTGCAGGTCGCGCACCTGATGCGTGGAGATGATCACGGTCTTCTGCTCGTTGGCGTAGGAGGCCATGATTTTGCGGAAAGTGCTCTTGGAGGGGATGTCGAGGCCGTTGGTGGGCTCGTCCATGATGAGCAGCGGCACGTTGGTGGCCAAAGAGAAAGCAAGCATCACCTTCTTCTTCTGTCCGTGCGAGAACTTGTCGATGAAGCCGAGCATGTTGTCCATCTCGAATTCGCGGAGGTATTCCGTGAACTGCTCGTGGTTGAAGTTGGGATAGAAGGGCGCGAAAGATTCCTCGAACTGTTTGATTTTCAGATGGGGAACGTGAATCTCCTCTTGCAGGAAATAGATGTCCTTCAACTGCTCCGCCGTGCGGTTGCAGGAAGGCTGCCCCCCTAACAGGGCTTCGCCGTTCTGCGGGAAAAGCAGTCCCGTCATGATTTTCAGCAGGGTGGTTTTCCCCGCGCCGTTGCATCCGAGCAGCCCGTAGAGATGCCCGGGTTCCAAATGCCAGGTCACGCCGTTGAACAACTTGCGGTTCTTGTCGTACCCGAATTCTACATTGTTTAACTGTATCATATCGTTATAATTTTAATTAGTGTATTAGTGAACTAAGACACTGCAAATATAATACACTAATACAAAAATTGTACACCTGTTGAAAAATTTTTTTCGCACTGATAGACAGCGTGTTATGTAAAGATGGGGGTTCTGCCTGCGGCAGAATGACCAAATTTTTCGCAGAAAAATGGAATTTCCGCCGCAAAACCGAACACGCTAAAACCCGAATCACATACCCATGACCAATACCTGCGTGCGGTTTGCAAAGGGGATGGCAAGGGAATCGCAAGGCTTTGGCAAGTAGATGCAAGTATATGGCAAGTATAATGACTTGCTTAGCCTTGCCAACCCCTTGCCAACCCCTTGCCAACCCCTTGCCAACTACTTTTAACCCTTTAACCTTCTAACCATTTAACCATGTAACCATGTAACCCTATAACCCCCTAACCATCTAACCGCTAAAAATCGTACTTTTGCCGCCCATTAAATTTTCTGAAACGAATAATGCTCTATCCTGATAATTTCGAAGAGAAAATCGGTTTTGACATCGTGCGGCGGCTGATTCTGGGCCATTGTCTGAGTCCGCAGGGCGCGGAGGCAGTGGATTCCATGCAGTTTATGACCGACATGCTGGAGATCATGCCCGCGCTGGAATCCGTGGAGGAATTCCGCCAGCTGCTGCTTTTCGACGAACCTTTCCCCGCCCAAGACTTCTACGACCTCCGCGAGACGCTGAAACGGCTCCGCATCGACGGCACCTATATCGAACTCGACGAATTAGCCTGCTTGCGCGGCTTTATCCTGTCGATGACCAACATCTTCGTCTATTTCAAGGTGCGCCACGAGGAGAACCGCTACCCGCGGCTCTGGTCGATGTGCGCGGAGATGCCGCTGCAGCGCGACCTGACGAGCGCCATCAACCGCATCCTCGACGACAAGGGACAGATGCGCGACAACGCTTCCGAAGAGCTGGCCCGCATCAAGTCGGCCATGAACCGCCTCTCCCGCGACGCCGACCACCAAATCCGCAAAATCCTCACCGCCGCCAAACAGGACGGCATCGTGAAGGAGGACGCCGAGATGACCGTCCGCAACGGCCGCCTCTGCATTCCCGTCTCCGCGCAGTTCAAACGCCGTCTGCGCGGTTTCGTGCACGATGAATCCGCCACCGGACAGACGGTCTTCATCGAACCTACCGAGGTGTTCGACGCCAACAACGAACTCAAGGAACTGCAAAACGCTGAGCAGCGGGAAATTATCCGTATCCTCACCGAGATCTCCGACACCATCCGCCCGCTGATCGATGACCTCCTCGACGCGCAGAAACTGATGGGACGGTACGACTTCCTTCGCGCCAAAGCCCTCTTCGCCATCGACATTGACGCCGCTGTGCCGCACATCCACAACAAAACCATCGCGCAGTGGTACCAGGCCAAACACCCCCTGCTCTACCTCAACTACAAGAAACACCACAAAGAGGTAGTGCCGTTGGACATCAAGCTGACTCCCGAAAAACGGATTCTGATTATCTCCGGTCCGAACGCAGGCGGCAAGTCCGTGTGCCTGAAAAGCGTTGGCTTATTACAATATATGATGCAATGCGGACTGCCCGTCTCCATGATGAGCACCTCCGACATGGGCATCTTCGAAAGCATCTTCATCGACATCGGCGACGAACAGTCCATCGACAACGACCTGAGTACCTACAGCTCTCATCTGCAGAACCTTAAGGCTATGGACGAGAACCTCAACGCCAAGTCGCTGTTCCTGATCGACGAATTCGGAAGCGGTACCGAGCCCACCTTGGGCGGTGCTTTGGCCGAATCCATCCTTGAACGTTACTACGACACGAAAGCGTTCGGCATCATCACCACGCACTACGGCAACCTGAAGATGTTCTCCGATTCGCACCCCGAAGCCGAGAACGGAGCCATGTTGTTCGATACCAATGCGTTACAGCCGCTTTACCGTCTCAAAATAGGAAAGCCCGGAAGTTCGTTCACCTACGAAATCGCCCGCCAAATCGGTCTGGACCCGCAGATTATCGACAACGCCGTGCAGAAATCCGGCACGGCGCAAATCGACTACGAACGGAAGTTGGAGGAGATCGAAATCACGCAGATAGAGACCGAGCAGCAACTCAAGATGGTGCGCGCCGCCGATGAGCAGTTGGCCGTGATGATTGACGAATACGCCGAAAAGTTCGCGCAGCTCGACAAACAGCGCAAGGAAATCCTCACCAAGGCCAAGAACCAAGCCAACAGCATTGTGGATAGCGCGAACAAAATCATTGAGAACACTATTCGCGAAATTAAGGAGTCGAAAGCCGACGCCGTGAAGACCAAAGCGGTGCGACAGGAGGTGCAATCCTTCAAAAAGGAGATGCAGAAGGAGATCGAACACATCGAGAAGGCGGAGGCCGAGGCAGTGAAGGCCATCATCCCGCCTCATCGGAAAAAGCCGGTGGAGAAGAAACAGACCCCGCAGGAGGTGATGGACAAGACCATCCGCGTGGGCGATTCTGTCTATATGCCGGATTCCCAAATTGCCGGCGAGGTGACCCAAATCGACGGCAACGACGTGACCATCTCGTTCCATTCGGTAAATTTCCGCACCAAATTAGACCGACTCATCAAAATCAGCAAGAAAGAAGCACGGAATGTGGAGCGCGGACACGTGTCGCAATTCAATGCCGGCTCCATCGCCGACGCCCTCAACAAAAAGCTGTCGGATTTCAGCACCACCTTGGATGTCCGCGGCCAACGCGCCGAGGAGATGGTGCACAACTTAGAGGAATATTTAGACGAGGCCGAGATGTTGGGCGTCTCCAACCTGCGCATCCTGCACGGCAAAGGCAACGGCATCCTGCGCAGCGTAGTGCGCCAGTATCTCGCTAAAAGAAAGGATGTTGCAGAATTCAGCGACGAAATGCTCGAACTCGGCGGCGCCGGCATCACCGTGGTGAGAATGAGGACGTAGGGGCGAATAATTATTCGCCCCTACGGTTATCGTTTCTTCTTCTCCACCGAAAATCCGAACTTCCCGATAATCTCCCCCAAGCCATAGTAGTGCCCGTGGGAATAGGTCACCAAATCGGCACGTTTCAAGTCGAGGGCGTCGGTTTTGGGAGAAAACAGCTTCTCGTTGACATGCACGGCGACGACTTCAGCCAAGAACATATCGTGACTGCCAAGCGGGATGATTTGCGTGACTTTGCACTCCAAGTTCACGGGCGCTTCCTCAATCATGGGCGCGTTCACCTGCGTGGCGCGCACGGGAGTCAGCCCCGTCTCCACAAACTTGTTGAATTTCCGTCCCGAGCGCACCCCGCACCAATCGGCGTAAGGAGCCAACTGTTTGTTAACCAAGTTAATCACAAAAGCCCCTTCCTTCTTGATAATCTCGTAGGAATGGCGCTCCGGGCGCACGGAAATAGAACACATAGGCGGGTCGGAGTTCACCGTTCCCGCCCATGCAATGGTAATTATATTGTATTCGTCAAGGGTAGCGCCGCAGGAAACCATGACCACCGGAGTGGGGTTGAGCATGTTGCCCCCGCGCAGCGTCCGTTTGCGTATCTTCGCCATTATCTGCCCAAACCGACTGCGGAAACGTTCGGGATGATCAGCAACGGCATCTTGGAGGTACTGAGAATTTCCGTCATGTTGGAGCTGGAGGTGAAGTCGGTCTCGCTCTCCTCACGCATAATCACGATGAGGTTGGAATCCATCTCGTGGGCGTGGTTCAGCAGCGTCTGCACATAGTCCTTCTGCACCGTCAGCGGCACCATCTCATGGCGCACGTTCTTGTCCTCGCACATGTCGGCAGCGTGGCGCATCTGCACGTTGATGACGTGGCGCGTGTCGGCATTGTTGGGATAGTAGATACCGGCGATGGTGATCTTCGCAGCGAAGCACTTGGCCAAATAGGTGGCGTAGCGCATCTTCTGCAGCGTCTCGAAACTCAAATCGATAGGCGCATAGATGTTGTGCAGGTCGCGCTTGATCTCGATGTTCTCACGCATAATCAGAATCGGGACCCGGGCCTCTTTGATCAGACGGTTGGCATTGTTGCCGATATAGCCTTCCTCAAAACCCGAAGTACCGTGCGTACCCATCACCACGATGGGAACAGACTGGTTGGCAGCATATTTGAGAATCTCGGTGTGAACTTTGCCCTCTAAAATGACCGTGTTGACCTCCACATCAGGAGCCTCTAATTTACACTCTTTTTTCCAATCCTCCAAAGAAGCCTGGACTTTATGGATGTAGTTGTCGCCGCCATCTTCCGTCACGTTGTTGGCAACGCCCGGAGTCTTCACCCATACCAAATGTATATCGGCGCCGGTTTTGAGCGCAAGAGAAACCGCATGGCGCATGGCGTTGTGCGAACTGTTTGAGAAGTCAACGCCTACGATGATATTCTTTTTATTCATAACAGTGTTATTTAATGATGATTAAAATTATTTAGCTTCACTTGAATAGTTGGGGGCCTCGCTGGTGATGGTGATGTCGTGCGGATGGCTCTCGAGCACACCGGCGTTGGTGATGCGGCAGAAGCGCGCCTCGTGGAGTTTCTCGATGTTCACCGCGCCACAGTAACCCATGCCGGAACGCAAACCGCCGGCCATTTGATAAATCACCTCGTAAAGGTCGCCCTTGTACGGCACACGACCCACAATGCCTTCGGGGACAAGCTTCTTGGCATCCTCGACATCGCTCTGCATGTAGCGATCCTTGGAACCGTGCTGCATGGCCTCCAGAGAACCCATTCCTCTGTAGGTCTTGAACTTACGACCGTTGAAGAGGATGGTCGTGCCCGGGGATTCCTCCACGCCTGCAAGCAGACCGCCAAGCATGACGGAATCGCCACCGGCCGCGAGGGCCTTCACAATGTCGCCGGAGTAACGGATACCGCCGTCGGCGATGAGAGGTATGTCGTAGTCTTTCAGTGCTTTATAGACGCCATAGACCGCACTGAGTTGGGGCACGCCCACACCAGCCACCACGCGGGTGGTGCAGATGGAACCGGGTCCGATACCCACTTTCACGGCATCGGCGCCCGCATCGGCAAGCATCTTCGCGGCATCGCCGGTCGCGATATTGCCGACCACCACATCCACGTTGTCGAAGTGCTTCTTGATCTCCTTCAACGTGTTGATGACCCCTTTGGAGTGTCCGTGCGCACTGTCGAGTACCAGCGCGTCCACGCCCGCTTCCACCAAGGCTTCGGCACGTTGCACAGCGTCGGCCGTGATGCCCACGCCGGCCGCCACACGCAGGCGACCCTGCTCGTCCTTGCAGGCGAACGGTTTGTCTTTGGCTTTCGTGATGTCCTTGTACGTGATCAATCCCACAAGCGTTCCGTCGGCGGCCACCACAGGCAGCTTCTCGATTTTATGCTCCTGCAGGATGTCGGCGGCGCGGTAGAGATCCGTGTCGCGGGTGGTGGTGATGAGTCCCTCGCGGGTCATCACGTCGCAGATGTTGCGGTTGAAGTTCTTTTCGAAGCGGAGGTCGCGGTTGGTGACAATGCCGACCAGGATGTTCTTCTCATCCACCACGGGAATGCCGCCGATACGGTAGTCTGCCATGATGCGCAGCGCATCGCCCACGGTTTTGTCGGGCGTGATGGTCACCGGCGCATTGATCATGCCGTTCTCAGCACGCTTGACGGAAGCCACCTGCTTGGCTTGCTCGGCGATGGACATGTTCTTGTGTATCACACCGATACCGCCCTCCCGCGCAATGGAAATCGCCATTTTCGATTCGGTGACCGTGTCCATGGCCGCCGACACAAAAGGCAAATTCAGCCGGATATTGCGGGTAAACCGCGTTCTCAAATCAATCTCGCGGGGAAGCACTTCGGAGTACGCCGGGATCAGCAGCACATCGTCAAACGTCAACCCTTCTAATGCAATTCTTTCTGTGATAAAGGACATAACGACTATATTTTATTTTCGTGCAAAAATACGAAATTTCTGAATATATCACCCTTTGTGTGAAAATTTATTCTTCTAACCCTCCTAACATTTTAACCTTCTAGCCTCCTAACCCCCTAAACTATAAACCCTAAACCCTAAACCTACTCAACATACAAAACATCCGTCCTCACATCCTCATACCCCATCTCTTCCAGACAATGCTTGTATTCCGCCAATTGCCTTTCGTATTTGTCGTGATACTCCTTGCCGGTTTTGTAGTCGATGATCATCACATGGTCGGGCTTGATGACGATGCGGTCGGGACGGCGCACCTCCCCTTTTTCGGTAATGATGGAGACCTCGTTCAGCACAACATCGCCCTCGTCGAGGTGGAAATAGGGACGGCGGACCGGATCCTGCATCTCGTTCTCGAAAAGATGCAGCAGCCGCTCGCGGATCTCCTCGGGTTCCGAAGCCGTGAGCGCCTCGCACTCCTCTTTAGTAGAAGGGAAGTGTGTTAATTTTTGCAAAAAGTTGTGAATGTACGTGCCCACGTTCTGCTGCTCCGAACTCTCTTCCGACAACTCCACTTTCAACGACTCATTGTCCAAGAACGCCAAATCCGAGCAGGAAACCCTGAAATCCGAATCTTTCGGCTCCTCGACGTTGGAAACAGAAGGATTATGCCATTCAATATCGCCAAAAGAATAGATTGAAACATCCGACGACTCAATATTTTGCCCGTTGAGGAAGAGCTTCAGCGCCTTTTTGATGCTGAGTTGGGTCTCATCGTCCGGCTTGTCCGTCGTCTTCGATTTGCTTTCGGAGAAATCGGCCAAGATGTAGAGCATGTCACGGGCGCGGGTGAAATCCACGTACCAGAGATTCAGTCCGTCCAAGCTCTTCTTCTTCTCTTCCTCCTCATATTCTTGCTGGAAATCAGAGTATTGCAAGTCCTTGTGATGACTTACGTAGCAACTCTGACCGGTGGCGGGATCGGTAACCCAGTAACGGGAGGCCTGGCTTCCCGACGAGGCCGTGCAATGGGTAATGACCACCGGGAATTCGAGCCCTTTCGAGGAGTGGATGGTCATCAGCCGGACCGCGCCGGAGGTTTTCGGCAGCGACAGCCTCGGGATGGTCTCCCCGTAACAGTTGATGTCGTCCCACCAGACTAAGAAATCGGCCACCGAGGCCACATGCGACTGTGTGAAATCATACACCAGATCGAGGAAATCGGCCACAAACGGGTCGGCATCGCGACTGAGCTGGTAGAAACGGACAATCTCCTTCACCGTGACCATGAACGGATTGCGCAACCACCGCTCTACGGTCTCCCCAAAATCTTGGATGCCAATATATTGCTCCATCAACTCGACAAACGGCTGCTGACGACTTTGGTAAATCGCCGCCCCGAAATCCATGGATTTCCGATGGGCAAAATAGTCGATGATGACCGTTTGCGACAACGTGTCATTCGCGTTCACGAGGTAACGCAAGGTGCTTATTATCAAGTTAATATTGGGATTGTCGATAAGTTGCAGCGACTCGGAAGTGATGACGGGAATCTCCGCAAGCATCAGACACCGCGCGAAGTCGTTGCATTTCGCCCGGCCCCGGAGCAGCACCGCCATGTCGCCATAGCTGTAACCGCGCCGCCGCGCATCCATGACGGCATAGAGCAATTCGGCCTCCTCGGGCCGCAACTGCAGGTAGATATCCTGATAAAACGCCTCCGTGCATTCGGGCCAAACCTTTCGTATGTCCTTGAAATCCTTTTTGTTATAGCCGTAAATCTGAACCAATCCTCCTTGTTTGTCCTCCCGGATTTTCTGCTCCACATCGGCATAATAGGCATCCTGACCCAGCTTCTCCGCATAATACCGGAAGAACTGGTTGTTGAACGCAATCACCGACGACCTCGAACGGAAATTGGTGTCCAACGGCTCGAAACGGAAATCGTTCTGTCCACCCACCATGTTGGCAATATCTTTCTCTGCAGCAGCGGATTGCAACCGGTTACGGTCCAACAACCGGTAAAAGAGCTCCGCCTCGCCGTTGCGGAAACGGTAAATCGACTGCTTCACATCTCCGAACAGGGTTAGGGTTCCGCCTTCGCCCAACGCGTTTATAATCAACGGTTTCAAGTCCTGCCATTGCATCAGCGAGGTGTCCTGGAACTCATCGATGAAGAAGTTCTTGTAGAAATGCATCTTCTCGAACACCGGTTCCCCGCGCGTCGGCGACAGAATCTCGTCGTTCAGCAGCGGGTTGCTCTCCGAAAGGAAGAAGGAGTCGGTCTGCTCTTTGATGATTTCGATGTGGTTTTTCAGCGCATTCAACACCAAAAGCGGGTTGGCGTTCCGGGCTAACACACGATTCGTGAAGTACTTTTTAGCGTTTTTTAACACGATGTCCTGAATCTGCGAGAAGAGGTCCTGAACCTGTTCGGCATAGCTCTCCTTCAACGATTCAAGCCGCTTCTTCTCACTGGCGCTGCCCTTGACGGTGAAAACCTTGCCCGTATCCATGTCCCGATGGCACCGACTGCTCTCAAAGCCCTTCTCCAAAGAGAAAGGATCCTCGGCCACCTGCGCAAACCACTTGTCCCACTTCATCGTCCCATTGGGCATAATTCCCACCCCTTCAGCGGTTTTGAAAACCGCAACGGCTTGCGCGGCCAAGGGTTGCACCTGCTGCTTGCTCAGCTCCAGAATCTGATACTGATTCTTTTTCCATTGATTCGTCACCGCCATCAGATGGTCAAAATCCGGGAAATTCTTGACAAAAGGATGGCTTTTTTCGGCATCGTAGTAGAGCACGCCGAGCCCCTTGGAGAGAAAACGGCTGATGTTGGCGCTCCCTTGGTCCTCCAGCTGTTCCATCAATTCCTGCACCACCACGTTGAACTGCTGGTTATTGCTCGCCAACTCACAGATATACTGCTCGATAGCCATCTGGAAAAAGTCGGTCAGCTGAATCTGGACCGCATAGTTCATGCTGAGGTTGAGGTAAAGGGCAGAAGAGCGGATTACGCGCTGGATAAAGCTGTCGATGGTGGTGATGCTGAAGCGGGCGTAATCGTACAAGATGTTATGCAGCAACGTTTTGGCATTCTCGTGCAGGAACACGAAACACTCCTCCTCCGACAAGCCGTGCCCGCTGCCGAACACCTTCCGACAGAGGTTCTGGAAGTCGTTCGGGGCGAGGTCGGAACCCGATTCCGCAAAGGCAAGCCGATGGAGCCATTGCACCACCCTCTCCTTCATCTCCGCGCCGGCGTTGTTGGTGAACGTGATGGCCAGTATCTGCTGGTACCCGCTGCACGACGGGCACACGTACCCCCTCCGGTCCGCCAATCTCAGGAACCCGGAAAGGTTTCTCCTGAAACAGCAGGCCAGATAGTCGAAGACCAAATTGTAGGTCTTGCCCGAACCGGCAGAAGCGGAATAGACGGTGAGCATAAGGGGGTTATACGGTTACAGGGTTACAGGGTTATAAGGTTAAAAGAGCGTTAACATAAACCCTAATCTCTAAACTCTAAACTCTAAACTCTAAACTCTA
>JAGCVQ010000095.1 GCA_017962275.1 Bacteroidales bacterium
CACCTGGCTCTTCTGCCGTTCGTCACCGATAATTTAAAATCTAACTAAAAAAGCATTTTGTCATGGAAATCATATTGAAACAAGACGTAGCTAATCTGGGTTATGCCGATGACATCGTAAAGGTGAAGGACGGTTACGCCCGCAATTACCTCATTCCGCAAGGTTTTGCCGAACTCGCTACCCCGGCAAAGAAGAAACAGCTGGCGGAAACCATCAAGCAACGCGCTTTCAAGGCCGAGAAGATCCGCAAGGAAGCTGAATTCATGGCCGGCAAGATCGAAGGCCTCGAGGTCAACATCCCCGCCAAGGCTTCTGAGAACGGCACCCTGTTCGGTTCCGTGAACAACATCATGGTTGCCGAGGCTCTCCAGAACCAACACGGCATCGAACTCGACCGCCACAAAATCACCATCAACGAGGACAGAATCAAGGAGCTGGGCCAATACACCGCTCAGGTGAACCTGCACCGCGACTTCAAGGTGGAGATCAAACTCAACGTCGTTCCCGAAACGGCTGAGTAAACCTTATCATTATTGAATATCCCAAGCGGCGGAATCCTAACGGTTCTGCCGCTTTTTTTTGTATTTTTGCCGCTCCATTAGCCGTATGTTATGAAACCTTTTTTTCGATATAGTACACTCTTTTTCGCATTGCTGCTGCTGACGCTCTCCTCCGGGGTGCAGCGACCAGACCCTAACCTCAACCTGCTGGACCAGATGACGTTAGAGGAGAAAATCGCCCAACTGCTGATCATCCGCGTCAGCTCCACCGAGAACGAACAGTATAACAAGGAGTTGGTCGAAAAGGTGGCCCGCATCCAGCCCGGCGGCGTCTGCTTCTTCAAAGGGACGCCTTTCAAGGAGGCCATGCTCACCAAACGCCTGCAGGCCGTCAGCAAAGTCCCGCTCTTCGTGGCCATCGACGGCGAATGGGGCCCCGCCATGCGCCTTGACAGCTGCGTGGCCTTCCCGCGGCAGATGACCCTCGGCGCCCTTTCCGAAGAAAACGACTCCCTCATCTACCAGATGGGACTTGAGGTGGCTGAACAGTGCAAAGCCGTGGGCATCAACCTCAACTTCGCCCCCTGCATCGACATCAACAACAACAGCCGTAACCCCGTGATTAACAGCCGCTCCTTCGGCGAAAACCGCGACAAGGTGAGCCGCAAAGCCACCCTCTACATGCACGGGATGCAGGACGGCGGCATCGCCACCTCCCTTAAGCACTTCCCCGGCCACGGCGACACCGAAAGCGACTCGCACCTCGCGTTGCCCACGATTCGCAAAAGCCGCATCGAACTCGACGAGATGGAACTCTACCCCTACCGCCAGCTCATCAACGAGAACCCCGATATGGTGATGGTCGGCCATCTCAACATCCCGGCCCTGGATTCCGCCTCCATGTCGGTTTCTTCCCTTTCGTATCCGATTGTATCCCAGTTGCTTAAGAAAGAGTTGGGCTATAACGGTCTGATTATCACCGACGGGATGGAGATGAAAGGCGTGCGCAACCAAAACCGCTTCGAGGGCGACGTGGAAATCCGCGCCCTGCTCGCCGGGGTCGATATCCTGCTGCTGCCCGGCGAAACCGATTCTGTCATCGCCGCCATCAAACGCGCTGTGGAAGAGGATGTTATCCCCGAAGAACTCATCAACGAACGTTGTCTGCGCGTGCTGCAGTTCAAACAGAGCCGCGGCATCACGAACTACACTTCCACCAACAGCGCGGAAATCAACAAATGGATGAACCGGTCGGAGGCCACTTGGGTCAACCGACAAATTGAGGAAAAGGCCCTCACCCTGCTGAAAAACGAGGACGACATCCTGCCGCTGAATGCCAAAACAGCCAACAACACCGCATTCCTCTGCGTGGATCGCAAAGCCTACCAGACGGATTACAAGCGGATTGTGGAAGAATACAACCTGCCCTATTTCTATATGGACAAGAAGATTTCCGCCAAGGAACAGACCACTATTCTCACGAAACTGGCTCCTTACAAGCAAATTATCGTGGCCTTCGGCGGTTCCAACCAGATGGGCGGCTCCGGATACGGCATCGACATGTCGTCGGTGAAGCTGCTCAACCGTTTGGCGAAAGAAAAGCAGGTGATACTCATACATTTAGGGAATCCCTACGCGCTCAACTACTTCGATTCGCTGACCAACTACCGTGCCGTCATCGATGCCTATCAGTTCACGCCCACCACCGTGTCGGCGGCTATGAAAGCCTGCTTCGGGCAGATTGTCTGCGAGGGCATGCTGCCGGTCAGCATCAACGGATACCCCGCCGGCAGCGGCATCTTGATGAGCAAATCCATCGAGAATTTCTCCGCCCTGCCCGACGACATCACACAGCAACTCGACAAGATGCTACAGGATGGCATCGCAAACCACATCTATCCCGGCTGCGAGGTCATTGCCCTGCATCACGGGCAGCCCGTCTATCACAAGGCTTTCGGCTACCTCGACTATCTCTGCCAGGACAAGGTGACCCCGCAGACGATGTACGACATCGCCTCGCTGACCAAGGTGGCGGCTACCACATTGGCTGTCATGAAGTTATACGACAACCACGAAATTCAACTCACCGACCGTATCGGCAAATACCTGCCCTACCTATCCGGCACCGACAAGGCGAATATCACCCTCGAAGAACTGCTCACCCATACGTCGGGAATGCCGGCGTTCATCCCGTTCTACAAGTCCATCCAAGGCAACGAACGGTATCTACGCGCCTATAAGACAGAGAATTACAGCATTCAAGTGGCTGACAACCTCTACCTGCGCAACGACTACCCCGACACCATCCGTTACAAGGTGGCGCACTGCAAATTGAAAGAGAAAAAGTACGAATACAGCGACCTTAACTTCCTGTTGCTCAAAGATATGGTGGAGAATGTCACCATGTTGCCGATAGAGCAGTTCCTGAACGAGACCTACTACCAGCCGATGGGTTTGTCGCATACCTCGTTCCGGCCGCTGCAACACGGCTTCCACAAGCAGGAAATCGCCCCGACGGAAAAGGACGAGACCTTCCGCAAGCAGCTGGTGCACGGCTACGTGCACGATCAGACTTCCGCGCTGATGAATGGCAACGCCGGCAACGCGGGGCTGTTCTCCACGGCGGAGGAAATCGCCGCCCTCTTCCTGATGCTGCAGAACGATGGCGTCTATGACGGAACGCGCTATCTGTCAGAGAATACCGTGGCGGAATTCACGAAGATGCACCACCTGCACAACTGTCAGGTACGCGGTTTCGGCTTCCACACCCCGAAAGCTTGTGGCGAATCCTCCATCGTGCCCACTGCCGCCTCCACCCGCACCTTCGGGCACCAAGGCTTCACCGGCACTGTGGTCTGGTGCGACCCGAAAGAGGAGCTCATCTTCGTCTTCCTCTCCAACCGCGTCTGCCCCGACGCCGAACCCAACAAACTGGCCAAGAGCGGAATACGGCTGAAAGCGCACGAACTGATATACAAGGCAATAGGCAAAAGGCAATAGGCAAAAGGAACGAGCAACCTCAATTCCCCTCCTTGGAGGGGTCCCCGAAGGACGGGGTGGTATAATACCTCTTCCTTAAGCAGTCCCGAAGGGACAAGACGCACGAAGTGCTAATAACCCCACATAAGCGACGAAGGAGCGTAATGTGGGGCCGAAAGATAGACTAAAGAAAATTGACGATAATGAAACAAACACCCATACTATTACACATCGAAACCGCCACCGACGTATGTTCCGTAGCGTTGTCGCGAGGCGCAGAAATCATCGGGCTGAAAGAGGAAGCCGGGGGCAACAACCACGCCAAAAACCTGCTGCCCTTCGTGGAAGAGGCATTGAAGCAGGGCGGCTGCACCATCCGTGACCTGAACGGCGTGGCGGTGAGTATCGGTCCGGGCTCCTACACAGGCCTGCGCATCGGCGTATCCACCGCCAAAGGCATCGCTTACACAGCGGGCATCCCTGTGATGGCCATCAGCACGTTGGAAGGCATCGCACAGGGGGCCAAAGCGTCATGGACCAAAACCGCATCGGAACCCGTGCAAATCGTCCCGATGATCGACGCCCGCCGCATGGAGGTCTTCACCACCCGCTACGACTTCGAGATGAACCCCTTGGAAGAGGTCACCTCCAAGATTGTCGAGAAGAACACCTTCGCCGAGCTCCTTTCCGCGCAGAAAGTCCTCTTCTGCGGCAACGGAATGCCCAAATGCCGCGAACTCCTCTCCGCCTTCCCCAACGCATGCTTCATCGACACGCCCATCTCTGCACAAAACCTGCTCCCCGCCGCCCTCAAAAAATGGCAAGCCCAAGACTTTGAGGACGTCGCCTACTTCGAACCCTTCTACCTGAAGGAATACGTTGCCGCTAAACCGGTGGTGAAAGGACTGAGATAGTTAGCAGTTAGTAGTTAGCAGTTATATCGAAAGAGCTTTAATATATTGAAACTTCTTCCTTAAACAGCCCCAGAGGGGCAAGACGCACGAAGTGCTAATAACCCCACACAAGGCAATAGCCGCAGTGTGGGGCCACACGCAAGCACCGCCACACCTGAAAGATACGACAACCAACGAAGAAACAAACATGGAAGTACACGAACCCATAAAGAGAGACAGAAACCTGAACATCACGGTCATCGCCGACGATTCCCGTCGTGGATACGCGGCGGTGAGCCATGGTATCCTGCTGGCTGAGGTGTTCCAAGCCTCCCTGACCGTCATGGTCAACTTCGGGTTCGGATTCGGTCTTCCGGAATCCCGACATATTCCCGATGATGATAGCTTCTTGCAAGAGGTTCGGCATATCGTTTCGGAAATTGCAAATTGTCAGATTATTACGGACTATGTCTTCCCCGAGACGCTGTTCCGTTACGCCGAGGAGCACAACACCGCCATGTTCGTCATCGGAGCGAGTGATGAATCGGATGGGTTCTTCACGGTGAAGAAAGCCCTCAAGCTGATCCGGCAGTCGCGGTTCCCCGTGATGGTCGTCCAATTTGAGGTGGATGAGGAGGACAAAGATCATTACAAAAACATCCTCCTGCCATTGGACATTGAGCGGCAGAACAAGGAGAAAGCGTTGTGGGCGGGCTATTTCAGCCGGTTTTACGGTTCCACCATCCACATCCTCTACCCGAAATACAAGGACGAGGGACTGGCCAAACTGGTCAACGACAATGTGGCTTTCGTGGAGAAATTGTATGAGAATCTGGAGGTTACCTACGAAAAGCACGAAACACAACCACAAAAATATCTGGATGCCTACGCACTAGAGTTCGCCCCGCAGGTACAGGCCGGCGCCTCCGTCATCATGATGACCCGCTACTACACCCTCGGCGACGTGCTGATGGGTCCCCGCGAGCGCAAAATCATCGGCAAGATGAATCTGCCGATCCTTTGCATCAACCAACGCGACGACCTGTACGTATTATGCACGTAGAGACGCAAAACACAGCGTCTCTACAACTCCGGTCTAACTCCTGTGTAAGTCCTGTGTAACTCCGGTCTAACTCCTGTGTAGGTCCGATGTAGGTCCGATGTAGGATGTAACCGATAAAAATTGTATTTTTGCAGGTTTTTTCAAAAAGAAATATAATTCGATGGCCAGACATTTCAACAAGGACAATTCTGAGGAGGATTTCGCGCCGAGACATGCGCCGCGGAAGTTCTCCGACAACCATAATAAACGCTCCTCTTCCTCCAATTATCGGAAGAAAGAGCGCTTCAGCGGGGAGGAAGACGAGGATTCCGACCGCAAATACACCAAGAAACGCTATCCGAGAGAAGACAGCGGCGACCGGAAATACGACCGCAAGCCGGCGCGTTCCCGCAAGTTCGACCGCGAGGAGGAAGGTGAAGAGCGTCCGCGCAAATTCAACCGCGACGATAACCGCGAAAAAGGACGTGACCGTTCCTTCAAACGCGGCTTTCGCAAGGATAACGACGACTCGAAACCGCGTCGCCGCGACGTGGTGGCCGAATCCGAAATCTTGACCGAAATCATCGGACGCCGCAGGAGCGAAGGCCGCACCCTGCCGAGAAAGCAGCGCGTGCTGTCGTTGGAGTATGAGGAGAAACACGGTCCCGTCCGCCTCAACAAATACATCGCCAACGCGGGCATCTGCTCGCGCCGCGAGGCCGATGTGCTCATCGCCACGGGCGCCATCACCGTCAACGGCGAAGTGGTCACCGAGATGGGTCACAAAGTGATGCCCACCGATGAGGTTCGCTACGGCGACAAGATTCTGCAACGCGAGAAACCCGTTTACGTACTGCTCAACAAACCAAAGGATTACATCACCACCACCGATGACGAGCGGGGTCGTGCCAACGTCATGGAACTTGTGCGCGACGCTTGCGAGGAGCGCATCTATCCCGTCGGCCGCCTTGACCGCGACACGACCGGGTTGCTGCTCTTCACCAACGACGGCGACCTCACCAAAAAGCTCACCCACCCGAGCTCCGAAATCGAGAAAACCTACGACGTGGAACTGGACAAACCTTTCGCCTCTGTGGATATGGATCTGCTGCGCGACAACGGCGTGGAGCTCCACGACGGCAAAATCAAACCCGATGAGGTGGAGTATGTCGGCGAGGGCAAACGCGAAGTCGGCATCACCATCCATTCCGGAAAGAACCGCATCGTGCGCCGTATCTTCGAATCTCTGGGTTACGAGGTGGTGAAACTCGACCGTGTCGTGTTTGCTGGTCTCACCAAGAAAGACCTGCCGCGTGGCCGCTGGCGTTTCCTCACCAAGAGCGAGGTCAATTTCCTGAAGATGCTCGCCAAACCGAAACCCGATTCCGAAAAAACCGAAACCAACGACCGATGAGTCCGGTGGAAATCATGTCGCCGGTAGGCTCGTATGAGTCCTTGTCCGCCGCCATTGCCGCCGGTGCCGGCTCCGTCTATTTCGGCGTGGGCGCGATGAACATGCGTTCCCGCTCCGCCGCCAACTTCTCGCTCGAAGATCTGGCCAACATCGTCGGGATTTGCAAGGAACACCAGGTGAGCAGCTACCTCACCGTCAACACGATCATCTACAACGACGAGCTGCAGAAGATGCATGAGCTGTTGGACGCCGCGAAAGCTTGCGGGGTCACGGCTATTATCGCCTCCGACATGGCCGTCATCCAATGTGCCCGCGAAATCGGCATCGAAATCCACCTCTCCACCCAGTGCAACGTCACCAACGTGGAGGCCGTGCGCTATTATTCGCAGTTCGCCGACGTGGTGGTGTTGGGTCGCGAATGCACGTTGCAACAGATCGCCGACATCTGTCAAGAAATTAAGAACCAGAATATTACAGGACCCAAAGGGGAACTCGTCAAAATCGAGATGTTCATCCACGGGGCACTCTGCATGGCGGTTTCGGGTCGTTGCTACCTCAGCCTGGACAACTACAATTCGCCCGCCAACCGGGGTGCGTGTCTGCAGCCTTGCCGCCGCGCCTACGAGGTTCGCGACATCGAGGACGGATTGGAATTGAAGGTCGATAACCCTTACATCTTCTCCCCCAAGGACTTATGCACCATCGGCTACTTGGACAAAATCGTGAGAGCTGGTGTCTCGATACTGAAAATCGAAGGTCGTGGTCGCTCGCCCGAATATGTGAAGATGGTGACGGAATGTTACCACGAGGCATTGGATGCCATTGAGAATCAAACCTTTGACATCGAAAAGATCAATGCTTGGATGACCCGTCTGCGCAGCGTCTATAACCGCGACTTCTGGGGTGGTTATTATCTCGGTCGCACCGCCGGCGAATGGACGGAACGTTACGGCTCGCAGGCCACACGCATGAGACAGCGTATCGGCAAGATTACCAACTATTTCGGAAAACTCGGTGTGGCGGAGATCTGCATGGAGGAGGACATGCTCTCGGTGGGCGACGACCTGCTCATCATCGGTCCGACCACCGGCGTTTACGAGGACACCGTACAGGAAATCCGCGTGGAGGACGAGGCGGTGGAACATGTGGAAAAAGGAATCTACTGTTCGGTGAAAACCAAATCGTTAGTGCGCCGCGGCGACCAAGTTTATCGTTGGATCTGGGTAAAAGACGAATACTGATTACTGTTACCTATTGTCTTTTTTCTTATTTTTGCCGCAAATTTCTGAACAATGAAAAAGTTATTCGTCATCATCGCGGTTCTGGCCCTCGCCCTCACCTCTTGCGACCACGGGAATATCAATGGTGGCCGCTATTTCGGCACTTTCCAAAACCAGCTCAACGGCTTGCGGGAAGCCGGCAGTCTGAGCTTCAAATACGTCAACGAAGAGGGCAACATCTACTTTTTGATGAACAATCTCGTGCCGATGACCCAGGTGGCGGAGAACAAATACGCCGGAATAGCGGAAGGAAACACGCTCAAAGACCTGCTGGAAACCATGCCCGCCATCGACAGCGTCCAAGTGTGCGAAGCCCCGGAAGCCATCCGCCTCATGGAGGTGGACGCCGAGTTCTTAGGCAATTCCGTGAAAACCAACATGACTTTCACCACTACCACCGAAAATATCGTGAACGTGGAATTTGTCGGGTATTACGAATAGAGGCAAAAGGCAAGAGGCAAAATTTTGCGTCTCTACTGGGCGGGTTCTTCCTTATACGGACACTCCGAATATTTCGGATTCACAAAGGAATAAATCAACAAGGTTAATCCCATGATTATCAGCGGGATGCTGAGCCATTGGCCGTTGTTGAGCACGTGGCCGACCTCGCCCTGCACCTGTACTTCCTTGAAAAACTCGATGATGAAACGGGCGGTGAAAATCACTGTCAGGGTGATGCCGGAAGTGCGCCCGGCAGGCACCTTGCCCTTGGCATATTTAAAATAGTATATACACAAGCCGATGAAGACCAGCATATAGACGATGGATTCGTAAAGCTGCGCAGGATGGCGTAATGTGCCGGCTATTCCGAAACCGCCGTAGATGAAGTCGAAAGCCCACGGCACATCCGTGATGCGGCCCACAATCTCGTGGTTCATCAGGTTGCCGATGCGCACAAACGAGGCCGCGACCGGCACCGCGATGGCCAAACGGTCCAGAATCCACAGAAAGTTGATCTTGTGACGCCAACAGTAGTAAATCAGAAACCCGAAAATACCCATCACGCCGCCGTGACTTGCCAATCCTTGGTATCCGATAAAGTGCCAGTTCTCATCCACTGGGAAGATGATCTGCAGCGGATGCGTGACGAACATCTCCGGCTCGTAGAAGAGGAAATGCCCGAGCCGCAACCCCACAATCGTCCAAACGATGGTCCAAATGGAGATTTTGTCCAGCAATTTCTGGGAAAGATGCTCGGTTTTGAAGATCTGCTGAAGCGTGTAATAGGCCAATAAGAAACCCAAAGCCAGGAAGATACCGTACCAGCGGACCTCCACGGAACCGATGTGGAACGCCACCGGATTCACCTTCCACGTGATATAGCAAAGCGTATGATAAAGCATGTTCATATTCTTCGTTTTTATTGCGGCGCAAAAATACAAAAAAAGTGTATCTTTGCCGCCGAAAACGCGTGGACAGATTTGTTATGATTGCAACCACCCAAAAAAATGCTAAACCATCTTCCCCCGCGATTTTCATTGTATATTATGTTAGTATGTTAAATCGCTAATTATGAGTTATTTATTCACATCTGAATCGGTGTCGGAAGGACACCCTGACAAAATTTGCGACCAGATTTCGGACGCCCTGCTGGACAGTTTCCTCGCGCAGGATCCCGAATCGAAAGTGGCGTGCGAAACGCTGGTCACCACCGGACTTGTGGTCTGCGCTGGCGAAGTGAAGACCGAAGGCTACGTCTCCGTGGATGACGTGGCGCGCCGGGTCATCCGGAAAATCGGCTACCACAAGAGCGACTACCAGTTCGACTACAAATCCTGCGGCGTGATTTCCACCATCCACAGCCAGTCGCCCGACATCAACCAGGGCGTGGAGCGTGCGGCGTTGGAAGACCAAGGCGCGGGCGACCAGGGCATGATGTTCGGATACGCCTGCAACGAGATGGACAACTACATGCCGCTGCCCGTGGAACTGGCTCACCGCTTCGTGCAGGAGCTGGCCGCCATCCGCAAGGAGGGCAAGAAGATGACCTACCTGCGCCCCGACTCCAAATCGCAGGTCACCGTGCAATACTCGGAAAGGCATCGTCCCGAGCGCATCGACAGCATTGTCATCTCCACCCAGCACGACGATTTCGCCGATGAGGCCACCATGCTGGAAACCATCCGCCGCGACGTAGAGAAAATCCTGATTCCCCGCGTGAAGAAGAGCTGTCCGAAGAACGTGCAGCGACTGTTCAAGACGGATTACCAACTGTTTGTGAATCCCACGGGCAAGTTCGTCATCGGTGGTCCGCACGGCGATACGGGTCTCACGGGCCGCAAGATCATCGTCGATACTTACGGCGGACGCGGTGCCCACGGCGGCGGCGCCTTCTACGGAAAGGACCCCTCCAAGGTGGATCGTTCGGCCGCCTACGCCACCCGCCATATCGCCAAGAACATGGTGGCTGCCGGTCTCTGCGACCAGGCGCTCATCCAGGTGGCCTACGCCATCGGCAAGGCGGAACCCGTCGGATTATACGTCAACACCTACGGCACTGCCAAGGTGAAGATGCACGACAGCGAAATCGCCATGCGCATCCGCGAGATCTTCCCGATGCGTCCCTACGACATCATCAACCGCTTCCAGCTGAAGAACCCCATCTACGAGCCCACCGCCTCCTACGGGCATTTCGGCCGCGACTGCTACGACACCGAGGTGGAGACCGCCCAAGGTCCCCGCACCGTCACCTTCTTCCCCTGGGAACGCCTCGACTACGTGGACATCATTAAAAAGGAATTTCATTTGTAGTAGAGACGGAGCATGCTCCGTCTCTACAAACGGCTTCAATAACCTATAACCAATAACCAATAACCATTCACCAAGAATGAACGCATACATTTTCCCCGGGCAAGGTTCGCAGCATCCGGGCATGGGTCTGCAGCTATGCGAGCAGTTCCCGTTGGCGCAGCAGCTGTTCCGCTATGCGGACGAGATTTTGGGATACTCCATCTCCGACATCATGTTCCATGGCACGGAGGAGCAGCTCAAGCAGACGAAATACACGCAGCTGGCGATGTTCCTGCACGGGTATATCGCATATAAATGTCTGAATGTCAAGGATCCCGACATGACGGCGGGACACTCCTTGGGCGAATATACGGCTTTGGCGGCGGCCAAGTGCCTCTCGTTTGAGGACGCCCTCCGGCTGGTGGAGAAACGCGCCAACGCCATGCAGAAAGCCTGCGAGAAGGTGCCGTCGGGCATGGCCGTGATCCTGAAATTCGACGACAAGACCATCGAGGAGGTTTGTGCCTCCGTCACGGAAGAGGTGGTGGTGCCTGCCAACTACAACTCGCAGCAGCAGTTGGTAATCTCCGGCAGCGAGAAGGGAATCGACATCGCCATTGAGCGGCTGAAGGAAGCCGGTGCCAAGCGCATCATGAAGCTCAACGTGGGCGGCGCTTTCCACTCACCGCTGATGCAGAGTGCGCAGGACGAGCTGGCCGAAGCCATTCACAACTGCGCCTTCCACGATCCGATTTGTCCTGTCTATCAAAACGTTACCGCCGAACCGTCCACCAATTCCGACACCATCCGGAAGAATCTGGTCGCGCAGCTTACCGCCCCGGTGCGTTGGACGCAGACGGTGCTGAACATGGTCCGCGACGGTGCGACCTGCTTCACCGAGTTCGGCCCCGGCCCCACCCTCGGGAACCTCGTCAAACGCATCGTGCCGGACATCCCCACCGAATGCCTCGGCGCGGACGGAGAATGATTTTTCGGCATCCTTTTGTAGGGGCGAATAATTATTCGCCCCATCATTCCAAAAAAAGTGTATTTTTGCACCCTTAAAATTTTAGACGAAGATTATGGCAAATAACGAAAATCTGGGTTCCAAGAAGATGGAACAATCCGCTGAAAATGAGAACTTTTTGACAAGATTCTTCACTTTCTTCAGCAAATATCAGAACATCATCTACGGTGTCATTATTGGCATCTTAGTCATCATTCTCGCCATTCTGGCCTTCAACCGTTTCTATCTCCAGAAGAAGAATGCCGAGGCTTCCGCACAGATTGTGCAACCCATCCACTGGTTCGTGCAGGGCGACACCGCTTCCTTGAAGAAGGCTCTCGAAGGCGACGCTGAGAACGACGGTTTCCTCGACATTGCCAGCGGTTACAAGATCACCCGCACCGCCAACACCGCCAACTACTATGCCGGTTTGACCTATATGAAGCTGGGTCAGAAGGACGAGGCGCTGGACTATCTGAAGAAATTCAAAAAGAAAGAGGATGTGCTGTGGTACGCTTGCCAAGCCACGATCGGCGACCTCTATGACGAGCAGGGCGACGAGGCCAAGGCCATCAGCTACTACGAGAAGGCTGCCAAGGGCAAAGATCCTTACTTCACCCCCATCACGCTCTTCAAGCTGGGTCAGATGTATGAGAGAAAAGGCGACTGGAAGAAAGCCCTTGACGCATACGAGACCATCGAGAAAGATTACTACACCGAATACAACAAAATGAGCATCGCGCAATACGCTGAAAGAGCCAAAGCGAATGCTTCCAAATAATAAATAATGACAGAAAAGAAGAAAAACTTATCGGAATTCACGCCGTTTGAGTTTTCTTCCGCACAAAATACAGAAATCGGTATTGTGGTCAGCGAATGGAACGACCGCATTACCGATTCTCTTTTAAAGGGGGCGGAAGAGAGCCTGCTGGAACACGGCATTCTCAAAGAGAACATCCTCGTGAAGCACGTCCCCGGGAGCTTCGAGCTGCCTTTGGGTGCCCAGTGGATGCTCGAAGAAACCTCTGTTGACGCGGTGATCTGCATCGGCTGCGTCATCCAAGGCGAAACCCGTCATTTCGACTTCATCTCGCAGGCGGTGGCCGACGGCATCATGAAGGTCGGGCTGAAATACTCCAAACCGGTGATTTTCAGTGTGCTGACCTGCAACACGATGGAGCAGGCCGAAGACCGCGCCGGAGGAAAACATGGCAACAAAGGGGTGGAAGGTGCCGTCTCCGCGTTGAAAATGTTATCGTTGGAATTGTAGAGATGCAAAATTTTGCGTCTCTACAACGGCAACAAACAAGAAACCAAAGGACAAGAACAATGAAGAAATTACGTGTAGGATTTATGGGCACGCCCGAATTTGCGGTGGCGACGTTGGATGCCATCCGCAAGGCCGGGCACGAGGTGGTCTGTGTGGTCACGACCCCCGACAAACCGGCAGGCCGCGGACAGCAGATGCACTGCTCCGACGTGAAACGCTACGCCCTGGAGCACCAGCTGCCCGTGCTGCAGCCCGAAAAGCTCAAGGACGACAGCTTCGTGGAGGATCTGCGCGACTACCGTCCCGATGTCTTCGTGGTGGTGGCCTTCCGGATGCTGCCCCGCTGCGTCTATGCGATGCCGATGTTAGGCACCTTCAACGTACACGCCTCGCTACTGCCGCAATACCGCGGCGCGGCCCCCATCCAACGGGCCATCATGAACGGCGAGACCAAGAGCGGCGTCACCACTTTCCTGCTTGACGAGCATACCGACACCGGCTCCATCCTGTTGCAACGGGAGGTGGAGATCACCCGTGACGACAACGCCGGCACCCTGCACGACAAACTCATGGTCGCCGGAGCCGAACTGGCGGTCGAGACGTTGCGCCATCTGGCCGAAGGGACTGCCACACCCGTCCCGCAACCCGCTGCGGAGAACCTGAATCCCGCCCCGAAGATCTTCAAGGAGGACATGCACATCCGCTGGGACGACACGGCGGAACATATCTACAACCATGTGCGCGGTCTCTCCCCCTACCCTGCCGCATTCGCCCTCATCGGTTTCCGGCATCACGAAAACGAGGAGTGGAAAAACTGCGTTTTGAAAGTTTTCGAGATTGAAATCACTTCCCGACGCAGTGGGCTGAAACCCGGAACAATCACGCTGGAAGCCGATAAAATGATGTTCATTTCAACACAAAATTTCGATATTTCTGTCAAAATCCTCCAGATTGAAGGAAAGAAGCGAATGAACATCCACGACTTCCTGTCCGGATTCAGGTCCGAGAACTATACTGGTTATTTTTATTAGGGTAATAAACCAACTTTATTGAGCCCTGTTTATCAACTAATTAAAATAATTATCCACAATTTGATATTGGGATTTGTTTCTAACATTTTTTACTAACTTTGTGGCTCAAACTTCATTTATTAACCTTTTTAAATTTTTAGACATGAACAAGAGTGAATTAATCAATGCAATGGCGTTAAAAGCCGGTTTAACGAAAGTCCAAGCCAAGAACGCTTTGGAGGCTTTAATGGACACCTCAAAAGACGCTTTGAAGAAAGGTGAGAAGATCGCCCTGATCGGATTCGGCACCTTCAGCGTTGCCAGCCGCAAAGCCAGAACGGGCCACAACCCCGCCACCGGCAAATCCATCAAGATTCCGGCAAAGAAGGTTGTCAAGTTCAAACCCGGTTCCGCATTTGCAAAGATGAAATAATCGGATTTCACTAACAAACAAAAAAAGCCCTGTACAAGGGCTTTTTTATTTTATTCGCTATGGTCAAGATTGAGGATAAAGATTTGAGAGACAAAGTGGTGGAGTATCTCCAGGGATTCGTCACGGAGAACCGCCAGGAACGGCTGACCGAGATTCTGCAGTACCGCACGCGGCACGTCACCGTGGTATTGGAGGATCTCTTCCAGGCCCAGAACATCAGCGCGGTGCTGCGGACCTGCGACTGCTACGGGGTGCAGGACGTGCACGTGATCCAGCATCGCAACACGTTCGAGGCGAACAAGGACATCAGCATGGGGGCCGACAAATGGCTCACCATCCACGAATACCCGCACAGCGAGCACAACGTGAAAGAGTGCATCGACCGGCTGCATGAGCAGGGCTACTGGGTGGCCGCCACCCTGCCCGATGAGAAGAAACGCACCATCTTCGACCTGCCGGTGGAACAGAAGACCGCCTTCCTGTTCGGCACCGAGCTGACCGGTCTCTCCGAGGAGGCCGTAAAGTATGCCGACGGGAACGTCCTCATCCCGATGTACGGCTTCACCGAGAGCTTCAACATTTCCAACTCCGCCGCCATCATCCTCTCCCATTTCACCGAAAAGATGCGCCGCTCCGACGTGCACTGGCAACTTTCCGACGAAGAAAAGGCGGAGCTCTACTTCGAATGGCTGCAGAAAACCGTGAAAGACCCCGACAGACTGATCGATTATTACATGAAAAATATGCATTGATTTTGGGCGTATGCAATACGCCCACTTTGAACCTTGAACTTTGAACTTTGAACCAAAAAAATCGTATCTTTGCCCCCTCAAATATAAAAGGTTATGAACGACGAAAAATTATTCCCCGAATTCCCGCCCGTGACCACGGAGCAGTGGGAAGCCACCATCAATAAAGACCTCAAGGGTGCCGATTACGAGAAGAAATTGGTGTGGAGAACCGACGAAGGTTTCCAGGTTCGCCCCTACTATCGCGCCGAGAATCTTCAGGATCTGGACTACCTGAAAACCATGCCGAACGAGTTCCCCTACACGCGTGGCACGAAAGCCCGCGACAACCACTGGGACATCGTGCAGGAGGTGGAAGAGGCGGATCCCGCCAAGGCCAACGCCATCGCGACGGATGCCCTGAAACGCGGTGCCACCTGCATCGCCTTCAACGCCGCCAACATCGACAGCGACGCGGCTTTGGAGACCTTGCTCAAAGATATCGATCTGAACGTCAACGGCGTGCAGTTCAACCACGTGAAGAGCTTCCTCGACCTGATGAAACACTTCGTCAGCTATGTGGAGGCGCATAACTTCGACAAGGAGAAAGTGTCGGGCAGCATCAATTTCGACCCGCTGACCTACCGTCTGCGCCACAACAAGTTCTGGAAATCCGCCGAGGAGGATATGATGCAGGCCGTCGAACTTTTGGAGATGAACGGTTGCATGAAGAACTTCAAGGTCATCAACGTGAACGGCATCGTGCTGCACAACGCCGGCGCGACCATCGTGCAAGAGCTGGCTTACGCGCTCGGCATGGCCAACGAGTACCTCGCTTTCTGCACCGAAAAGGGTATGAAGCCCGAAAAGGTGGCCTCCCGGATGCAGCTCACGCTCTCCGTCGGCTCCAACTACTTCATGGAAATCGCCAAACTGCGCGCCACGCGTCTGCTTTGGTCCACCATGGTGGCCCAATACAAGCCCGAGTGCGACTGCGCGTACAAGATTCATATCAACACCGTGGCTTCCACGTGGAACAAAACCCTGTACGACCCGTACGTCAACATGCTGCGCAGCACGACCGAGGGCATGTCTGCCGCTATCGGCGGTTCCGACTCCATTTCGCTGCAACCGTTCGACGTGGCCTACAAGGAATCCGACGAGTTCTCCCGTCGTATCTCCCGCAACGTGCAGGTGATCCTCAAGGAGGAGGCCTTCATGGACCGTGTGGTGGATCCCGCTGCCGGCTCCTACTACGTGGAGAATCTCACCAACTCTATCGCCGAGAATGCTTGGAAACTGTTCCAAAGTGTTGAAGAACAGGGCGGTGCGCTCAAGGCGATCGAAGACGGTTCGATGCGCGAGGCCATTGAGGCCAGCTGCCAGAAGCGCGACATGAACATCGCCACCCGTCGCTACATCCTGCTCGGAACCAACCAATATCCGAACATCAACGAGACGATGGCCGACAAGATTGAGCGCGTGAAGAAGGATGACTGCGAGGGGTTGAAGACCTACCGCGGTGCCATGGCGTTCGAGGAAGTGCGTCTCGAAACCGAAAAATACGCCAAGGACCATCACCGTCCGTCCGTGTATCTGCTGAAAGTCGGTAACTTGGCTATGCGTCAGGCGCGTGCCGGATTCATCACCAACTTCTTCGGTTGCGCCGGTTACCAGATTGTCGAGCCTGCCGGATTCCCGACGGTGGAAGAGGGCGTGAAGGCCGCCGGCGAGGCGAAACCTGACCTCATCGTGGTGTGCAGCTCCGACGAGGAATACGCTACCCTCGGTGTGGAGGCTGCCAAGCAGTGCAAAGCGCAGTTCCCGAACATCCCGTTCCTCGTAGCCGGTAATCCTACCGAGTGCATCGACGCGCTCAAAGAGGCCGGTGCAGATGATTTCATCCACGTGAGAGTCAACATCCTGGAATCCCTGCGGAAATACAACCAGCTGTTGCTGAAATAATTAGACTAACCGTAGAGACGGTGCATGCACCGTCTCTACTCTTTTATCCATCCCCCCACCGATAGACGGGGGTTTATTTCTTAAAACTATGGAATTTTATCAAGGCAAGACCGCTTTTTTCCCGAATGTGGGGAAGATTCAATTCGAAGGCAAGGAATCCAAGAACCCGCTGGCCTTCCACTATTATGACGAGAACCGCGTGGTCATGGGCAAGACCATGAAGGAGCACCTCAAGTTCGCCATGGCCTACTGGCACACGCTCTGCGCAGGAGGTGAAGACCAGTTCGGCGGACCGACCAAGACGTTCCCGTGGAACAATGCCGCCGACCCGATGTCCCGTGCCAAACTGAAGATGGATGCCGCTTTCGAGTTCATGACCAAATGTGGCATCCCCTACTACTGCTTCCACGATGTGGATGTGGTGGAACCGGGTGATTCGTTAGCCGAATTCGAGAAGCGTTTAGCCACGATGGTGGAACATGCCAAAGGTCTGCAACAGACTACAGGACAACAACTTCTGTGGTCAACGGCCAACGTCTTCGGGCACAAGCGCTACATGAACGGCGCGGCCACGAATCCCGACTTCCACGTCACGACCTTTGCCGCCACGCAAATCAAGAACGCCATCGACGCTTGCATTGCCTTGGGCGGTCAGAACTACGTCTTTTGGGGCGGCAGAGAAGGCTATATGTCGCTGCTCAACACCGACATGAAGCGTGAAAAGGAGCACCTCGCCATGATGCTGACGATGGCCCGCGACTACGGTCGCAAACAGGGCTTCAAGGGCACTTTCCTCATTGAGCCGAAGCCGATGGAACCGACGAAGCATCAGTACGATGTGGATGCGGAAACGGTCATCGGGTTCCTCAGACACTATGGTTTAGACAAGGATTTCGCCCTCAACATTGAGGTGAACCACGCGACGTTGGCCGGGCACACCTTCGAGCACGAACTACAGTGCGCCGCCGACGCAGGTATGCTGTGCAGCATCGACATCAACCGCGGCGACTACCAGAACGGCTGGGACACCGACCAGTTCCCCATTGACATCTACGAGCTGACGATGGCCTGGTTAGTCATCCTGCAGGGTGGCGGTTTCACCACCGGCGGCACCAACTTCGATGCCAAGACGCGCCGCAACTCCACCGACCTGGAGGATCTCTTCTACGCCCACATCAGCGGCATGGACGCTTTCGCCCGCGGGTTGCTCACCGCCGCCGCCGTCCTCGAAAACTCCGACTACCTCAAGATGCGTGCCCAACGCTATGCCTCCTTCGATGAAGGGCAGGGCAAGGCCTTCGAAGAGGGCAAGCTCTCCTTGGAGGATATGCGCAACATCGCCCTGCAATTGCCTGAGCCGAAACAGATTAGCGGCCGTCAGGAATTGTACGAGATGATCGTGAATATGTACGTGTAAATTACCTGTGGAAATGCCGCAATCGTCCTGTAGGGCTGCCGCAATGCGACAGCCCTACAATCGGTAAAAATATTATTTTTGCGCCATAAAAAATAACCCATTATGAAGAAAGTCATCCACACCAACAACGCACCGGCCGCCATCGGCCCGTACAGCCAGGCCATTGAAGCCAACGGCATGTTATTCATCTCCGGACAGATTCCCGTGAATCCCGCCGACGGCACCGTGCCCGAGGGCATTACCGCCCAGACCGAGCAGGTGATGAAGAACATCGCCGCCATCCTCGACGAGGCCGGCTACACCTTCGACAACGTGGTGAAGACCACCTGTCTGCTCAGCGACATCGCTAACTTCGCCGCAATGAAC
>JAGCVQ010000096.1 GCA_017962275.1 Bacteroidales bacterium
CAGAATCCTTTCGAGCAAAATTAATTAACAAGTAAAAATCAAACAAATGGCTAAGATATCAAAAAAACGCAAAGAGGCTTTTGCTAAATTTGATAAGAGCAAGCAATACGCTCTGCCCGAGGCTATCGAGGTGGTGAAGAACCTTACCTACACCAAGTTTGACGCTTCCTTCGACATCGACGTCCGCCTGGGCGTTGACCCGAGAAAGGCCAACCAGATGGTGCGTGGTATCGTGACTCTGCCGCACGGAACGGGTAAAGTGGTTCGCGTGTTGGTGCTCTGCACTCCCGACAAGGAGGAAGAGGCAAAGGCTGCAGGCGCTGATTTCGTGGGCTTGGAAGAATACGTCGATAAGATCAAGGGCGGCTGGACAGATGTTGATGTCATCATCACCATGCCGAGCGTGATGCCGAAGATCGGTGCCCTGGGTAGAATCCTCGGTCCCCGCGGCTTGATGCCCAACCCGAAATCCGGCACCGTGACGATGGACATTGGTAAGGCCGTGTCTGAAGTGAAAGCCGGTAAGATCGACTTCAAGGTGGACAAGTATGGTATCATCCACACGTCAATCGGTAAAAACCGTTTCTCTGTGGAGCAACTGACCGACAACGCTCGCGAAATGCTCTCCACGGTGATCAAGTTGAAACCGACCAGCGCGAAGGGTACCTACATCAAGAGCATCTATCTCTCCACCACGATGAGTCCCGGCGTGCAGGTGGATCCCAAATCAGTTACATTATAATTTAGATTAGTTAGTTATGAACAAAGAACAAAAAAGTCAGATTATTGAAGAGATTTCCCAGGACTTGGCTAACTATTCTCATGTTTATGTGACGGATATTTCCGGATTCACAGTTAGCACAGTCAACCAGTTGCGCAAGTTGTGCTTCAGCAAGGACGTGAAACTGAAAGTGGTGAAGAACACCCTTCTGAAACGCGCCATGGACCAGTCGGAAAAGGACTATTCCGAGTTGTATGAGACTCTGAACGGCCCGACGGCGGTCATGCTGTGCAACACCGGCAACGTGCCCGCGAAGTTGATCAAGGACTTCCGGGCGAAAAACGCGAAGCCCCTCATCAAGGCCGCCTTCATTGAGGAAGCCGTTTATATCGGCGACGACCAACTTGAGGCCCTTTGCAACATCAAGTCCCGCGAGGAATTGATCGGCGACATCGTGGCATTGCTGCAATCACCCGCCAAGCAGGTTGTTTCTGCTTTGCAGTCGGGCGGCGGCAAATTGGCCGGTATCGTCAAAACACTTTCGGAAAGAGAGTAAAAAACAACAAACAAACAATTCAAACAAGTAAAAACAATTAAAAAAATAACATTATGGCAGATTTGAAAGCATTTGCAGAACAATTAGTGAACTTGACCGTTAAGGAAGTTAACGAGTTAGCTCAAATTTTGAAGGACGAATACGGCATTGAGCCCGCAGCCGCCGCAGTTGCAGTGGCCGCTGGTCCCGCCGCCGGTGGCGCTGCCGCCGCTGAGGAGAAGACCGAGTTCGACGTGATCCTGAAAGCCGCCGGTGGCCAAAAGCTGCAGGTTGTGAAGTTGGTGAAGGAACTCACCAGCCTCGGACTGAAGGAAGCCAAGGAGCTTGTTGATGGTGCTCCCAAGGCTGTGAAGGAAGGCATCTCCAAGGAAGAGGCTGAATCCCTCAAGAAATCCCTCGAAGAGGCCGGCGCCGAGGTTGAGATTAAATAGTTTCAACCCAGACCCCAAGCAAAAGAACAACGCTTCCACCACGTGTGGAAGCCTTGTTCTTATTGCTGTTTTATAACACCTGCTGATTGGTGTTTTGCTAAAGAGCTAATAATCAGTATTTTCGTCAATTAAAATCAAACAGCCTTGTCAACTACAAAAAATAACAGAATTAGTTTCGCGACAACGAGACCCGTTGATTTTCCGGATTTCCTTGACATCCAGCTGAAGTCGTTCCAGGAATTCTTCCAGATCGACACGGACCCGGAATCGCGCAAGAATGAGGGCTTGTATCGGGCGTTCTCCGAGAATTTTCCGATTACCGACGCAAGAAATTGCTTCGTTCTGGAGTTTCTGGACTATTACATCGATTTTCCGCGCTACTCCATGGACGAGTGCCTCGAAAGAGGTTTGACATACAGTGTTCCACTGAAGGCCAAGTTGCAGCTGAAATGCAACGACGAGGAACACGAGGGCTTCGAGGAGGCCCGCGTGCAGGAGGTCTATCTGGGCATGATCCCTTACATGACCCCGAGCGGCACGTTCATCATCAACGGCGCCGAGCGCGTGGTGGTGTCGCAGCTGCACCGCTCCCCCGGCGTGTTCTTCGGATTTTCGTACCACTCCAACGGTACGCCGCTTTACTCCGCCCGTATCATCCCGTTCAAGGGCTCATGGATGGAGTTCACTACCGACATCAACAACGTGCTGTATGCGTACATCGACCGTAAGAAGAAATTGCCGGTCACCACGCTGCTGCGCGCCATCGGCTATGAGACCGATAAGGACATTCTCAGCATTTTCGACATCGCCGAGGAGGTCAAAGCGTCGAAAGCCAACCTCAAGAAGTATGTCGGTCAGAAACTGGCGGCTGCTGTCACCAAGACCTGGTACGAGGACTTTGTAGATGACGAGACCGGTGAGGTGGTCAACATCGAGAGAACCGAGGTGATCATCGACCGCGAAACCATTTTTGAGAAAGATCACATCAACATGGTGGCTGATGCCAACATCAAGACCGTGCTGTTCCACAAGCAGGATGACAAGCAGGTTGACTATTCCGTGATCTTCAACACGTTGCAGAAAGACCCCACCAACTCGGGCAAACAGGCTATCGAGTATATCTACATGCAGCTCAAGAGCACGCAGGCTCCCGACGAGGAGACCGCCCGCGCCACGCTCGACAAGCTCTTCTTCTCCGAGAAACGTTACGATCTCGGCGAGGTGGGTCGTTACCGCATCAACAAAAAACTGAACCTTGACATCCCGATGGAAACGGGCGTGCTCACGAACGAGGACATCATCTCCATTATCCGTTACTTGGTGGAGCTGATCAACTCCAAGACGGAAGTCGATGATATCGACCACCTGAGCAACAGACGTGTCCGCACCGTCGGCGAACAATTATACAACCAGTTCAGCCTTGGCCTGAACCGCATGGCCCGCACCATCCGTGAGAAGATGAACGTGCGTGACCACGAGTCCTTCTATCCGCAGGACCTCATCAATGCCAAGACCCTTTCGTCCGTGGTGAACTCGTTCTTCGGCACCAACCAGCTGTCACAGTTCATGGACCAGACCAACCCGCTGTCCGAGATCACGCACAAGCGCAGAATTTCGGCTTTGGGTCCCGGAGGTCTGTCTCGTGAGCGTGCCGGTTTCGAGGTGCGTGACGTACACTATACCCACTACGGCCGTCTCTGTACGATCGAGACCCCTGAAGGTCCGAACATCGGTTTGATTTCCTCCCTCTGTGTCTTCGCCCGCATCAACGAGCTCGGTTTCATCGAGACCCCGTATCGTCGCGTTGACAACGGCCGCGTCCGCTTCGACGAAGAACCCATCTTCCTGACCGCTGAGGAGGAGGACAACAAACGTATCGCCCAGGCTAACACGCCGATGGACGAGGATGGTTTGCTCGGCGAGAAGGTAAAAGCCCGTCGTTTGGCTGATTACCCGATCTTGCCGCGCGAGGATATTGACTTGATCGATATCGCTCCCAACCAGATTGCTTCTATCGCTGCATCCCTGATTCCGTTCCTCGAGAACGACGACGCTAACCGTGCGTTGATGGGATCCAACATGATGCGTCAGGCTGTGCCTTTGCTCCGTCCCGAAGCACCTATTGTGGGTACCGGTTTGGAGCATCGCGTGGCCGTGGATTCCCGCGTGGTGTTGCTCGCTGAGGGCAATGGCGTGGTGAAATCCGTTGACGCCCAGCATATTGAGATTGAGTATGAGCGCACCGACACTGAGGCTCTGATCAGTTTCGATTCCAACGTGAAGAACTATCAGCTGCTGAAGTTCAGAAGAACCAACCAGAACTCTTGCTTCAACCAGCGTCCCATCGTGGTGAAGGGACAGAAAGTGAAGAAGGGCGATGTGCTGACCGAAGGTTACGCCACCGAGAATGGTGAGCTGGCTCTGGGTCGCAACCTGATGGTGGCCTTCATGCCTTGGAAGGGCTACAACTTCGAGGATGCTGTCGTGATTTCCGAAAAGGCAGTCACCGACGACTTATATACATCTATTCATATTGAATCCTTCACCCTTGAGGTTCGCGACACGAAACGCGGCCAGGAGGTGCTGACCAACGATATCCCGAACGTCTCCACGGAGACCACGAAAGACCTGAATGAAGATGGTCTGATTCGTGTGGGTGCTGAGGTCAAGGAGGGCGATATCCTGATCGGTAAGATCACGCCGAAGGGCGAATCCTATCCGACTCCTGAGGAGAAGCTGCTCCGCGCCATCTTCGGCGACAAGGCCGGCGATGTGAAGGATGCCTCCCTCAAGGCGCCCCCAGCCATGCGTGGCGTGGTTATCGGTGCCAAGTCCATGTCCCGCCTCATCAAGGACAGAAAGTCCAAGGCGAAAGACAAAGACATCGAAGAGGAAATCAAAGGGAAATATCAGGGCGAGTTGGACAGCCTCAAAGAGGTGCTGGTGGGCAAGCTCTACAAGGTGCTGGAAGGCAAGGTCGCACATGTGATCTGCGCCGACACCAAGGAACCCATCGTGCAAAAAGGCTCCAAGTTCTCCCAGAAGCTGCTGAACACCATCGACTACAAGACGGTTTCCGTTTCCAAGTGGACGAACGACAGTCGCGTGAACGGCATGGTGGCCCAGATTATCCGCAACTACTTGGTGAAGGTGCGCGATGTCGAGTCCCGCCGCACGCGTGAGATTTTCGACGCCACCATCGGTACCGAACTGCCTTCGGGTATTGTGCAAATGGCCAAGGTCTATGTCGCCAACAAACGCAAACTGCGTGTGGGTGACAAGATGGCCGGTCGTCACGGTAACAAGGGTTGTGTGGCTAAGATCGTGCGTCAGGAAGACCTCCCGTTCCTCGCCGACGGCCGTCCTGTCGATGTGGTGCTGAACCCGCTGGGCGTGCCTTCCCGTATGAACCTCGGTCAGATTTACGAGACCATTTTGGCTTGGGCAGGTAAGAACACGGGTGTGAAGTACGCCACCCCGATTTTCGACGGTGCGTCGCTCGACCAAATCAACGAGATCCTGCGTAACGCTGGTCTGCCTGAAAACGGTAGCACTCAGCTGTACGACGGTGAAACGGGTGAACCGTTCCATCAGAAGGCGACGGTGGGCTATATCTACTACCTGAAGCTGCACCACATGGTCGATGATAAGATGCACGCCCGTTCCATCGGACCTTACTCTCTGATTACGCAACAGCCCCTTGGCGGTAAAGCCCAGTTCGGTGGCCAGCGTTTCGGTGAGATGGAGGTGTGGGCTATCGAGGCCTACGGTGCCTCCAACGTGCTGCAGGAGATTCTGACCGTGAAGTCCGACGACGTGGTCGGCAGAGCCAAGGCTTACGAGGCCATCGTGAAGGGCGACAACATGCCGATTTCCGGCATTCCCGAATCCTTCAACGTGTTGGTCAATGAGTTGCGCGGCCTGTGCCTGGATATTAAATTTGATTAAGAATTAAACAGCTGAAAGAAAATGGCTCTCAGAAAAGATAATAACACTCGTAAGGAGTTTCATAAAATAACCATCAGTCTGGCATCGCCCGAGACCATTCTTGAGCAATCGCACGGCGAGGTGCTAAAGCCGGAGACCATCAACTACCGGACGCTGAAGCCCGAACGTGACGGCCTGTTCTGCGAGAAGATCTTCGGACCGATGAAGGACTGGGAGTGCCACTGCGGCAAGTACAAGAGAATCCGTTACAAGGGCGTCATTTGCGACCGTTGCGGTGTGGAAGTTACCGAACGCAAAGTGCGTCGTGAGCGCATGGGACACATCCAGTTGGTTGTGCCCGTGGCCCACATCTGGTTCTTCAAGTCCCTGCCCAACAAGATCGGTGCCCTGTTAGGACTTGCCACCAAAGAGGTGGAGGCTGTGGTCTATTACGAGAAGTACATCGTGATTCAAGGCGGTATTCTCGAAAGCGACGAAATCAAGAAGGGCAAGCTGCTGACGGAAGAGGAGTATTTCGACATCGTGGAGAAGCTGCCGGCCGACAACCGTCTTTTGGAAGACACCGATCCCAACAAGTTCATCGCCAAGATGGGTGCGGAAGCTTTGTACGACCTGTTGTGCAAGGTGGATCTGGATGCCGAGTCTTACGAATTGCGTGACCGTGCGAACCGCGAGACCTCTCAACAGCGTAAGAAAGACCTGCTGAAGCGTCTGCACGTGTTCGAAGCGTTCCGCGACAGCCGTAAGCGCGCCGACAACCGTCCCGAGCGCATGATCGTGAAGATCGTGCCGGTGATTCCGCCGGAGTTGCGTCCTTTGGTGCCGTTGGATGGCGGTCGTTTCGCCACCTCCGACCTCAACGACCTCTACCGTCGTGTCATCATTCGTAACAACCGTCTGAAACGTCTCATGGAGATCAAGGCTCCCGATGTGATTATGCGTAATGAAAAACGTATGTTGCAGGAAGCTGTTGACTCTTTGTTCGATAACTCCAAGAAATCCAGCGCGGTGAGAACGGAATCCAACCGTGCGTTGAAGTCCCTCTCCGACAGCCTGAAGGGTAAGCAAGGCCGCTTCCGTCAGAACTTGCTGGGTAAGCGTGTTGACTACTCCGGTCGTTCCGTCATCGTCGTCGGTCCCGACTTGCACTTGAACGAGTGCGGTCTGCCGAAGGATATGGCTGCCGAGCTGTTCAAACCGTTCGTCATCCGCAAGATCCTCGAAAGAGGTATTGTGAAGACGGTGAAATCCGCTAAGAAGATTGTGGATCGCAAGGATCCCGTCGTGTGGGAGATTTTGGAGAACATCCTGAAGGGTCACCCTGTGTTGCTGAACCGTGCTCCTACGTTGCACCGTCTGGGTATTCAGGCGTTCCAGCCGAGATTAGTCGAGGGTAAGGCCATCCGTCTGCACCCGTTGTGCTGTACGGCATTCAACGCCGACTTCGACGGTGACCAGATGGCTGTGCACGTGCCGCTGGGCAACGCCGCCATCATGGAGGCCCAGATGCTGATGATGGCTTCCCACAACATCCTCAACCCGGCTAACGGTGCCCCTGTGACCGTGCCTTCTCAGGATATGGTCTTGGGTCTGTACTACATCACGAAGGAACTGCCCTCCACGCCCGACCACAAGGTTCCCGGCGAAGGCGGTATCTTCTACGGACCGGAAGAGGTGATGATTGCCTATAACGAGAAGAAAGTTCATCTGAACGCCAAAATCAAATGCCGTGTCGATATTGACGGGCAGGGTACCCAAAAGATCGTCGATACGACCGTGGGTCGTGTGATGTTCAACCAAGTGGTGCCGAAGGATTATGGCTATATCAATATGTTGCTGACCAAGAAGGCGTTGCGCGACATCATCGGCGACGTGCTCATCAAGTGCGGCAACAAATCTTGTACCCAATTCCTGGACGACATCATGAGCCTCGGTTACCGTATGGCTTACGAAGGCGGTATGTCGTTCAACCTCGGCGACGTGATTGTGCCGTCCGCCAAACCGCAGCTCATTGCCGAAGCCAACGCCCAGGTGGATGAAATCACCATGAACTACAACATGGGTTTCATCACCAACACCGAGCGTTACAACCAGGTGATTGACGTGTGGTCGCAGTGCAACGCCCGTCTGTCCAAGATTTTGATGAAAGAAATCGAGGAGGACCGTCAGGGCTTCAACCCGGTGCACATGATGCGTGATTCCGGTGCCCGTGGTTCTGCGGAGCAGATTCGTCAGCTGTCCGGTATGCGTGGTTTGATGGCAAAGCCCAGTAAGGCTGGCTCATCCGGCGGTGAGATTATTGAGAACCCCATTTTGTCCAACTTCAAGGAAGGCCTTTCCGTGCAAGAGTACTTCATTTCTACGCACGGTGCTCGTAAGGGTTTGGCTGATACCGCTTTGAAGACCGCTGACGCTGGTTACCTGACCCGTCGTTTGGTCGATGTCTCTCACGATGTGATTATCAACGAGGAAGACTGCGGTACGTTGCGCGGCATGACCGTGAGCGCGTTGAAGAACAACGAAGAGGTGGTAGAGACGTTGTACGACCGTCTTTTGGGTCGTGTGACGCTGCACGATGTCTATCATCCCCAGACTGGCGAGCTGATTATCCGCGCCGGCGAGGAGTTGACCGAGGAATACTGTCAGATTATTGAGGATTCTCCCATTGAGGAGGTGGAAATTCGTTCGGTTCCGACCTGCGAATCCAAGCACGGTATCTGCCAGAAGTGCTACGGCCGTAACTTGGCCACCGGCAAGATGGTTCAGATCGGTGAGGCTGTCGGCGTGATTGCTGCACAGTCCATCGGTGAGCCTGGTACTCAGCTGACCCTGCGTACGTTCCACGTTGGTGGTGTGGCCGGTAACGTGGCCGCCAACAGCAGCATCATCGCCACCTACGACGGTGTGCTGAGCATCGACGAGCTTCGCGCTCTGGAGAAAACCGACGATCTGGGCAAGTTCTACTATAAGGTCATCGGTCGTACCGCTGAAATCAAGATTATTGACGTGAAGACCGGTGTGGCCCTTTCCTCTGCGAACGTGCCTTACGGTTCTAACCTCTACTTCAAGCACGGTGACAGCATCAAGAAGGGCGACCTGATCGCTGATTGGGATCCGTTCAACGCCGTGATTCTGTCCGACGTGGCCGGTAAGGTCCAGTTCAACGATATTATCGAGGGCGTGACCTACCGTGTGGAGACTGACGAGCAGACCAATATTCACGACAAGGTGATTATTGAGAGCCGTCTGAAGACTAAGAACCCCGGTATCAACATCGTCGATGAGGATGGTGACATCATCAAGAGCTTCGACGTTCCCGTGGGTGCCCGTCTGGCCGTGGAAGAGGGTCAGGTCATCGATTCCGGTGAGATTCTGGTCAAGATTCTGCGTTCCTTCGGTAAGTCCGGCGATATCACGGGCGGTCTGCCGCGCGTGACCGAGCTGTTCGAGGCCCGTAATCCTTCCGATCCCGCTGTGGTGTCTGAAATCGACGGTGTCGTTTCCTTCGAGAAGAAGCTGAAACGTGGTAACCGTGTGGTGAAGATTACCCCGCGTGTGGATTCCGGCGAGGGCGCCAAGACCTATCTCATCCCGACTTCCAAGCAGATTTTGGCCCAGGAGAACGACTTCGTGAAGGCTGGTACGCCGCTGTCCGAAGGTTCTCTCACCCCTGTCGATATCCTGAACATCAAGGGTGCGCAGAAGGTGCAGGAGTACATCATCAATGAGATTCAGGAGGTCTATCGTCTGCAAGGTGTGAAGATCAACGACAAGCACTTCGAAGTCATTGTGCGTCAGATGATGCGCAAGATGGAGATCGAGGATCCGGGCGACAC
>JAGCVQ010000097.1 GCA_017962275.1 Bacteroidales bacterium
GAGACGACACCCCGTCAACCCTTCGCAAGAGAAGCAAGAGACCGTTTTCGCCTTCATCCAGTCGCACCCCGGCACCCGTTCCACCGAAATCATCGCTGAAACTTCCCTTTCGCTGAGCACCGTGGAACGCTGTCTCGCCGAACTCCGCAAGCAGGGGCGCATCGAATATGTGGGGTCGAAGAAGAACGGCGGGTATCAGGCGGTGTAGTGAGCGGCTTGATGCTGTTTTTCCCTTGGATTTTTTCGATTTTCGGCGAATTATTTTAATTATCACTCCCGCACCGGACAAATCATCAAAACCTTATAACCGGGCTGCTCTTCGGTATATCTTGCAATGGTTTCTTGCTTGATGGTGATTTTTGAGATACTGTTTGGACAAATGGAATCCATTTGCTGGCACAAGAACGTCCCTCTTCTTGCAGCAAGATACGAGGACTCATCTTCAATGTGATAATCCCAATAGGTGAGTTCGAAACGGTCATTATCCGGACAAACGGAATGTATGGCTTTCTTCAAATCTTCCAGCGAAAAGTCCAACAGTTCCTCTTTCGCCAATTTCCAGTACAGTCTCACCAAGATCGTGTCTTTGGAGGGCTTAATGTCCTGCCATTCGATAAACTTAGCCTCTTGGATGGTCATAATTACGGAAACATCCTGTGCTGTCATCGGCTGCTTGCGCAGTCCTTCGGTGCGTACCGTTTTCTGAACACCAGGGATGTCGAAGGTGAGGGTGGCACCATCATCGCGCACATTGAGGGTGACGGGCGCACCCATCACGAGCGGCAAGTTCACCTTTTCGTGACCTGCGGGGAAACCGCAGAGCAATGGAATGTTGTACGGCGCAATATACTTGCGCAGCATCGCCTCCACGCTTCCGTATCCGAGATCGTCCTCGCAGTCGGTGAAATCGCCCAGTATTATTCCGTTACATTTCGCAAGCACTCCGTTTAGCATCAACATATTAAAAAGACGGTCAATACTATGGTAGGTCTCCTCCACCTCTTCCAAAAAGAGGATGATGCTGTCTGTGACGGGATCGGCCGGAGTGCCAAGCAGCGGAACCAAGGTGGCGAGATTGCCACCTACCAGCGTGCCCGTGGCCTGCCCTGTGATGTTAAGCGGATGGGCGGGCAGTTCATACTGCGGCACTTGGCCTTTGAGCAAGTCGCGCAGGAGCGTGCAGGAGAGGTCGGCACCGCCCCGGCTCGCAATATTGCAGCCCATCACACTGTGAATGCTCATCACGCCGGCACTGTTTTCCATGCCCAGCAGTGTTGTGGCATCGCTATAGCCCAGAATCCATTTGGGCGAGGCTGCCATCTCCTGCCGCATCTGTACAGTCAGCAGATGCAGCGAACCGTAGCCACCCCTTTCGCAAACAATGGCCTTGATACTGGGATCATTGAGTGCCCAGAGAAGGTCTGCATAGCGTTGCTCCGCAGTCCCGGCATATTGGGTAAGATATTGTTTTCCCACATTCGGTCCGATGACCGGCTCGAACCCCCAACTGCGCAGCACCTTGACCGCTTGGCGAGTTTTCTCTATAGAACCATAATACGAAGGGGTGATGATCGCCACCTTGTCGCCCGGCTTCAAATAGGCGGGAGCCACACACTTGAGCGGCTTCTTCGGTCCCGTGCCTTTCACCATGGGTGGCAAGGAGAAGAGGCACAACAGTGTGATAAGGATTCGGAGCGGTAAGGTGCTTCTGTTCATATTGTACATAATCGTTTTGTCGGCAAAAGTACGTTTTTTTAGGCAAAAGGGAACAGTCCACGATTATCAAACAGAAAAAAAACAAATCTGTTTGCTGTAAACAGAAAAATATTATTTTTGCAGCACTAAAATAAAACAAAAGAATATGAAAAAAGAATACCAAAAAAGACAAAAGAAACCACATAAAGTGGAAGAGCCAAAGTCGCCTTACGGCGTAAAAAACAATTCCGAATCACCTTCCCTGCAATCTTCTCACAAGGCAAAGATTATGGAGAACACGGTGTCTGTTGATGAGTTTTTTGATGATTTAATCTCTTTGGTTCGCTCTGACTATGAATGTATTTGAGGTTAGAATCAGTCAGAAAGCTCTCAATGACATGGGGGCATTGCGCATTTTCCTGCACAATATGATGTCTGAAGAAGGTGCTGTCCGTTATGCGAATGCTATGCGAGCAGAAATAAACTCTCTTTCAGTTTATGCCAACTTCACAGCACGAACTTCATCCAAAACATTACGGCAAATACATCCCGATGCAAGACGGATGGTTTCACACAATCGCCGATGGATTTACATATACCACATTGAAGAAGATGTGGTGATTGTGGATAGGATTATTCCAGCTAAAATGAATAAGGGATAACAGCTACCTCAACTCTTTCACCGGAAACTCAAAATACGTTTCCGGATAGGGCTCGTCCTTCAAGGTGAAGTGCCACCATTCGCTGTCGAGGGGTTTGAAACCGTGACGCAGCATCGCCGCCCGCAAGATCATGCGGTTGCGGAACTGCTCCTCGGTGATGGTGCGGCCGGCAGGGGACGGTTTCCCGTTAAAGATACCCGTCTCGGGGTCGCCGCCGAAGTCGGGATGGCTCTCCTCGCCGAACCAGTCGAAGGTGCCGCCCATATCGACCTCCTTTTCGGTGGTCATGTCGAAGAGGGTGAGATCGACGGTGGAGCCGCGGGTGTGACCACTCTTTGCCATGATGTACTCTAACTCGAACAACCGACTCTTATCCACTTCGGGGTAGAAGTACTGCCGCATCATCGTGTCGGGCACATTGGCGGCCCAGCGCACGAAGTGGTCCACGGCCATCTGCGGACGGTAGGCGTCGTAAATCTTCAGTCGGTAGCCCATGCGCATCACGTCGTCGCTCACGGCCTTCAGACTGTCGGCAGCCCGTTTGGTCATCAGGGCGGTGGGCTGCAAGTAGCCGTCAATGCGCTGACCCACAAAATTGTAGGTGCTGTAATAGCGGATTTCCAGAATCACGTCCGGCACCACGTCGGTGATGTTCACAAACTGGCTGGCATCCTTCTCAGGCAAAACGGCCTCCTTCAACTCCTGCCCATTCACCAGCGGCGACCATCCCATACACATCAAAAACAAAATGCTAAAAATCAACCTTTTACAATTTTTCATAATTTTCAATTCTTAATTTTGATTAACAAGATTCTATTCCGACGGCAAAGATACTTGTTTTGTTAGTTTTTTCATATTGGTGTTTTATTGCTAGTTACCCTATCGCTCCTCCAATTTCGGCCTGACCGGGTCGTCGAGGCGTGTGATATAGTCATACTCCACCGTCAACACACCCTTCACCCCTCTGAAATACTGCATAGTCTCCTCCAACGTTTTGTCCTCGGGTTTCTTCAGTGCCATTCCATTGAAGGTATGGTAATCGTAAACAATCTCACACCTGTATTTCTTGATGGCTTTCAAGACGGGTTCCTTCCCGGTTTCCGCATCATACGATATCAGGAACACATCCGGCGAGTGTTCGGGAACATATCGATTTTCCGGCAGTGGCTTGACTGTTTCCACCGCCTGCTCGGTCTTGCACGACACCAAGATCAGAATGGCAATTTGCATGGCCAGTATCAATGGGATCCCATACCTAAATTTCTTATGCTGGGTCTTGTGGCGCCAAACCATCATCCCCAACCAAGCCCCGACGCTGCCGCCAATGACCGCAAGTCCCAACAAGACCGACTCCGGGATGCGCCATTTCAACCGCTTCGCCTTGAACTTGTCGATGCCGTACAAGAGGAAAGTGACCACGTTGATGGCGACGAGGTAAAGGATGACAACACGAAGGATGGAAGGATTGCTCATCGTAGTTTAGTTAGTGTTTGATAATGCTCTCCCAATATTCGTTGAAAAATCGGCGGAGTTGCGGCTCGTCGTCGATGATTTGGCGCAGAGACTCCAGACGCTTGGCATTGGGCGAGTCGGTGAACCAAAGTTTGAGATAGCCGTTGCTGCCGTATTTTTCGTGAAGTTGTTGCATAGTCCGCTCATAGTGTCCGGTCTTGTCC
>JAGCVQ010000098.1 GCA_017962275.1 Bacteroidales bacterium
ATTTTGACCTTGTCGTTCACGGCAATGGTGATCTTTTTCGGTTGCGCGGATGTGACGAGGAAAAGCGTACATCCGAGAAGTGACAAGATGATGTTTTTCATTCTTAATTTTACATTCTATATTCAGCATTCATAATTCAACATTCAGCATTCATAATTCAACATTCAGCATTCATAATTGCTTCTTCCGCACCGCAATCACTCTAAAGCCGACCATCGGGGAGGAGTGTGTCTATACATGCGGAAAAAGTATCTATATCAGGTTTTCTTCCAACAGGAACGGAATAACGCCCATATACACAATGCCGTTTTCATCGGTCCAAGGCTTCGCGTTTCCATCCACAATAACAATCTTGCGGAAGAAGTCGCCCGAATTTTTCAACGAGAAGGTTTCCTGACTACGTTTCTCCTCAGTGTCCACGTTCAATGCCGATTGGATATAGACTTTTTCGCGACCCGTATTGACAACGAAATCGATCTCGTATTGCGACTGTTGCCTCTTGCCGTCCTTCACGCGGGTCAGCTCCACCACGCCCACATCCACACTGAAGCCTCTGCGGAGGAGCTCGATGAAAATCATGTTCTCCATCAGGTGCGACTTTTCCTGTTGTCGGAAGTTCAGCTTGGCGTTTCGCAGACCAGTGTCCATCGAATAGTATTTCAGTGTGTTCTCGAAATAGCGTTTTCCCTTCACATCAAACCGCTTCGCACTCACGAAAAGGTATGCTTCCTCCAAATAGTCCAGATAGTTTTTGATGGTATTGTCCGAAGTGTTGCGTTTCATCAGCGTGCCTGCCGCATTGGCCAGATTGTGCGGGTTGGTCAGGGAGCCCACAGCTGACGAAAGCGCGTTGATCAGCGCATCCAGAACCTCGTCATCCTTCAGCTTGTACCGTTCCACGATGTCCTTGATATAGACTCTCTTGTGGAGTCCTTTCAGGTATTTTCGCTTCTCCGTTTCGTCCTTTTCCAACACCGCCAACGGCATCCCGCCGTAGGTCAGGTATTCCTCCAGCGCATCTGCCTTCTCCATTCCCGAAACGGGAAAGAACTCCTTGAACGACAATGGATATACTTTAACTTCCGACCCACGGTCGCGGAAGTTGGTCACGATGTCCTTTGAGAGCATCTTGCTGTTCGAACCGGTGACATAGATGTCGAGATTTTTGCGTGCCATCAGGTCGTTCAGGATATCGTAGAAAGTGGTGTAGAGCATATCACGATCTTCTTCGGGAACCAACCGTTCGTCCACATCCTCGTTTTTCACTTTATACGACAGCTGAATCTCATCGATGAAGACGTAGTAACGCTTCTCGTCATCCTTCGTCTTTCGGAGCACATAATCGTATAGTTCGTTGGGATTCCTGTACTTTACATGTGCCTTCTTGTCTAATGCCAGCTCCACGAAACACTCCTGCGTCACCCCTTCGTTCAACAGGTGATCCTTGTAAAGCGTGAAGAGCAGGAACGATTTTCCACAACGGCGTATGCCCGTAATGATTTTCACTTTCCCGTTCCATCTTTTGCTCAACAACTCACTGATATACTGATCTCTTTGTATAATCATCGTCTATCTTTTTAATACGTTCTACTGCAAAAATAGTCATATTATCCGACCATTTTTGCAGTGCAAAGATACAATTTTTTTGAACCCGACAGATATCCTGTTCACTTCTTCCGCACCGCAATCACCCTGAAGCCGACCATCTCCATGTCTTACATCTAAAAATTCACCCCCACCAAATCAATGACAATCCTTGATCCGTCAATGTTGGTGTTGTCCATTTTGACAAAACCGTAGGTGTCGTTGTAATAGGCTGTGAGGTAAGTTTTTCCGATGCGGCTTTTGGCAACTGCCTCCACCTTCACGCAGGGAAGCGTGCCCATCGGCGTGACTACTTCGCATGCGGTGTCGGTAATCTGGTATTTGTACTTATTGACGATTTTCCCCGTCCATGTCTTCCAACGCTCGTCGCCCCAATGACTACCGATGGTGAGCTTCCACTTCCAGCTCTTCCCTTTTTCAACGGGATATTGGATGTAAGGGAACGGATTGAGCTCAAGAATCCTGAAAAGACAATTCCTAATGGGATGCATCCATAAATTCCGTTCATTTTCTACGATACCGGAATACGACAATGGCCATCTCGATTGTTGATCATCATACAAGAAATAAAAAGCCTCCACCGTTTGATTATAATCTTTACTGAAAGGCTTTGCTGTGCATAAGACTTCCAACTCATAACGATTGATGCAAGAATCTTTAGGGTTGAAGACATCAGAAAAGGAGAAATCCGCCTTATAATAGGTATATGTGTTGGTGTCGCCGGTTTCCGTAAGTTCATATCCCTGTTTTGGAATACGTTCGTACCGCATATAGCGTTCTTTGCCCTGCGGATCGTAATAGCGGAACCCGAAGGTGAACTCCCGTTCCGCCTGATAGATTTTGTTGTCCTCGGTGTAGCGGCAAGGATTCGCGGTGTCGTTACGCACCTCAAACCAGACGGACTCGCTCCGCGAATATTCGGTGGTTTGTGAAAAGGAAGGAAGACAGGCGCAAGCTGTCAGGATGACGATGGTGATGAGCTTTTTCATGTTGTTATGGTTTTTGAAGTTTAAGTATGTATTAGGGAATTATACATGCAGATCCGCGCGATACATGGAGATAAAATAATCTCCGCGTATCGCTCGTATCTTCACGTATTATTTCATCGTTTTCCATCGTCTCATTTTTTCCTCACCGCAATCACCCTGAATCCGACCAGCGGGGACGGGCCGTCGTAGGGCTTCTCACTGTCGATGCGGATGTCGTAACCGGGGTCGAGGTAGCTTCCGCCGTATGCGACGCCGCGCTCATAGGCCATCTCCGCCACGTTACCGCACATGTTGAACAAACCGAGATCGTTAGGGTGATGCGAATAGATATGGGTTGGTAATCGATACTCTAATGCGCGTCTCTCTATCTCATATCTGCCAAAAGGTTTGTCTATGATTTCCAAATGTCCATCCCGCATAGTGATGCAAGCATCGTTCACCATCAAATAGGTGTACATAGGATTCCCGTTCCTGTCAGGGAAAATCTCATCATAGCCCATCGAGTATTGGAAGCCTGACGCCTTTCCACTTCGGGCGGCATATTTCCATTGCTCTCTCGTAGGTAGGGTATATTCCCACTCGTCGCCCATTTTCTCCGTCAACCAGTTGCAAAACAGTATTGCCCCTTCATAGCTGACACATGCTACGGGATATAGCGAATATGCTGGATGGGTGAAGTAATGGGTTGGCAGCCCCGGCATTGCACGGGCAGTGTCAATTTTGGCCTTCTCGTAGTCAGCCATTCGTCCCTTTGCTTTCAGATCGTCCAAGAAGAGATTATACGATGCGTTGCTTACCTCCACATCCAACATTCGGAATGCCGCGAGGGTCACCCGCGTCGTATCGTCAATGCCGCTGCAAATCATATAATGCCCTGCCGGCACCTCCACGAAAGTCCCCACGAGCTGTTTCTCCAACTTCACGGTTTTCTTGTCGGGCTTCTGCGCCCAAGCTGCCGCCACTGCGGCAACCAAAAGAATGGTCAGGGTTATTTTTCTCATAATGGTTAAGGTTTTGGTGATTGGTTTCTATAAGTAATAACGTGATTTATGGGGAGAATCTTGGGTGGGAGGATGTTATTTTCATCGAGGCGTATGCGATACGCCCTCTACAGTCCGATTCCCCACAATTATCCATTATCAATTATCCATTATCAATTATCCCGCACCGTGTCCACCGGCTCAAACCTCAACGACAGCGCCGACTGCACCGTGACGACCAACGCCGTGAGCGCCAGCAGGATAACGTACGCGAGGAGGAAAATCCAGACGGCGATGGGGGCGTGGGCGACGAACAGCTTCAGCCACTGGCGGAGCAACAGGAGGCTGACGGGCACGGAGAGCAGGAAGGCGACGGTGCAGAGGAGGGCGTACTTGCCGTTGGCGCGGGCGAGCATCTGTCCCGTGGAGGAGCCGAAGATCTGCCGCAAGCCCAGCTCGGGACGGCGGTAGGTCATCTCCAGCAGCAGCATCCCCGCCACGCCCATCAACGCGAGCAGCACCGCAATGCCGCAAAGGATGAACAGCCCTTTCGAGAGGCCCGCTTCCTTGGCGTAAGAGCCCGCTATGTCGTCGTCCAATGTGCTGACTTTTAAATCGGTTTCGTGACCGTATTCAGCCGAGATGCGGCGGATTTCCCGAATCAGCGCGGCAGTGTCGGCACCCTCTTCGTACTTGATGAAGAATTGGCGCAACACCTGACCGTATTTCCCGACCTCAATGCCCAACGGCTGGATGGTGTCGAACAGCGGACGGAAATGGAAGTCCTCCGCAATGCCGATGAGCGTTGTCCGCGAGACATCAAACATTCCCTCGTAATACCAATTCAAATGCAAGTGATAAAGGTTTTGGGCCTTCTTATTGAAGATGACATACCGCTGACCCTTAGTCATCTCGCAATTCTTGAACGTACTTCCATCACTCATCCGTATCCCGAAGAACTCCATAAAATTGGGGCTCACCTGCATGCAATTGAACTCGACTTTCTGTTCCTTTTCGCTATCAGGATCTTTGAGCATTTCCCCATACAACACGTAGCCAGAATTGCGCACGATGTTGCACGATGCCGCCGTTATATCTTCGACGCCAGGCAGTTGTCCAACCGCATGGATATATGACGGTATGCTGTCCGTCCAACGAATATCCGCACTGTAATTCAGAATGTTATGCGTCTGGAAGCCCATGTCATACTGCTTGAGGTAACGGTTTTGGACAGCAACATACAACGTGCAGGTCAGGATGACAGAGGCGAGAAAGAATTGCAGCCCGATGAAGAGCGTGCGCAACCGAATCCCCGTCTTAGAGTAACCGTAGTTGCCCTTCAACGCGACATCCGGGGAGACAACGGTGACCATTCGCGTCGGGTAGATGGAAACGATAACGCCGACAACAATGGACAACAATAAGGTAGTTAAGATGATAGAGAGATTGCCGGAGAAGGTGACGGGGGCGGTCAGCATGGGGATTTCCGGCAAGCGGGTGCAGAGCAGGAAGACGATGAATGCGATGAGGAAGGCCACGAGTGAGAGCGTGACGTAGCCCTTCGCCATCGACCACCAGATCGCGCCGTCCGACTCGCCGAGCACCTTGCGGGTGTTCACGCGACGCATCCGCAGGGGTGCCTCCGCGATCGCGAAGTTGGCGAAGTTGAAGAAGGCGATGAGGAGTACCGCCCACGCGATGCCCGACAGACAGTTGGTCACGAAACGGCTCACTGCATCGGGATTTCCACCACGTTCGGCATCGGGCTCGAAATGGATGTCTTTGGCGGCCACCAACCGCACATCCGACGGGGCAGAATTCCACATTTTTTCGGTGTAGAACTTAGCCTTCAACATAGCAGCCAATGTGTCAGGGTTGGTGCCGGGCTTCAGTTTGCAATAGATAGAGCCCCAGCGATAATCTTTCCATACGCGCTTCGCCATCACGGGTGCAGGTTTGGTTGAATCGCAGGAGGCCCTGAGCGTTACGTCTTTATACTCAGGTTCTCCCGTCGCTTGGTAACTGCTGGCCGAGAGCGAAATCGGATCGGATTCCGACGACTCTCCGTAAAGCTCAGCATTAGCGAACAGAGAATCTTCCTGACCCTCAATGTCCCAGACCATCGCGTGACATTTCCCGGGACCGTCCCACAACGCCTGAATCGAATCCTGATCGACTTTCACCGCTTTATATTCCCAGCGGGGCATTTTAATGAGAATCAGCGGGTTGCCGAAAGTGTTATTCGCTGGCATATCCTTGTAAACAGCCACGACTTTTCGATGCAGAATGGTGTCTTTGCCCCTGTCTCTGTCTCGCAAGGAAAGTGTTTTCCCGACAGGACTCTCTTTGGGGAAAAGTTTCTTGGCCAACGACTCGGGCACCACGACCTCTTCATCGTCATCCAGCTCGCTGAACGCACCCTCAACGCACTGGAATCCGAAAAAGTCGAAGAAGAGCGTGTCATAGAGCGTTATATTCGACAGGCTTCCCACTCCCTCAACAGGATGTTCCAACTTGTAGTTGTAATCCAAATCGGAAAGCTGACAGACGGACTCCACCTCATCGAGACTGTCGAGGTAATCGGTTATGTCGCTGTCATTTATCCAGTGGGAGTATCCCTGTCCGAGATCGTTCTCCTCCATGCGGTACATCCGTTCGGAGTCCGCGAGGCAGCGGTTGTAGCGGCGGTCGTAGCGGACCTGCGCCATGAGGATCATAAAGACGGCCAAGGCGGTGGCGAGGCCGAGAATGTTGAGCACCGTTGCGGTGCTGGTGGGTCTTGTGTTTTTCATATCGTTTTGTTTTATTTTCTCTTTTTTTATTTGGGCGCCCCGGCGCGGCTCAGGGGGCGACGCTTCCAAGCGTCGCAATCACACATTCTCGAGCCAACGTCGCGCAACGTTGTCTCATCTCGCCGCGCCGTCGGGCTTTCCGGTACAATGTTTTTTGCCATCACACATGTCCGGCGGGACGATTCGGGCGTATGCGGCGTATGCGATACGCCCCTACGTACGGGCGTATCGCATACGCCCTCCTGCAAAAAACATTTCCCCTTCAATCCCTGGCGCGACCCTCGTCGGAATCCTATCCCCGTTTCGCGGCGAAGCACCTGATCCCCTCGTCTGTCACCATTCCCGCGCCGCGATTTCCACCCCACCGCCCTGCCCTACCGAGCTTCTGCCCCTACCGGGGCATCCTTCAACGTCCGCAACGTCTGCCACGCGGTGATGCCGAGGGCGAGGAGGGTGATGACGAGGAAGGTCGCCAGGAAGGGCCAAACAGGGATGTCAGCTTTGTAGGCGAAGTGCTGCTGCCATTTGTGGAAGAGGCTGACAGCCAAGGGCGTGGCGGCGGCGAAGCACAACACGCAGATGATGAGGATGTTGCGGACCACCTGCCACAGAAGATTCTCCTTGGAGGCGCCATACACGCGGCGCAGACTCATCTCGCGGCGGCGGTAGTGGCAGTCGAGCATCACCATGCCCAAGAGGCCGGTGAGCGTGACGAACAGGGTGACCGCGACGAAGAGTGCCATCAGCTTGGCGAAGTCGTCCTCATTGTGGTATTCCTTGTCAATTTCCGGCTTCAGCGACTGGAGTGGTCCGAACTTGAACCCGTCAAAACCATCAAGGTTCATCTTCCGCTTCATTTCATCCTCCACTTGCGACGCATACTGCCCTTCTTTCAGCTTCACATAGAAATAGCAGTCACGCAGCCCCCTTGCAAGATGAGAAGACCACGGGTAATATTTACAGGGTTCTATCTCATCTACCAAAGACAGGTTGTGGTAGTCGCGCACTACACCGACCACTCGTAGGAGACTCAGTGACGAATCTGAATAGAGCGCTTCATTCTCTTTCAAAGCCGACTCATTCACCACCGACTCCACGGGTATTGAACCGAAAGGCCGTTTCAGTTCCCTTCCTTTTACCACTTCAATGTCAAAAAAATCGAAGAAATTGGGCGACACTACTCTGGACACAAGCGTAATCTGATTCCCGTCCAAAAGCATTCCCTGTCTCGAAACCACCTCTCCCCAACCCAACACAGGATCCATCGCAAACGTAACCTCTTGTACTCCAGAAATGGAGTCCAACTTATCCTGCAAGCGGTACAGGTCGATGTTGACTTCGCCTTCGTCATCCGCAAAATCGGTATTATAAAGCTTTCCTACCGAAACATATACATTCTCGGTATTAAAACCCAAATCGGCGGTTTTTATAGAATGGTTTTGGACAAGCACAAGCAGGAGGAAAAGCGTGATGGCAAAGGTTGCATAGAACTGCAATACCGATGACGGCGTGGTCTGCAGGCGAAGCAATAGCTTGCGCCACCAGCCGCTCTTGGTGGGGTCTGACAGACTTTTCTTCAACGCTGCGTCAATATTGCCGGCGTCCGTGGAATAGAATACCGGATAGAGGGAGGCGATCAGAGCCACGGCAAAAGTAACCGCCGCCGTAATCCATACAGCGGGCAGATTGTCAGCCAGTTGCAGACTAATATCCACGAAAGGAATCACCTTCGTACGGGCGCAGATCTCCACGATGACCAAAGCAACAACGAACGCGATGAAAGCACCGAGCAGAAACCGACCGAACATCTCCCAACGAAGCTGCGCGTTGGAGCAACCCTCGATCTTGCGGATGTTCGTCTTGTGTAAATACAACGGCACGGTCGCAGCAGCATAGTTGGTATAGTTCAGAAAGGCGAGCAACAGCAGTACGATGCCGAATACGCCTAACATCTTGGAAACAACCGTAGTATGCTCCTCATCGAAACCATAATACCAATGCCAATAGGGTTCCTGTTCGCTTAACAGTTCCAGCGACAGCGAATCACACTCCTTGGGGGCATTCTCGTACTTCTGCGCACGTTCGGTATAGCACAACTCCGAGTCTCCGGTGGTGTCCATGGTTGACATATACGACTGATACTCATTCTGATACTGCGCAAAAACCTTCTGCACAAACTCCTCGATTTGACATCTTTCTTTCAACTTATAGTATATATGTCCCCTGATGTCATCCAGTTTGTAGCAACGTTCCCCTCCTTCTACCTCAATTTCATCCAACTTGAAACAACGGATTACCCCATAATACGCCATAGAGGTGTTCTGTGGAAAATCCTTATACACGGCAATGACGGTAACCGTGTCAACAATCCCAACCCCTTTCAAATCGGCATACTGCTCGTCAGGGGCTGTGGTTATCACCATCTTCCGTCCCACCGCGTCACCGTTCGGGAATAAATAATCAGACAAACTACTGGTTATCACAACATTGTGGTAGTCTCCGAAGTTTTCCAGACTCCCAGTCTTAATCTTGATTCCAAAGAACGGGAAGATTGACGGCGTGGCCACCTGCACCGGCAGGAGCGTGTCCGTTTCAGGTGTGTCCTGCGCGTACATCCGGAACTCGCCATAGCCATATCCGCGAAGGATACATACATCCTCCAAGCCCTCAAACGGGAGCTTTGCCTGAGGATTTGCCAGATTTTCCGGCGTGATTCCCGTCAATATACGGAAGCCCGCACTGTTCTGGAGAATCGACCACTTCTGGTCACTGTTTGACATACCCCGCCAGGATTTCAGTTCGTAGATGCGGTCTGCACCGGGATACGACTTGTCGTAGCGGAGGTCATAGTATCTTACCATCGCCACCACCATGAAGGCGGCGATGGCCACGGCGAGGCCGAGGATGTTGAGGATTTTTGGGGTTTTCATATCGATTGTTTTTTTCGTTCTTGTCAAGCCCCACACTGCGCTTCGCTTGTGTGGGGTTATTAGCGCTTCGCGCGTCTTGCCCCATACTACCCCGCCCTTCGGGCACCCCTTCTAAAAGAAGGGGAATGGGCTGCTTAAGGAAGTGGTTTCACCCCCCTGCCCTGCGGGCATCCCCCCTAAAGGGGGGAATTGGGGCTCTTTCGTACCATCATTCTTCATTCTACATTCTACATTCAGAATTCAGCATTCAGAATTCAACATTCAACATTCAACATTCATCATTC
>JAGCVQ010000099.1 GCA_017962275.1 Bacteroidales bacterium
ATAGTCATTGGCTTACGAGTATATTGTCAGCGGGCGGAGGTTCCGCTCGACGCTTTCGCGTCTCACGGAATGACGGTGCCGCGCCAGAGAGGTGCAGGGGAAAAAGAAGGGCGGCGGAGAAAAAGTGTCTGGCAACGGAGCTCCCCCATCCGCCGCCCTTCTTTTTCCCTTTTTGCTCCTGCGGCGGTCCGTCATTCCGCCGCGAACGCAGTGAGCGGGCGGAATCTCCAAAGAAACAAGACAACATGTACAACTTCGCTGCCGAGCAGTAGCGTGCTTCCAGCACGACGAGTTTTCGCTCGCATGCCTTGGCAGGGGAGATTTCGCTCATTGTTACGCATTCCACAGAATGCTGCACTTCATGCCCCCTACCTCTATGTCACTCGATTTGCTTCTTTCCATTTTTCAAGCAAATCATTGAGACCCAAAAACGTTAATCAATTCAAATCCGTTGACTCTAATTGTCGCCATAAACATATATAAATCAATTACTTATTTCGTGTTGTTCTTATTTTTAATGGGACAGTAGTTGATTACACAATTACAATTGATATTTTTTAAAGTAATATTGCTATACAATGACCCTACGCTATTCTTCATTATGCATTCTACATTCTTCATTAAACCAAGGGCGCAGCCCCACGGCCACGCCCTTTTGTGATGATGAATGATGAATGAAGAATTGTGCGTCCCTCATTCTTAATTTTGCATTCTTAATTGGTTAATCGCGGAGGCAGCGGAGGGACTATCGAGCAATCTCGATAATATGGACTCCCAAAGCCTGTTCGATGAGGGCAATTGTTCGGCAGGTGAAATTATGGCCTCCCCCAAGCCATCTTGTAACATCGGATGGGCGTCTGTGGGTAAGGGATGCCAACTCCTTTTTGCTAATTCCCTTTTCTTTCATAACCGCATCTATGCGTCCCGCAATGCCGTCCGTTATGGCATCGGTAGCCCAGTCGAGAGCAGGGATGCTGTCGTACGCCTCCTGAACGATGGGGCTGAAAATCTTGATGTTTTTATTTGGTTTCATAACTCAAAAGTTGCACTTTCAATTCCGGTGATGACATTTTGTTCTATCTTGATTTTTCCACTTGCGAGTTCTTGAGCAAGAAGTTCGTCGAATTTTTGCAAATCCATCACATAACCACTCAATTCCACATCTTCCTCATAAGTTCTTGTAGTCTTAACGCCGCCGTTTCCTACAATCAAAATCTGGTCGGAAATGCGCAGGCAATACAAACGCAACACTTTCGAATCAATCGACAATGCAGCCAAATGATCTTTGAACTTACCTTCTGGACGGAAATAACGTTCCAATGCCCCATTAGCCACAATTCTGCTGATGGCTCTGAATACCTTTTGGAAATCCTTGTTAAGCGTAGCATCGTTCAAGAATTTTTGCACAAACTTTTCATACTCGGTCAAATCATTGCCGTCAAAGCAAATGGAATACAAGCCGACTTTCTCACTCTGTTCAATGGTTTTAATAGTTGCTGTTTTCATATCTTTTCATTTTAACGCGGCAAAGATACTATTTATTTTCATTCATTTCGCATATATGCAAAATATTTTGTCGTCACGGCCACCCGCACCGAATGGTTAGCAAAAGGGCGCAGCCCCACGGCCACGCCCTCATTCTTAATTCTTAATTCTGAATTCTGAATTGATTAGTCGCGGAGGCAGCGGACGGAATAGCCGAAATATAGGTTATTAGGATAGCTTCTTCCAATAAAACTATCGTATTCATATTCCATTTCAAACATCATAGGTCCCTCCCATGAGGGAAGCGAAGTGGAACTCGAAAATTTGGCACTGCTACCGACGGTTCTACAACCTGGATTAACAGCCCCATAACCTGAATTTGACGGATAGCAACCAGCAGCCACTGCACTGAACCCTGTAGCATTGTTGGTGGCACTTTGATTATGTCGCGGCGCACAACCGTCAGAATTTAGAGCGGCAGCCCAACCCCAAGTGGCGGCCAAAGCTTTTGCAATTCCGGTATTACTACCACACACATACCGACTTTGACTGCTCACATAATTGGTCAATTTAGTCCACTCAGCATAACTTGGCACATGCCAACCCGTGGGACATACCCCTTGCACCCCGCTAGGAATCTCATTGGATGATTCTGAATCTCGCATAACAGCTTTCCAATTGTATAGCAGACCATACGTTTCCGCATTGTTAACTACGTTATTATTCGAATAATAATAGTAAGCATCTGTACTTGATTGTGATAATCCATGCTCTAACGGCCACCCGTCTGCATAATGCGTGGTCCGCAAATTCTCTTTCATCCAACATTGTGTACCAATCAGCACGGTGTTATACACATTTCCGTCATAGTCGGTCACAGTCTTGGAGTCGCAACCTGCGTAAAAGTCGAATTGGTTGCCGTATGTGGTGCCTTTTGCATTAGTGGCGAAAGCCTTAACAAAGTAGAGTTTCCCGATGGGCAGACCGCTTAGCGTGGCTTCGAATTCACCTACGCCATCCCCAACGAAAACAACGTTGCTCTCGGTTGTCGGGTTCGGTAGTGTATCATAACAGAAACCGCGTTGAGTTACCGGTGCTCCGCCATCGGAGGTCACGGTGGCAAAACATTCGTTGTACGAAGATACACTGTCTGTCGTCACTGTCGGGACAGTCGGAGTCAGTGTCGTTGCAGTCATATTGGAACTGTAGGAGACACCCACTGCATTCACTGCGTATGCACGCACATAATAGGTGGTTTCAGGCTCCAAGCCGGTGAGTGTGGTAGAAAAGACACCCGTGCCGTTGCCTAAATGGACATGCTCGCCAGTCATCACAGGGTCGGGCGTGGTAGCATAACAGAAACCGCGTGCCGTCACGCTGTATGTTCCGCTGTCGGTCACATCGCCGCTGCAGGTGAACGCGGTGAAGTCTATGTCTGTCGCAGCGGAGATTTCCAAAGAGGGTGCATATTCGGTCAGCGTGGTGAAGGTTTTCTCCTCGCCGTAGTTGGTACCCCACATATTGGTGGCGTATGCTCTTACGTAATAAGTGGTTGAGGAAGGAAGGTTCAACAAATTGGCTGAAAAAACACCGCCACCGGAACCGCAACTTACCATGGAGCTTTCCACGGTGGGATGCAACACCGTATCGTAGCAGAAACCTCTGGCCGCTACAGGAGCACCGCCAATGTAAATAACACTACCATTGAGAGTTGCGGTATGATATGAGACATCGGAAACACCTGTCGTCATCACGGTTGGAGGTGTATGGTTGCCTTCCAACTCTTCGATACGATTGCGGAGACTGTCTATTGTGTTGTCCAGCGTGTCAAACGTGTTATTGATCACATTGACCGTCAATTGCAACTCGCTTTCGGTCACATACTGCGCATCGTTCTCAAAAGCACTTACAACAGTAGGAATGGCTTCCGAAGTGATGTATTGTGCATCGTTGGCGAAAGCGGATACATTCGTCGGTATGGAATCCATAATGATATAGCCGGCGTCGTTAGTAAACGCACTCACATTCGTCGGCACCGTCGGAATCTCCGGAGTATTGGCGATTTCAGAGTAATCGTAAGCCGGTTTCGTAGCTTCCATCGCCCAAGCGGGGACGTTCGGATCGGTCTCGGTATAATCAGTAAGATAGCCAGCATCATTGGTAAATGCGCTTACATTGGTTGGAACTGTCGGAATGGTGGGCGTATTATCGATTTCAGAGTAATCGTAGGCTGGTTTCGTGGCTTCCTTTGCCCAGGCGGGAACATTCGGGTCGGTTTCGGTATAGGAGGTAAGGTAACCGGCATCGTTGGTAAACGCACTCACATCACTTGGTACAGTCGGGATGATGGGTTTATTTGTTAAGTCATTGTAGTTCTTATCCCAAGCGTTAAATTGCGGGTCGGTCTCGGTATAGGAAGTGAGGTAACCTGCATCGTTGGTAAAAGAAGAAACAGAGGTTGGAACTGTTGGAATAACAGGCTTGTTAATCAAGTCGTTATAGTCTTTGTCCCAAGCGTTGAACTGCGGGTCGGTTTCGCTGTAGCCAGTGAGATAGCCTGCGTCATTAGTGAAAGCACTGACATTTGTAGGCACTGTGGGGATCGCTGGAATCGAATCCATCGTGATGTAGCCTGCATCATTGGTAAAAGTAGAAACATTGGTAGGAACTGTTGGAATAACAGGCTTGTTAATCAAATCGTTGTAGTCTTTGTCCCATGCATTGAATTGCGGATCGGTTTCAGTGTAGCCCGTAATGTATCCCGCATCGTTTGTGAAGGCACTCACATTCGTCGGAACAGTAGGGATGGTCGGGGTGTTCGTCAGGTCGTTGTAATCCCCGCTGAAACCATTTCCTGCCTCTTGTGCATACATTGCATAAGGCACGCTCATCATCTGCTGCGAGCTGGTGATACTGTAGTTGCTTCCTCCGTTCGGGTCGATCTCAGTCTTCAGGAAGAACGGACCGTTCGCCCAGTCGATGTCGGCGAAGGTGCCCTGCTGTGCAGTGCCGCCGCCGATTTCCAAAGTCAACAGACCGTTGGCATTCGTGGTGACAGTTTGTGTTTCTACATAGACGGTGCTGCCAGAGGCGTTTCCCTGTAGGATGCTTACGCGCACGCCCACAGGCGCATTGCTCACCAGCGCGTTGCTCGCGTTGCGCACCACGGCCTGGTAGGTGAATTTCTCGGGTGCCTGCGCCATCGCCGCCGCGACGGCCAGCACCATGATTGCCATTGTAATCAGTTTCTTCATACTCTTTATGTTTTGGTGAATACTGTTGTTCTGGTGTCCCAGGGCTCGCTGCGCTCACCCTAGGTTAACATACTTCAGGCCTTCGGCCCTTCTGGAATGGGGCAAGGGTCGGGACGGCCTCGTCAACTGCTAACTACTAACTGCTAACTTCTCACTATCTTGAACGTCTTCAGCACCCGCTTGCCGTCTCTCACCTCCAAATAATAGGTGCCGGTGGCGTAATGGCCAATTTGGAAGGAGGTGAGGTCGTCGGTGACCACGAAGGTTTGCAGTTGTTTGCCATTGCCGTCGTAAAGAAAGGCACGAAGACCATTATTCGGCAGATCAAAACCGTTGAGTTGCAGTTGTGCGAGGTTCTCGGTCGGGTTGGGATAGACCACCGCATTGAGGGAAATCTGCGGGTAATTGTCCACACCTACGGTCTGGATTTCGTAAGGCTGTTGCACACCCTCGGTTACGGATATGGAGCCGTTGCTGTTAACTGAAGTCTGCACTGCAATCTGTCCTACCGTGTAACTGACACTGCCATTGTTGCTTTGCGCATCGCCACCAAGAGGAATAATGGCGGATTGCGCGAAGGCTGCTCCTACAAAACAGAGCAGAAACGCAATTAATGTTGTAATTTTCTTCATGTTCCTATTTGTTTAATTGTCAATAATTTCATCTTTTTTGAACCAAACAAAAAGAAAGTGGAGCTTATATTCGACAGCATCCTCTTGGTAGGGCCTAGACTTCCCCATTTGTAAGACACTGAAGAACAAGCCCCACCGTATTGGCAATTACACATGCTAATAGGTAAGCTTGATTCTCGTTATCCGTACAAATGTTTGTGAATTGTCTAGGTTCACCAAGACGGATAAGCGAAAATTCGCTTTCTTTTCAATAAAAAACCGTCGCCTGCATTTTAAGCAGACAACGGTGCAAAAATACAAAAAATAATATAACCCCCAAAAAACGTAGAGACGGTGTGTACACCGTCTCTACTAAGGGAAAATAATTGTCAAACAGAATTTTACAACCCAAGAATCATCTTGGCGAGGTCTTCACAAACATCTTTCACGCCCTTCACAGCCAGCTTTTCGTAGTCCCTGCTGTCCATCGGGGAGATGCGACGGTGGCTGAAAGTGATTACGGCGTCATCGCCGTCGTAAATCACGCCGTCCGTGCCGAAACCGGCATTACCGGCACCGAAACCGACCCACGCGCGCAAAGCACGGTTGCCAAGGTCGAACTCCGTCCAGTTCAGCTGCAACACGATGGCCTCGGGATCGCGCACATCGGCATTCTCAGCCACGATGACCTTATAACCCTGCTTCTGCAGGTTCTTCTGCAACTCGTTCGCCAAAGATTGCGTGAGATTGGCTAACGACTTGGTAACCAGTTTGTAGTTGTCGTTGTCTTTGTCGGGCAGCTTCACCGCGGAGGTCTCCACCGGCAGCAGAATCACCGTCTTGCGACCCGTGAAATCATACGGGGATTTCACCTCCAAAAGGTCAATGGTCTTTTTCCAGTCTTTGTACTTTCCGACTTTGACTTGGGCCATCATCCCCACACAGGAGAACATCAGGACGGCCAGGATAATCATTGTTTTTTTCATTGTATTAAAGTTTAGGGTTTAAGGTTTAGGGGTGAGGGGTTAAGGTTTAGGGTTTAGGGTCGAGCTGTAGGGCTGCCGCAATGCGACAGCCCTACAACTGCCGCAATGCGACAGCCCTACAACTGGAATATTCTACGATTCTTCCGAGAAATTGTCAATCTCTTCGCGCAGATTTTCCATAATGAAACTCTGACGCTGCGGGGTGTTCTTGCCCATGTAGTACTCAATCACCGCGTCGATGTTGCTCTTTGCGTCCAAAACCACCGGCTCCAGGCGGATGCTCTTCCCGATGAAGCCCTTGAACTCCTTCGGCGAAATCTCACCCAAACCTTTGAATCGGGTGATTTCGGGTTTCTTTCCTAACGACTTGACAGCTTGCAACTTCTCTTCTTCCGAGTAGCAATAGAGAGTCTTCTGTTTGTTGCGGACGCGGAAGAGCGGTGTCTGCAGCACATACACGTGGCCCGTGCGCACCACCTCGGGGAAGTATTTCAGGAAGAAGGCCATCAGCAGCAGCCGGATGTGCATGCCATCGACATCGGCATCGGTGGCGATGATGATGTTGTTGTAACGAAGCCCATCGACTCCGTCCTCGATGTTGAGCGCGGCCTGCAGCAGGCTCAGCTCCTCGTTGGAATAGATGGCGCTTCTCGACTTGATAATGTTCGCCGGCTTGCCCTTCAGACTGAAGACCGCCTGCGTGTTGGCATCGCGGGATTGCGTGATGGAACCGGAAGCCGAGTCGCCCTCGGTGATGAAAATCATCGATTCCAATCCGCGCGGGTCGTTGGTGTTGAGGTGGAAACGGCAGTCGCGCAGCTTCTTGTTGTGCAGACTGACTTTCTTCTGGATCTCCTTGGTCTGCTTTTTCAGGTTGGAGATGGCAATACGCTCTTTCTCAGCCTCTTGGATACGTTTCAACAGGGCGTCGGCCACCTCGGGATTGCGGTGCAGATGGTTGTCCAACAGCCGCCCGATCTTGTCGTTGACGTAGTTGCGGATGGTTTGTCCGCCCGGAGACATGTATTCGGAACCGAGTTTCGTTTTGGTCTGCGACTCGAAAATGGGCTCCTTCACGCGGATGGACATGGTGGCGGCCACGGCGTTGCGGATGTCCGACGGGTCGTAATTCTTCTTGTAGAAGTCGCGCAGGGTTTTCACGATGGCCTCGCGCAGCGCCTGCTGGTGCGTACCGCCGTGCGATGTGAACTGGCTGTTGACGAAGGTGTAGTACTCCTCGCCGTACTTGCGGGTGGTGTGCACCATCGCGAATTCGAAATCGTCCTCCTTGAGGTAGATGGGTTGGTAGAGAACGCTGTCACCCGTGGCCTTGTTCAGCAGGTCGAGAAGTCCGTTTTTGGAGACGTACTTCTTGCCGTTGAAGTTGATGGTGAGACCGCGGTTCAGATAGACATAGTTCCATAAGAGCTTGTCAATGTATTCGTTATACCAGTCGAAATTCTCGAAGATGGTGTTGTCGGGGAGGAACTCGATGAGGGTGCCGTTTTTCTCGTCGGTGGGGGTGATGGGATGGTCCTTGATGAGTTTGCCGCAGGAAAATTCGGCGCGTTTGAGCTGGCCGTCGCGCACGCTCTGCACCACAAAATCGGTGGAGAGGGCGTTCACCGCCTTCACACCCACGCCGTTCATGCCGATGGAGACCTCGAAGGCGGAGCCGTCCTTGAACTTGCCGCCGGTGTTCATCCTCGACACGCAATCGACCACCTTGTTGAGCGGGATGCCGCGGCCGTAATCGCGCACCGACGCCCGTTTCTCCTTGATGGTGATGTCGAAGGCGCGCCCGTGGCCTTCCATAAATTCATCGATGGAGTTGTCAATGACCTCCTTGAGCAGCACGTAGATGCCGTCGTCGCTCGAGGAGCCGTCACCGAGTTTACCGATGTACATGCCCGGACGCATCCGGATATGCTCGTCCCAATTCAGGGTTACAATAGTATCGTCTTTATATTCTGCCATATCATTGTCTTACAAGTTGTTACACCAGTTGCGGAGACGTTGCGCGCAACGTCTCTACATAGGTTTATGAATGGTTTTTCCCCTTCTTCTTGAAAGGTGCGCAAAAATACAAAAATTTCGGTTGCCATTCGGAAGACGAATGATTTTGCCATTGAGGTGGTCTGCCGTCTTGGGGCATGTTCTGTGTTGTGCGAAACCTGCTCTTGGAAGTGGCCGGCAATAAAACTGGTTCAATCGAGAAAAGTATAGAAAGATTTTGTATATTTGCCACTTAAAATGCAGAAACTATCGAATTGATTATCAATTAAATAACATAAAAATTATGCCGAAAATATCCCAAAAAGGTGCAAGCATGCAGTCTTCCCCCATCCGGAAGTTAGTGCCGTTTTCCGATGCCGCCAAGGCCCGTGGCATCCATGTCTATCATTTGAACATCGGTCAGCCCGATATCGAGACCCCGAAAGGCGCCCGTGACGCCGTGCGCAACGCCGACATCCCGGTGATCGCTTACAGCCATTCCGCCGGCAACATCAGCTACCGCAAGAAATTGGTGGAATACTACCACAGCGTGGGCATCGAAATCACCACCGACGAGATCATCGTCACCACCGGCGGCAGCGAAGGCCTCCTTTTCGCCTTCAACAGCTGCATGGATCCGGGCGACGAAATCATCATCCCCGAACCTTTCTATGCCAACTACAACGCTTTTGCCACGATGTGCGGCGTGATCGTGAAACCCATCGTCTCCTCCATTGAGAACGGCTTCGCGCTGCCTTCCATCGAGGATTTCGAGAAGGTCATCACCCCGAAGACGAAAGCCATCATGATTTGTAACCCCAACAACCCCACCGGTTACCTCTACTCTAAGGAGGAAGTCCTGAAGTTGGGTGAGATTGCCAAGAAGCACGATCTCTTCCTCTTCGCCGACGAGGTCTATCGCGAATTCTGCTACGACGGTGCCCAGCATTTCTCCGTCATGGAGCTGACCGACATCGCCGACCATGTGGTGCTTTTGGATTCTGTGTCAAAGCGTTACAGTGCCTGCGGTGTGCGTGTGGGTGCTTTCATCACGCATAACAAGGAGGTCTATGCTACCGCTATGAAGATGGCGCAAGCCCGTCTGAGCCCGCCTTCCTACGGCCAGATTCTTGGTGAGGCTGCCGTCGATACCCCGAAGGAGTACTTCGAGGCTGTCAACAAAGAGTATGTGGCTCGCAGAAACACCATCGTGAACGGTGTGAACGCCATCCCCGGCTGCTTCGTGCCGATGCCGAAGGGCGCTTTCTACTGCGTCGCCCGTCTGCCCATCGACGATTCCGACCGTTTCTGCCGCTGGTTGCTGGAAGAGTTCAGCTACAACGGTGCCACGGTGATGTTCGCCCCCGCCACGGGATTCTATTCCAAGAAGGGTCAGGGCGTGAACGAGGTTCGTATCAGCTACTGCCTCAACGTTTCCGACTTGGAGAAGGCTGTCGAGTGTCTCCGCGAAGCCTTGAAGGTTTATCCCGGCCGCACGAACTAACATTGACTGTTGACATTGACTGTTGACTGTTGACTTTGACCAACCACTGTTCACTGATCACTAATCACTGTTCACTGATCACTATTGACTTATGAATAATGCATTACATACCGGAAAAGATGCCGCAGGTCACCGCCTGCTGCATCTTTTTCTGCTTTTTGCATTGATGCTGTCCGCTTTTTCGGTACAACAGGCGGCTGCCCAGCGCACAAAGCCCTCTTATCAGACGGACTTTTCCAGCAAGGATTATGTCGATACTGCCGCGCCGATGATCTGGTTGGACGCCCACCTCGCCTACCACTTCCCGATGGGCAACTTGAGGAACTATTTCAAGAGCAACTTCGCGGTGGGTCCCGGCTTCACCTTCAAATCGAGGAGCAACTGGACGGTGGGATTCCACTTCGACTATATGTTCGGTGCCAACCTGCGTGATTCAGCGTATTTCAACGGCACGCTGGCCAATGACAACGGGATTGTCATCGACGGCAACGGATTAGTGTCGCGGGGCGGCATCACCGCGGAAGGTCGTTACTGGTCCATCATGGCTGATTTCGGCAAGATCATCCCCGTCGATCGCTGGAAAAACTCCGGCATCTGGCTGCGCTTGGGCGCCGGCTACTTCAGCCACAAGCTGCGCGTGGACGATGTCAGCAAGCAGTACCCGCAGCTGGACGAAAACTACGCCAAGGGTTACGACCGCCGTTCGGGAGGTTTCGCCCTCAACCAGTTCATCGGCTACCAGTTCATCCGCAAAAACCGCATGCTGAACTTCTTCATCGGCATCGAGTTCCATGAGATGTGGACCAAGCCGAACCGCAACTACATCTTCTTCGAAGGCCCCACCGAAAATATGCCCTACAAGTTCAGCGGCCTCGTCGGTATCAAAGCCGGCTGGAACATCCCGCTATACGAGGAAAAGACGACGACGACGTTCTATTATCGTTAGACGTAAGACGTGGGGACGTATGGCAATAATCACAGGTCTCAAATCATAAGTCACAAATCAAAAAATGCAAGTGCTATACACCATAGGAATCTGGTTTTACGGGCTCGGCATCCGGATTGCGGCGCTGTTCAACGAGAAGGCGCGGCAGTGGGTGCGGGGACGGAAGGGCATTTTCGCCGAATTGGAGAAGGCTTTCGCCGGAAAACCGAATCCTGTGTGGGTGCATTGCGCGTCGTTGGGCGAGTATGAGCAGGCGAAACCCGTCATCGAAAAAATCAAGGCGGAGAATCCTGAAATACAGATACTGGTCACTTTTTTCTCCCCTTCCGGATACACGCAGGCTATTAAAAAGCCCGTGGCTGATTACAATTTCTACCTGCCGCTGGATCTGCCATGCCATGTGCGCCGCTTCCTGAACATCGTGCAACCCCGTACAGCCATCTTCGTGAAATACGAGTTTTGGTTCAACTACATGCGTCAACTGCACCAAAACAACATCCCTTTCTACTATATCAGCGCGATTTTCCGCGAGAACCAACACTTTTTCAAACCTTTCGGATGCTGGTTTGCCAAACAGCTGCGTCAGGCCACGCACTATTTCGTGCAGACGGAAAAATCCAAAGACCTATTGGAAAGCATTGGCATCAAGCAGGTTACCGTTTGTGGCGACACCCGTTTCGACCGCGTGAGCGCCATTGCCGCGAAAGTGCAGCCTTTCCCGTTTATGGAAACTTTCCGGCAAGACAAGAAAATCATCGTGGCAGGCAGCACCTGGGGTCCGGACGAAGAACTGCTGGCACAATTGTTGCAAGATTTTCCGGAGTACAAACTGGTTGTCGCACCCCACGAAATCACCCGAAAAGAGGAAGTGAAAAATACCTTTTCTGCATATAAAACCACTCTTTACTCTTCTATGAACGAAGAGCAACTTTCTGATTCGCAAGTTCTTATCATCGACACCATCGGCATCTTGAGCCGACTGTACCAATACAGCCACGTCTCCTACATCGGCGGTGCGTTCAAAACGGGTTTGCACAACATCTTGGAAGCAGCGGTATATGGAAAACCGCTTTTCTTCGGTCCGCACTACGACCATTTCAACGAGGCGGTGCGCTTAGTGGATCTGAAGGGTGCATTCTCTGTCAGTTCCGTCGATGAGATGAAGGAAACGATGACGAATTTCGAACAGAATCCCGATTATTACACCCAAACCTGCTCCATTTGCCAAGATTATGTGGCCCAAAACGCAGGCGCGGCGGACATGATATACAATCAAATCGAAAAATCCATCCGTAAAGACGGTGCATGCACCGTCTCTACAAAATGAACGAGAAATTACAAATTAAAAATTCAATAATATGAGCAAAACATTAAAAACCATCTTGATTATTGTAGGCATCGTCCTCGTGTTGGCGGCCATGTTTGTAAAACCGTACAACAATATGGTGCAGAAAGACGAAGGTTGTTCCAAGGCTTGGGCCGATGTGGAGAACGCCTACCAGCGTCGTATGGACCTGATTCCCAACTTGGTGAAGACCGTGCAGGGTGCCGCCGATTACGAAAAAGGCACTTTGGAGGCCGTGATCGAGGCTCGTGCGAAAGCCACTTCCGTGCAGGTGGATCCCAGCAACCTGACCGAAGAATCCATCGCCAAGTTCCAAGCCGCTCAGGATCAACTGAGCTCCGCTTTGAGCCGTTTGATGGTGGTCGTGGAGCGCTATCCCGAGCTGAAAGCCAACCAGAACTTCCTCGAACTGCAGGCGCAGTTAGAGGGCACTGAGAACCGCATCGCGGTGGAACGCGGGAAGTTCAACGAGACGGTGAATGACTATAACAGCTACATCCGCAAATTCCCGAACAACATCATCGCCGGCATGTTCAACTTCGACAAGAAGGGCTACTTCAAGGCGACTGAAGGTGCGGACAAGGCTCCGGATGTGGAGTTCAACTTCAACTAACCATAGTCTGATACGGAATTGAAACGTCTGATAACCATATTGATTGTCATCGCAGCCGTTTGGTCCGGCGCGGCGCAGAACACGGATGTCATTCCGCCCGTTCCCGATCCGCCGCGCCTGGTCAACGACTTTGCCGGCATCCTCACCCCCGACCAAATCGAGGAGAAGGAGAACCGGTTGGTGGCGTTCAATGATTCGACCACCAACGTCATTTGCGTGGTAACCGTCAATGATTTAGGAAATTACACGGCCGCCGAGTTCGCCTACGAGATTGGCGAACGATGGGGAGTGCGTTCCACGGACGACAAACGCAACGGGGTAGTTCTGCTGTTGAAACCCCGCAACGAGACCTCAGGCGAAGTCTATATTGCGGTGGGTTACGACCTTGAGGGCGCCATTCCCGATGCCATCGCGAAACGCATCATCGAGACGAAGATGATGCCCGCCTTGCGCGAAGGGGATTACAACGCGGCCATCGATTCGGCATTGGCCTACATTCTGCCCCTCGCCGCAGGAGAAATCAGTGTGGAACGGCTGTACGATGACAACGGTTCCGTGGTGGAGGTCATTATGGGGCTCCTTTTCGTTATTGTCATTGTGGTTGTCCTCATCTATTTCTCCAAAAAGCATCCCAATGGCACCGGTGGCAGTCACTATGGCGGCACAACCTATTTCCCGACCACCCGCTACGGCGGCAACTGGTCCGACTATAGCGGCGGCTACAAAGGCGGTTACGGTGGCGGCGGCTTCGGCGGTTTTGGCGGAGGCGGCTTCGGCGGCGGAGGTTTTGGTGGCTTCGGTGGCGGAGGCGGCTTCGGCGGAGGCGGCGCCGGCGGACGTTTTTAATGAAGAATGAAGAATAGAGGACGTTGTAGAGACGCAACATTTAGCGTCTCTACAAATCACCAATAACAAATCACCTATGAACTATTTCATCATAAACGCGTCGGTCGTGAATGAGGGCGAAATCTTTACGGCTGACGTTTTCATTTCGAATGGGGTAATATCCAAAATTGTAGGCAAAAATGAAACCTTCAGACCGGAAAACGCACAAATCATCGACGCGAAAGGGAAATACCTGATTCCCGGGGTAATCGACGAGCATGTGCATTTTCGGGAGCCGGGGATGACCGTCAAGGCCGATATTTACAGTGAAAGCCGGGCGGCGGTGGCAGGCGGCGTGACCTCCTACATGGAGATGCCGAACACCGTACCACAAACCACTACGCAAGCCCTGCTGCAGGAAAAATTCGACCTCGCCGCCGAGAAATCGTTAGCCAACTATTCATTCTATATCGGCGCGACAAACGACAACCTTTCCGAAATCGTGAAAACCGACCCCACTATGGTCTGCGGTGTGAAACTGTTCATGGGATCCAGTACCGGCAACATGCTGGTGGACAACGCTTCCGTGCTCGAAACCCTCTTCCGCGAATCGCCGTGCCTGATCGCCGCGCATTGCGAAGACGAGGAGATTATAAAACGTAACACTCTGTATTACAAAGAATTGGTTGAGAAGCACGAGATAGTGGCCGATGCGAACCTGCATCCGCTCGTGCGTACGGAAGAGGCCTGCTACCGTTCCACGGAAAAGGCGGTGGCTTTAGCGCAGAAAACGGGGGCTCGCCTGCACGTCATGCACATCTCCACCCGTGCGGAACTGCTGCTTTTCAACCCCGATACTCCGCTGGTTGACAAGAAGATAACAGCGGAAACCTGTCCGCACTACCTGCTGTTTGACGACCGCGACTATGCCCACTTGGGGTTCGCCATCAAGTGCAACCCGGCCATCAAGTCGGCGCACGACAAACGCGCGATTTGGCGGGGGGTCAAAGACGGCTACATCGACACGATTGGCTCTGACCACGCCCCGCACCTGCGGGAGGAGAAGTTCACCGACAGCTATTTCACGGCCAAATCCGGATTCCCGTCCATCCAGCACAACTTCGCGCTCATGGCCGACAACTTCAAACGTAACAATCTCTCTATTGCGGATTTAGTAACCCTGATGTGCCATAATCCCGCCCAGCTTTACCGCACCGACCGCCGAGGCTTCATCCGGGAAGGCTATCACGCCGACTTGGCTATTGTGGACATGGAAGCCAATGACCTCATTACCCACGAGAAAGTCTATTACAAATGCGGATGGACCCCTTACGACGGGATGACGACGCGTACGAAAGTGACCCATACGTTCGTCAATGGGAATCTGGTGTACGAAAACGGCCGGTTTAACGAGGAATGTCGGGGGGAAAGGCTGTTGTTTAGGCAATAGTTAAAAGGCAAGAGGCAAGAGGCAATAGTTAAAAGGCAAGAGGCAAAAGTAGCGACCTGAGATGCTATTGCTTGATGTGTAATGTCTTGCGTATCAAGTTATTTACATCTTCTGAAATGTGCCAATAATAGCATGCCACGAGGGTAACGGCTAAGAGAAGGCAACTCTTCAGGCCTGCATCGATGAGCGCATTGGCCGTGGTGGAGAACGGAAGGCTCAGGAACAGCGGATAAATCCACTTTACCCAACCGTAATTCAGCAGGAACAATCCTGCAACCAAGGCTATTACCTTCAGTTGGGCCTTGGAGAAAATGTTGATTTTCAGTTTCAGCATCACCACGACTAATAAGCAAACAAAGTACGTGAAATAGGAGAGTAGGTGGGATAAAGAGGCGCCGTCCATGCCGAATCGGGGGATCAATAGCACGTTCAGCACCACTGCCATGACCGTAAGCATGACGGTGAACACAAACGACCAATAGTAGTATTTGGAGTAGTTAAGCGCGCTGGAACTGACAAACAGCGTGGAATTGATGCATTTGGCGATACCCAAAATCAGCACCACACTCTTGCCCGCCTCGTATTTGTCGCCGTTGGGGAGCAGCATAAACAGTGCGTCAATGTTGATCCAGATAAAGAAAAAGATGAGGAGACTGGAGAGCATCAAATGTAAAGAGACTGATTTACAGAGTTTTTCGGCGTGGGCGTGATCCTGATCCTTGAACGACTGCGCGATTTCCGGTTGCACGATGGCATTCAGCGAACGGTTTGGCACTTCCACCACCGTGGCGATGTAATTGGCGATGGCGTAGATACCTGTAAAGGAGAGTCCCATGCCCGCACTCAAAAAGAATGTGTTGAGCAACGGCATCACATTCACGGTGATGGCGTTCAAGAGCATGAAGAGCGTGTAAAACCCGATATCTTTCAGTAGAGGTTTTGTAAATACTTTGAAATCAGGCTTGAACGAAATCTTGCCCAAGGTGAGCAGATAGAAAAAGTCAACAAGGGCGGCAAGGAAATAGACGATACAGATTCCGACGACCAGTCCGTCCAGGTTGATGACATACCAGTAGCCATACAGCAGGTAGAGAACCAGCAGTCCGACGCGCACGCCCACTTCGCGCACGAATTTCGGCACCACGATGCGCATCAGCACGTTGGCATTGGCCTCGAACACCGACTGATAGAGCATGAAGAGCGACAGTGGGAAGACGAATCGGTAGTAGTTGACAAACAGGTCGGAATTTTTCGAAAAGGTCTGGATGATAGTACCTTCCAGGCATTTGGCCACAATCAGAAAAAGGAGAAATCCAAAAACCGGAACCACCAGCGTCCAAAAGAAGAACCCGTGGTGTTTTCCGTCTTCGTCTTTGAAATACGGGAAAAAGCGAATGATGGAGGAGCTGGTACCGAGTTGGGCGAAGCTGGCGAAAAGGATGGCGGCGTCGATAAGAACGCGGGTGAGGCCGACCTCCTCCTGCGTCAAATACTTCGTGATAATGAAGAATGTAGTGACAAACCCGACAATGATGCCGAGGTAGTTGACTATCGTGCCTCTGATGCTTTGTTTGATGACAACGCCCATGATTATTTGCGAAATAATCCTTCCAAGGGACTATTTATTCGGAATCTTAAGCTTTTGTCCGACCCGAAGTGCGTCCTTGTTGGCAAGATGGTTGTAGTCGGCGAGATAGTTGGCGGTGGTGCCGTAACGTCTCGCAATGGATGAGAGCGTGTCGCCTTGCCGGATGGTATAGGAGGTGTAGCTCTGCTGCGGTTGCACTGGCTTGATTTCCGGTTGCGGTTTGGCCGGGACGGGAGCGCCAATGGTATCGCTATTCACTGTGACAGAGTCCTTTGAACAATTTCCAGCAATCATCTTGGTGGAATCCTGAGCAGCAGGTTTCGCATTCGGATTCGGCACCTTGACCGTTGTGCCCTTCTTGACAATCAGCTTTTGCCCGACGCGCAGATTGGTGCTGTGCAGATGGTTCATGGCCTTCAAGTTGTTAACCGTGGTGTGGTATTTGGAGGCGATCTTGCCCAATGTCTCACCTTTTCTCACCGTGTGGTACTTGTTCGGCGTCTGCTGGATAATCATCATGCCGTCGTCGGTCACCGTGCCATTGGCAGCGGCAATCTCATTCAAATTCTTGGTCGGGTTGAAGTAAGTGTCGTAGTTGTATTTCGGGACAGAATCGGCCATCGCGATATAACGCAGCAGATCGTTGGAACGGAGCCGCACCGGCATCGGCTGGGTAAAGGCCGGAATGATGTCCTTTTTGTACTGCGGGTTGAGGGATTTAATCTCGTCATAGCTGACATCCAGCACGTTGGCAATCTGCTGGAAGTGGGTCTCCTTGTTGATCATGATGGTATCCACGTCCAAAGGGATGGAGATCTTTGCCGGCTGGATGCCGTAGAGGTTGTGGTAGGTCATCATGTACATGGCCCCGATGAAGGCGGGGAAATAGTTCTGGGTTTCGCGGGGAAGATAGGGGTAGACCCCCCAGAAGTCGGTTTTGCCGCCGGAACGTTGGATAGCCTTGCGCACGTTGCCCGCACCGCAATTGTAAGCGGAAATCGCCAGCCCCCAGTCTCCGAAGATGTTGTAAAGGTCGCGGAAGTGGCGGGCGGCGGCATCCGTGGCCTTGTAGGGATCACGGCGGTCATCGACGTAGGAAGTGACCTCCAACCCATAAAGTTTGCCCGTTCCGTACATGAACTGCCAAATGCCCGTCGCGCCCGCAGGCGAAACCGCCGTGGGATTCAGCGCGGACTCGATAATCGTGATATAGACCAGCTCTTCGGGCAAATCGTACTTGTCGAAAATGGCCTTCATCCACGGATAATAGTACTGCGCCAATCCCAAAATCACCGACGAACTGCGTTGACGCTGTACGGAATAAAGTTCAATGAAACGTTTAACCTTGTCATTATAAGCCACTTGGATAGGCGTGTGGATTTGACAGAGCCGTTTGTAAATCAAGGAATCGTTGTTGTCGTATTTGGTAGTGTCATCGGTGAGTTTGGAAAGGACGGAGTTCTGGGAAGCGAGGTCGCGTTTCACGTACCAGACGTTCAGCAGCGAGTCCATCAAACGGATTTCGTTGCGGGTGAAAATCTCCAGACTTTCCTGCGCGGCTTTGGTGGCGGAAGAATCGGGCGCAACCGGGTCAGCGGTCTGCGCGTTCAAATTCCACATCAATCCACAAATCAGGGTTATTATCAATATTCTACATTTCATATCTCAAGTTTATAACATACTAAAAAACAGCACCTTAATAAGTGTTAACATCAAAAAAACACAATCTGCTTACCTTAATTTAGTCAAACAGATTGAAATTTGAGGCCACAAAGATACGATTTTTTTAACGCGACCCCTTCTATTTTATTGTGTAGTTATTCCATTTTAATTCCTTCCCCTCCTTGAAAAGGGTGGTGATGGACAATATCCCCTCCTCGTCATAGAGTTGCCAAACGCCCTCCTGCAGGCCGTTTTCGTATTTTCCCGAAAGACGGATATTGCCATTTTCCCAATACAGGACATATTTTCCGTCAAGCACATCGCTGGAATATTGGATTTCGGAGGCGGGCTTCCCGGATTCAAACCAGGATTTCCATGTCCCCTCACGCAATCCTCCGCTGTAATGACCTGTTTCGTAGGAAGTTCCGTTTTTATACATCCAAACGCCCTCCTCGTAGCCGGCCTCGTACTGACCCTTGGTCACGGCAACCCCCTCCTCGTCATACTCCACGTAGCGGCCTTCCAAATCACCGTCTTCGTAGTTGGCCACCGTCATCGTGTCGCCGGTCGGATAGAACCAGAGCCACTCCCCGATTTTCTGTCCTTTATTGTTGTAACTACCTGTTATCTCGATAGTTTTGTCCGTAAAGTAGAAGTTCCATTCCCCTACCGGTTTGGAATTTTTGTACTTGCCCATAGAACGCAATTCGCCGGTCGGGTAGTACTCTTTCCATAAGCCTTGCCGCAGCCCGTTGAGGTCGGTGATGCCCTCATATCGGAGCCATCCGTCCTCGTAGAGGTATCCGTTGGTGATTTTCCCGGTGGAGTCGAAATCGCGGCGCACCCCGTCGGGACGGCCGTTGTAATAGGTAGCGGCAATGGCCACCTGCCCATTGGGATGATACGTCTGCCGACGCTCCATCTGCTTGGTCTCCTTCGCATCCTTCACCAGCTGGTCGTTCTCGTACTTTTCCACGTACAGAAAATCGCCGTTTTCATCGTAATATTTGAAGAATCCGTGCTTTTTGTCGTTGAGGTATTGCGCCTCTAACCGCAGGTTGCCGTTGTCCCAGAAATACTTCCAACTGCCCTGCTTGAGCCCGAATTTGTCGGTGCGGTTGATGACCTCCCGACGGCTGCGCACCCCGCGGTAGTATTTGGTCACGGCCACCACGAGCCCGGTGTCGTTGAATTCTTTGGCCAAGCCGTGCGGGAGGCCGTTCATGTACGGCACCGTCTTCTTCCATACATTATTTAGATTGTAAGTGTTCACGCAGCCGACAATGGTGTCTTGCCGCCATTGTGTCACGGTATATTCATCTTTCTGATAGACAATCTGTTCCCCGTCTTTTTTGTCTTCCTTGTAATGAACTTTCATGCGCACGGAAGCGTCGTCGTTGTAGAACGTCCACAAGCTGTCGAGGAGGAAGTTCTTGCGGTTTCCCTCAGAGACCAGAACGCCGCTTTCGTTGTAGGATTTCCACCAGCCGTCGGGCTTGCCATCGACAATGCGGCCTTCGCTCGACTTGACGCCGTTGGGGTAGTAAAATACTTTGTAATCATGAAAAAAAGTGGAGTCCTGGGCCTGGCAGAACACCCATCCTAAAAGGAGAACCAGCCCAAGAATCCTCTTTCTCATCATAGACGTCGTCAATTATTTCGTGCCGGTAAATTTCACAATACTGATTCGGGTGCTAAGTAAATCCGATAAGAGCGCAATTTCATAATACATGTCCACACTCACAGTGTTTCCATTGAACACTGCCTCCACTTTCACATTCTTAATCTGCTCAGTGGCAGTGTTGTATATGTTATTCTGGAACTGGATTTGTTGAAGGAGGCTGGTGACAAGAGCACTGTTGTCGGCATTTGACACATACGTGGTAGTACCGTTGACAGGGTCAATCGGAATCACACCATAAACCAGCAAGCCCGTGGTCAACGGATTGGAAACCATTCGCAAATTGCCGTCTTTGGTAACGTTGTTGGTCACAAACGTGTAGGTGCCGGAATACTTCCCTGCATAAGGGTTCGTGTTCTGACAGCCCGTCAAAGCGAGTACGGCCACTAACAGAATCGGAATAATCTTTTTCATTGTTTCTATTATTTTTTGGTGATTAATTTTCAAACGGCAAAGATACAAAAAATCTAACGTTGGACTGTTGACAAATAAAAAGATTAAAACGGTTTGTCTTGAAAAAAAACATAATTTTGCAGCCGGAATATTAATCGAATTATTCACCTTAAAAATTGAGAAAAATGAAAAAAGTATTATGCATCTGCGCAGTCGGTTTGCTGCTTGGTTTTTTCACCACCTCCTGTGACAAAAAATGTCAATGCAAGACTTACGTCAATGGCGCTCTTTCCTCCACTGGCGACGCCTTTGAAGTTGAATCCGGCAAAAAATGCTCTGATTACAACAGTTCTGTCACTCTTTTGGGTGTCACCACGGAAGTGAAGTGCAAAAGCACAATGTAATATTTGTCCGTTATAAAAAAAGCCCCTCCTTGTAGGGGCTTTTTTTTATATCTTTGCCGGTTGAAATCATTTTGTCTATGACAATCAATATCATCACCTTAGGCTGTTCCAAGAACATTGTGGATTCGGAAGTTATGGCCGCGCAGTTCCATCGCAACGGCCACGAACTCTACTATGAAAGCGCGCAGAAAAGCGACATCGTGATTATCAACACCTGCAGCTTCATCCACGATGCGCGGGAGGAGTCCGTGAACGAGATTCTGAACCAGATCGAGCGCAAGAAACGCCGCCAAATCAAGAAGTTGTACGTGGTGGGATGCCTCGTGCAGCGCAATATGGCGGAACTACAGGAAGCCCTGCCCGAAGTCGATGGCTTTTTCACTTTCGCAGAACTTCCGAAACTGTTGGAATCCCCAGAATTTCAGCTGCTTAACACGCCAGAGAGAATCCTCTCCACCCCGCGTCACTACGCCTACCTCAAGATTTCCGAGGGCTGCGACCACCAGTGCTCCTACTGCTCCATCCCGCTTATCCGCGACCGACAGGTTTCCAAACCGATTCCGCTTTTGGTGGACGAGGCGCAGCGTTTGGCCGACCAAGGGGTGAAAGAGCTGATGCTCATTGCGCAGGACCTCACCTACTACGGCATCGACCGTAGCGGTAAACGGGAACTTGCCGACCTGATGGACAAACTCGCGCAAGTGAATGGTATTCAGTGGATTCGGTTGCATTATGCCTACCCGCTGAATTTCCCCTACGAGATTCTGGAGGTGATGAAGCAGTACCCGCAATATTGCCGCTATTTGGACATCCCGTTCCAGCATGTGAGCGACGACATCCTGCAGAGTATGCGGCGCGGCGGTAGTTCAGCCTACATTTACGACCTCATCGCACGCATCCGCGAGACCATCCCTGGCATTGCGCTGCGCACCACCCTGATTTCCGGCTACCCGACCGAAACTCGCGAGCAGCACAAGGAGTTGGTGGAGTTCGTGCGCCGTAACCGTTTCGAACGGCTTGGGGTTTTCGCTTATTCCCGTGAGGAAGACACCCCTGCCTACGACCTCGGCGACCCGATCAAGGCTTCCGAAAAGAACAAACGGGTGAACGAGATTATGAAGCTGCAGGAGGGTATCTCCTTGGAAATCAACGAAACTCGTGTCGGCACCACCATGAAGGTGCTTATTGACAGCGAAGAACCCGACTGCTACATCGGCCGCACCGAATTTGACTCCCCCGATGTCGATAACACCGTCTTCATCGACAAGGAAAAACCGCTTACCGTCGGGGAATTCTACAACGTGGAAATCACCGACGCTGCGGAATACGATTTGTTCGGAACGGTTTGCCCGCAGGCCTAACGGCCAAAATGGGATCCGCACGCCGTTAGGTGTGCGGGGAAATTTTATTCCCGAAATTCAACCATGTGATGATATACGTAACCGGTAACCGTATCGAACACGAAAAAGTGCTGATGCGGCGTCCTGCAGCAGTGATAGTATAGCAGATGATTCTCTGGAAGAGTTTCCCATTCGTCAAAAAAGTCGATTTTCTGGTGAGGGGACTGCTCTTCCAAAATATAATTCCGATCACAGCTGATAAATGCGGAATCAGGTTTGATTTCTGTGTAGGAGCACTCTTTGGCGATAATGGCAGACTCCACTTGCGCCGGCGTGCCTTGATACCGAAACCACATATTGTAGAGAGGCCATTCTTCGCAAACCCCGCAATCATCGTCTTGACCCAAAGAAGGATAAAGTTGCCTGACATGGTATTCTTCGAAATTGGAACTCATGCTCAACCAATCCACTACTTTATTCCGAACTCTTGTGCAGGATGCCGTAAGACAAAGTGTAAAGAGTATCAGTAATATTTTAGGTCTGCACATTTTAAAAGTATTCATTTAATTTTTGGAATACCCAGCTGCTTACAGATTTCCACTGCTAAGCGGTCTCCTAATTCAGAATGGCGCGGAACGGCAGATAACCCTTTTCCATTTTTATTAATATATACAGAATGATTACTTCCTTCTTTGAAAAGGATGCAATTGTTTTCCAATAAGTAATTGATTAAGGCTGTTCGTTTCATTAAAGAATGGCTATTTTACGTCTTAGTATGCGACGTCCGATAAATTGTTTTCTGGTAAGTTCCTTTTTAGCTGCCAAAACCATCTCTATGGCATCTTTGATGTTTTCTTTTGCCTCTTCAATGGTGGCTCCTTGGGTTACGGCCTCTGGTACCTGCTCACATTGACAGAACCATTGACCATTGTCCATTTTTTCCAATATAACAGTATATTCCATATATGTTTATTAATGACGGGGCAAAAATACTTTTTTTTCAAGAACATCTATTCGATTTTGGATAAATAATTTTGTACTTTTGCGGCTTTGAAACTCAAAAAAATAATAAATCTCTTTGTGCAATCACCCGCCTCAATAACCCATAACCTATAACCCATAACCATTCCAATGAACCTCTTTCAACTCTTCAAAAACCTCCGCCCTTTCGTCAAGCCATACAAATGGCTGGTATTCATCACGTTAATTCTCACTTTGGTCGGATCGTTGATGGCGCAGGTCAATGCCATCGTGTTGGACAAGACAGTCGATGCCATCAACGCGCTCATCGGCACGGACTTCCAGTGGAGCAAGGCGGCGCGGATCATGACCATCATCAGCATTGTACTGTTAGGCAAGGAGTTGCTCTCCGCATTGGTCACCTTTGCGCAGAACTACTACGGCGAGCGGATGCGGATTTACGTCAGTCGTGATTTGGCGCAGAGCGTCATCGTAAAGGTACTCACGTTCAAGATGGCGTTCTTCAACTCCGGCGACAATGCCACCGGCAAGTTACAAGCGCGTATCGATCAGGGTGTCAGCTCGTTGTCGCGCACGGTGCAGAACTTTTTCATTGACCTTTTGCCGTTGTTCACCAGCGCCTTGTTAGCCCTTATCCTGATGTTTGCCGCCAACGTCTATGTAGGGTTGGTCGCGCTCGGCATCGTGCCCATCTATTTCTGGATCACCTACCGTCAGGCACGGCGACTCAAAGGCTGGCGCCGCGAGATGCGGTCTCATCTGGAAAGTAAGAGTCAGGGTATCAAGAACATCATCGACTCCATCAACGTCATCAAGAGTTTCAACCGCGAGGAGATCGAGGCGCAGAAACAGCTGGATATACAGAACCAAGTCACGGAGAACCAGATGAGAACCCGTAAGGTGGCCTTCTACTACAACGGGTTGAAGAGCTTCGTGAAGCAGATCGGCACGGTGCTGGTCATCATCCTCACGGCCTACTTGGTGCTCATCGAATATCCCGGCATGACCATCGGTAAAATCATGTACCACGTGATGCTGTTCAGCAACGTCATCGCGCCCATCACGCAGCTGCAGCGCATCTTCGACGACGTGAACGACGCGCTGATATACGCGGAGGGCTTCTTCGGCATCCTCAACTCCGAAAAGGAGATCGAGCCGTCGGGCGAGTACAAACCCGAGCATATTCACGGCAACTTCGAGCTGAGGAGTGTCGATTTCACCTACCCGAACGGCACGCAAGCATTGTTCGGTGTCAACATGAAGATTGAACCGGGCAAGATTACCGCTTTGGTGGGACTTTCGGGGGCAGGTAAGAGTACGATTGTCAATCTGTTGGACAAGTTCTACGAGCCGCAAGTGGGCACCATCACGTTGGACGGAGTCGATTTGAAGGACTACGACACGAAGTACTTGCGCGAGAACATCGGGTTGGTGTTGCAGAAGAACCACATCTTCGACGGCACGATTGAGGAGAACATCCTCTACGGCAATCCGGAGGCCACGCACGACGAGGTGGTGGAGGCCGCGAAGAAGGCGCATTTGTACGACCAGATCATGGAGTTGCCGAAGCAGTTCGCGCACAGCGCCACCGACCTTTCCGGCGGTCAGCAGCAGCGCGTGGCCATCGCCCGCATGTTCCTCAAGAACCCGCCCATCATCTTCCTCGACGAGCCCACGGCCAGCTTGGACGCCATCGCCACCGAGCAGATCAAGAACAGCATCGACGCCATCAAGCAGGACCGCACCGTCATCATCATCTCGCACAGCATCTCGCAGATCATCGACGCCGACTACATCTACGCCCTCAAAGACGGCCGCGTGGAGGAGAGCGGCGACCCCGACGAAATCTACAAGAAAGGCGGTATCTACAAGGACATCATCGACGCTTCGGCGCGGAGTCTGAACATTGAGAAGATTGCGAAAACGATTAGTTAACGGTTAAGGGTTAATGGTTAAGGGGCTGGATGGTTACATGGTTGTTGAAGGTTTAAGGTTGACAAGGGGAACTGTAACGTATGCGAAGCATAGTAGCTGACGCTTCCAGCGTCAGAGAAAAGCGCTTCCAGCGTCAGAGAAAAGCGATTCCAGCGTCGCAAATCGCACGCCGTAGGTGTGCGGGGAAATCAATAGGCTACGAACAACATTACAATTCCAATGACAACCGGCAGTCCCATTAAAATGCCAAGTCCCACACCAGATCGGACACGAACCGATTTTTCCGCATTATTGAAAAACTCAATTACCATATTGTATCTACCATTCGAAATATAGTATAAATAGAGTATAACAAATGGTATCAGCATGTAGATGATAACAAGGAGGAGACCCGTTGTATGCTTCTGAAACGCTCCACTTCGAGCAACCGTTGTTCAATAAGCTCGGCACGTCGCGTTTGAACAGCAAAATAAGTCTGTGCAAAAGCTATTTGAGGTTTGCGAGGGTCCCCGTTTTGCGCAATCAAGTAGCATGCGTAGCGTGTCAACAGCATGTCATCTACTTGACGTTCAGCACCTGAACCCACCAAGACCATTTTGCTGACGTCAGCAAAATGGTCTGTCAACGGTTGTCCTGCATTGATACAGGCCTCTTTCGCTTTGTCAATTACGTTCATAAAATTACGCCATTGTGTGTAACCAAGAAGCATAGAAAGTTCTCGGGCACTCCAACATTCGACACCATTCACGATGCAGGCAACATGTTCAAAATTTTCAAACAACACTTGGATTTCTTCTTTTTTCATGATAATCTTTTGTCTTTTAGATTGTTATAAATAATAATTGTTCTCAAAAAAATTCCAGAAAACTTTTATGGAAACGGGAGCGAACCCCGTTAAAGAATTGACCTTTGTGCCTTCCACCTAAGCGCTACGCTTGCACCCCATAAGGTTTCCTGTTTGTCTTTCGGTGCTGCATGCCGACCAAAGAGCATAACACCAAACACCGCTGCAAAAATATAAAAAAATGAAACACCATACAAAAAAATATTTATGAAAATGATTCCGCAACAAAAAGAGGAAAACAATGAAGAACGGTAACCTTTCACGATTTTTTGTACTTTTGCCGCCAAATGAAAGGTAAAGACAGCAAGCCGCATATCGGCATTTTCGGACGGAGGAACAACGGCAAGAGTTCCCTCATCAACGCCATCACGGGACAGGAGGTCGCCATCGTGGACAGTACCGCCGGCACCACCACCGATCCCGTGCGCAAGTCCATCGAGATTTTCGGCATCGGACCGTGCATTGTTATCGACACCGCCGGCATCGATGACGTGGGCGACATCGGGGCAAAGCGGGTGCAGAAATCACTGGAAGTCCTGAAAATCATTGATTTAGCCATTCTTGTCATCACCGATTACGAAGTGGGTATTCCCGAACGGCAACTGATGGAGCAGTTCCGGAAATTCGAACTCCCCTACCTCATCGTCAACAACAAAAGCGACCTTGGCAACGTGCGTGAGATGGAGGTTGACGGTTGCAAAGTGTTGAATGTCAGTTCGAAGACGCATTCTGGCATTGACGATATGTTGCAGGAAGTCGTGCGGATTATGCCGGAATCCGCATACCGCACCCGCTCGCTGCTCGGCGACCTCATCAGCGAGGGCGACGAGGTGCTGTTGGTCACCCCCATCGATTCGGAAGCCCCCGAAGGTCGGATGATTCTCCCGCAAGTGCAGATGATTCGCGATGTACTTGACAACGAGGCGATGGCCATTGTACTGAAGGAGGACAAGGTGGCCGCTTATCTGCAAAACCACCGCGCCCCGAAATTGGTCATCACGGATAGTCAAGCGTTCCACAAGGTAGAGAAAGATGTGCCGACGGAGATCCCGCTGACGGGCTTCAGTGTAGTTTTGGCGCACCACAAAGGCGAGTTCGATGCCTATCTCGAAGGTACCCCGAAATTGCGCAACCTCCGAGACGGCGACCGCATCCTGATGTTGGAATCCTGCACGCACCTCACCTCCTGCGAGGACATCGGTCGGGTGAAACTACCGCGACTCATCCAGAAGTTCACGGGCAAAACCCTGCAATTCGACTTCGTCTCAGGGCTCAACCAAATCCCTGACATACAGCAATATGCAATGGTCATCCAATGCGGCGGCTGTATGGTCACACGCAAGCAGCTGCACGAACGCCTGCGTCCCGCCATCGAAGCGGGAATCCCGGTCAGCAATTACGGAATGGTTCTGGCCTACGTCAACGGAATATTTGATAGAGCAGTGAAACCGTTTATCACTATATAGTCATCGGCTCATGACTATATAGTCACAGGCTCATGAGTATATACTTGCGGGCGTATGATAACGTTATCAAATTCGCCCGTCGGCAAAAAAATATAGTATGCCTAAAAAATGTATCTTTGCCGTCACGAATTTATAAATCCAAAACGATATGAACCCCTTATTTGAACCCCAGGTTTACCAAAACAGAAGAGAGAAATTGATGAACGCCGTGCAAGGCGGCATCGCTGTGTTCCTCGGCAACCACGAGGCCCCGATGAACTATCCCGACAACACCTACAACTTCCGTCAGGACAGCGATTTCCTCTATTTCTTCGGACTTTCCATCGCCGACATCGCCGCCGTCATCGATTTTGACGCGCACCAGTCGCTGATTTTCGGCAACGACTTCACCATCGACGACATCATCTGGATGGGTGACCAACCGACGATTGCCTCTCTGGCAGAGAAGGTAGGTGTAAAGGAGACCCGTCCCTTCGGGCAGCTGGCCGAATTTATCCAGCAGGCACAAGCGCAAGGCCGCAAGGTGCATTTCGTGCCCCCCTACCGTGGCGACAACCAAATCCTGCTCGCCAACCTTACCGGTATCGATGTCAACCACATTCGCGAACACGCTTCTGTGGAGCTCATCAAGGGCATCGTGAACCTGCGTTCCGCGAAGGAGCAATGCGAAATCGACGAGATGGACAAGGCTTGCGAAATCGGCGTGAAGATGCACACCGCCGTGATGCGTCGCGCAGTGCCGGGTGAATCCGAACACGAACTGGCCGGTCTGGCTGAGGGCATCGCCCTGTCGTTCGGCAACGGCATCTCCTTCCCCGTGATTTTGTCGCAGCACGGCGAGACGCTGCACAACCACCTGCACAACGGTATCCTCCAAGCGGGCAACATGCTGCTCATGGACGCCGGCGCGGAAGGGCTGATGAACTACTGCTCCGACTACACACGCACGCTGCCCATCGGCGGCAAGTTCACCACCAAGCAGCAGGAAATCTACGAAATCGTGCTGAAAGCCAACATGGATGCTATTGATGCCGCACATCCGGGCATGTACAACAAGGAGCTGCACCGTCTCTCCTGCGAGGTTATCGCACAGGGTCTCAAAGACTTAGGCCTGATGAAGGGCGACGTGAAGGAAGCGGTGGAGTTAGGTGCGCACGCCCTGTTCATGGTGCACGGATTGGGCCACCAAATCGGTCTCGACGTACACGACATGGAAGGTTTGGGACAGATTTACGTCGGCTACGACGACACCGTGCGTCCGAGCAACATCTTCGGATGGGCTTCGCTGCGCATGGCCCGCGAGCTGAAACCGGGCTTCGTGGTCTCCATCGAGCCGGGCATCTACTTCATCCCGCACCTCATCGACATCTGGAAGAAGGAGAACAAGTTCGCCGACTTCATCAACTACGATGTGGTGGAGAAGTACCGCGACTTCGGCGGCATCCGCATCGAGGACGACCTGCTCATCACCGAGACCGGTCACCGAGTCTTAGGCCCGCATTTGCCGAAGGGCGTCGATGAGTTAGCCGCGATTATCGGGAAATAGTATTTCCACGGATCGCGCGAATCTGCACGGATATTTTGTAGAGACGGGGCGCCCCCCGTCTCTATAAATATAGAAATTATGGCATCTCTCTTACAACTTTTCTGGTCGTTTTTCAAAATCGGCACCTTCACGTTAGGTGGCGGCTATGCCATGATTCCGCTGATGGAGAAGGAGCTGGTCGATAAGCACCAATGGATCACGCACGAGGAGTTTCTGGATGTCATCGCGTTGGCGCAGACGATGCCCGGCATCTTCGCCACGAACATGGCCGTGCATATCGGGTGGCGGATGCGGGGTGTTCCCGGGGCCGTCATCGCCCTGTTGGGCAACATCCTGATGCCGATTCTGATTATCCTCGCCCTCGCGATGAGTCTGCACTATTTGCAGGGAAACGCCGTGGTGGAGGCGGTTTTCAAAGGGGTACGGCCTGTGGTGGTTGCGCTCATTGCCGCGCCGGTGTTCCGTATGGCCAAAACCGCGAAGATCTCCCGCTACAACTTCTGGATTCCCTTGCTGGCCGCATTGCTGATCTGGCTGTTGGGTGTCTCTCCGATCTGGGTGATCCTGATCGCCGGCTTTGGTGGTTTCGTATATGGTAAGTATCTGGAAAAGAAGGAGGTGCCGTCATGATTTTCTGGAAACTGTTCTACACGTTCTGCAAGATCGGCATCTTCAACTTCGGGGGCGGCTATGCCATGATTGCCCTGATTCAGAACGAAGTGGTGGTGAAGCAGGGATGGATGACGTTGGCCGAATTTACCGACATCGTGGCCACGAGCCAAGTCACGCCGGGACCCATCGGCATCAACGTGGCCACCTACGCGGGCTACACCTCCGTGGTGAATGCCGGCTACGATCCGTTTTGGGGAGTGGCGGGTGCGTTTCTGGCCTCCTTCTCCGTGATTCTGCTGCCGTTCCTGTTGATGCTGATTGTCAGCCGTTTCCTGCTGAAATACAAAGACCATCCGATTGTGAAAACGGTAATGTCGGTGCTGAAACTGACGGTCATCGGGCTGATTGCCGCCGCTGCCGTGCTGTTAGTAAGTTCCGAAACTTTCGGCACCTATTCCGAAAGTCCGTTGCAGTTCTTCCTGAGCATCGGTCTTTTCGCCGCCGCCTTCTTCCTCTCCCTGAAACGGAAACTCGGCCCCATCGCGCTGATTGTGCTGGCGGGAGTGGTAGGGTTTGTGGTGTATTATGGGTTATAGGGTTACATGGTTACATGGTTATAGGGTTACATGGTTAAAGGGTTAAAGGGTTATGGGGTTACATGGTTATAGGGTTAGGGGAGTGTTGTATTCATTCGAAATCTGGAGCCAAAACAGACCGAGCCAAAAGAATAATTATGTAATTTTGCAGCGTTATATTTGCAGATTATGTTCAACAGACCGTGCATCTTCTGGAGGTGTGGCGTGAAATGGAAAAGCAGAAATACCCAGAAATCCCCTTGATTATGAAGAAAATCATCTTCTTTTTCGCGATGGCAATGATTCTGACGGCAGGGCTGAACGCGCAAACCCTTACAGTGGCGGAGGGTACGTACGTTAGCCATAACGTTCCGATGAGCGGATACAAAACCGTTTCGCAAAAATGCCATACGCTCTATCCCGACTCGATGTTGTCCGACATGGTAGGAAAACACATCACCAGTCTGACCTACTACATCCAGTCTTCCCCCTCGGTGGGATGCATTGAAAGGGTCCGCATGGGTGTTACCCCCTCTTCCAATCTGCAAAACGGATTGGACAGTGCATCTGTCGTAACCGTATGGACGGGCACGCTTTCGAGCGTCATTTCCGGCGACACCATGTCCATCACGTTGGACAATCCATTTCCATATACTGGAGGGAACTTGTTGATCGAAATGGAACAATTGACGTTATGGCCGGAATCCAGCTACTCCTCCTACCATTCTGTTTACGGAATAAATCCAAACGCCCAGCTATCCTACTACTCCTGCCACTATATCAATCAAGAAACAAGTTATTATGGGGAATCTTTTCTGCCTAAAATCACTTTTGCGTACGAAGAGGGTTGCTTTGCGCCACTTAACGCCCAAGCGAGTTGCACAGGCCCGGGAACCGTATCCCTTTCATGGAGAGCCGATCCCATTCAGCCGGCCCAATTTTATACGGTTGGCTATAAAAAGGTGAGTGACACTGTCTTCACAGAAATCACAACCACCGACACCTTCCAGGTAGTGGCAGGATTGCAAGATGCGACCCGTTATGAATGGCGAGTGCGAGCCCATTGCGGTACTGTGGGCGTGAGTGACTGGAACTATGCCGGCCAGTTTACCACAGCACAACCCGCCACGCTGCCGTATTTGTGCGATTTTGAGAATGCTGACGAGCGAAACTCCTGGCAGTTCGTAAACTACAATTATTACGACAAATGGTATATCGACAGTGCTGTCAATAACGGAGGGAATTATTCCTTGTACATATCCAATAACGGCGGCGCCACCAACACCTACTATAGTTCCTACGCCTCTTTCGTTTGGGCCTATAGGGATATCTATTTTGATCCCGCCGATTCCGGATATTCTCTGTCATTCGACATCCGCTCGTATGCCACAGATTATGGTTTTTCCGCCATTACCGATGTTTATTTGGGTCCTCCTGCAGTCCCTGATGGTTTATATCTGCCTGAAGGAGCCACCGCTCTGGCCACAGGACTTTATGGGATCTCGAATTGGACGACGAAAACCTACCCGATAGACCACTCCTATGCCGGTTTGCAACGGCTCTATTTCTTATGGTCCCACTATTTTTACCCTGCCGGATATAACCCACCCGCCGCCATTGACAACATCGCGATCGAGGGTGGCCTTTGTCATATTCCCGTAAGTCTCTCAGAATATGATATTATAGACACCATGGCTTATCTCTCTTGGACTATGCCAAACGGAAGTGCCGATTACTACACTGTTGCATATAAATCGATGACAGACACTGCATTTTCGTATATCACTTCCCAAAACGAACAATTTCCCTTAGGCAATCTCACCCCGTCAACCTCATATATTTGGAAAGTCCGGGCCCACTGCAATGCTACTGAATTCGGCGTTTGGTCGGAGGAAAGCACCTTTCAGACAATGGAGAACGTTGCACGGATACCTTACTTCTGCGGTTTCGAAGATGCCACTGAAAATAGCGGGTGGTATTTTGATAGCGGAATTGATCCCTATAACAAATGGGTGATCGGCAATGCGGTGAACAACGGAGGTGATTCATCGTTGTATGTTTCGAAAGACAACGGTGCGACGAATACATATTTGACTGTACAACATGGTAGTATATGGGCTTATCGGGACATCTATCTGGATCCCAGTTATTCAGACTACATGATTTCGTTTGACTGTAGAGCGCAGGGCAAATATCTCGTTAATTATCTATCCTATGCAAAAGTATATTTAGGATCGCCCGATAATCTCATTCAAATAGGAGATGCCATTTGTATGGATTCCACTTGGCATAACGTTTCCGTTCCACTCGACAGTTCTTTTTCCGGTCTGCAACGTTTGAGTATTCAATGGTTTAACGACTATTCACCGGCGTATGACCCGCCTGGTGCCATTGACAACATCTCCATAATCGGTTCCCATTGTCACGGAATCCCTACCAATCTTGTCGCCTCTGTGTCAAACAATTCGGCTAATCTTTCATGGTCTATGCCCGACAGCGGCGCTTATCATTATACGATTGCGTATAAATCACAGAATGGTGACGCTTATACGTACATTACCGTCCAAAACGAACAGTTCACCTTGGACAATCTTTCTCCAGCGACCCTATACATTTGGAAAGTGAGGGCAAATTGTTCCGCCACAGAGAGTGGCTTTTGGTCGGAACAGGGCAGTTTCCTGACATCGGGGCACCTTGCCAATTTGCTCTATGCCTGTGATTTTGAAGACGCCAGCGACAATGCCAACTGGACGTTTGTGAACGGCAACTACGCGAACAAATGGTGTATCGGGAGTGCTGTCAACAATGGCGGTGCCAAAGCGCTCTACATTTCTGATAACAATGGCGTCTCAAACACATACAACACCAATTCCACCGCACATGTTTGGGCTTACCGCGACTTCTTCTTCCCCCCGGGCCCTGCGCACTACCAAATCATGTTCGACGTTCGCTGTTTGGGCGATTGGGCGAATAATCATGCATACGATTTTGTCAAAGTGTATTTGGCAACGCCGAACGGGACCCAAGTGATTCCTACCAATGCCACGCAACTGGGTGGCGCTTACTTGAATAACTCCCAATGGCAGACGGAAGAATTTATTCTGGATTCCACGTTTGCCGGTCCACAACGGCTCTTTGTCTATTGGGAAAATGACCATATATTTGGCGATAATCCTCCTGGAGCTGTGGACAACATCATGATTTACTGCGACGACACCAGCACTTCGTGTATCACGCCCGACAGTCTGATGGTGGATTCCGCGTCAACCAACAGTATCAGCATCCAATTCACCCCAGCCTCGGGGGATGACGAGAAGTGGCAAGTAGTCATTATGGAAGCGGATCAACCTTTGGATACCACTCAGGTTATTACATTGTCAGGCACCACCTATACGTTCAATGGCTTGCAGGATAACACCGCCTATACGATTTATGTCCGCACTGATTGCGGGGAAAGCCAGAGCGAGTGGTGCTCCCTCACTTGTGTCACGCTGCCTGATGGAATCATTTCTCATGATTTAGACCGCCTTGTGCTGCTCTATCCTAACCCTACGAACGGAAAATGTATCGTCAGCAATGAGCAAGGCCTCATCGAAACGGTGGAGTTATATGATATTTTCGGCAAGCGGTTAGAATTCTTGCACGTCAATGATTGTCAAGTTGAGCTGAACCTGTCGGCTTATGCCGCCGGTCTCTATTTCGTGCGTGTCACGACAGAACAGGGCAAGATCACCAAACGGGTGGTGAAGCGATAACGATAGGATTTTCTGAACTGGGGAAGTTACTTTTCGAGCTTCAGCAGGAATTCCTGCAGCTGCTGGATGGCGCGGCCGCGGTGGCTGATGCTGTTTTTGGCGGCGGGACTCATCTCCGCGAAGGTCTGGTCGTAGCCGTCGGGGAGGAACACCGGGTCGTAGCCGAAACCGTCGGTGCCGCGTTGCTCGGGAAGGATGATGCCATCGACGCGGCCTTCGAAGAAGTACTCCTTGCCATCCAGAATGAGGGCGACCACGGTCTTGAAGCAGGCCCTGCGGTTCTCCATGCCCTGCATCTCCGCCAGCAGCTTGCGGACATTGTCCTGATAGGTGCAGCCTTCTCCGGCGTAGCGGGCGGAATAGACCCCCGGCTGTCCGTTCAGTGCTTCGACCTCCAGTCCCGTGTCGTCAGCGAAACAGTTGATGTGGTAGTGGTCCACCACGTATTGTGCTTTCTGTAACGCATTGCCTTTCAGCGTGTCGGCAGTCTCGGGAATGTCGGGACAGCGCAATTCGGGAAGGTTGCGGATGATGTAGTTCGGGCCGAGGATGGCGCGGACCTCCTCCGTCTTGTGTAGATTATGGGTGGCGAAAACGATTTCCATAGTACTATATACTCAAAAAGATGACACGATCGCTCATGTCATCCGTTGTTTTTGTCAGTGGAACATTGCCGGGGATTACTCGGCGGCGTTGCCGATTTCGATAGCCTGTTTGCCTCTGTAGTAGCCGCACTCGGGGCACACACGGTGGGTGAGGATGGCGGCACCGCAATGGCTGCACGTGGTGAGGTGCGGAGCGGTGATGAAATCGTTAGCTCTTCTCTTATCTCTTCTGATAGCAGAGTGTCTTCTTTTCGGATGTGGCATATTTCTTAATTTTTATTGTTATTAATCCAGTTTTATATTTTTCAAGGCATCCCATCGGGGATCCGTATCTTGTTCATTATCAACGTTTTCGGCGTTCATCTCGTTCAGCCGGCGCATCACCTCGGGGTCGCAGGTCGGGTTCCCGTCGGCGTCGTCCTCGTGCACGATGCGGATGGGCAGCGCGAGCACGATGCACTCATAGACGAAGTGGAAGAGGTCGATCTCGTAGGTGTTCTCGTCCATCATCCAGATGTCGTCTTCCTGCTCCTCTTCGGAACGGTAGTTTTCGGACACCAGCTTCACGATCAGCCTTTCGTCGAAGTTCATCGGCAGGGTCACCGGGGTGAGGCAACGGTCGCATTCGGCCACCACTTCGCCTTCGAAGTGACACTGGAAGTCGACCATTTTTTCAGATTTTTCCATTTCAACCCGCAAAACCAAACGGCCGTCCAGCAGTTGTTCTATCCCTGCCAGTTCAAAGAACTCTTTATCACAATCTATTGAAAAACAATGCTTTCCGAGTTCAATACCTGAGATTCTGATCTTAAATTGACGACGCAATTGCCTTTCTTCCATCGCAATAAATTTTGGGGTGCGAATATACATTTTTTTCCATATCAGCCGTATGTCATTTTTTTTTATTTTTGCCGCCTTAATGTTGAACAGTGATCAAGGAATTTTTACACCGCTATTTCGAGCCTCAGTTCATCCGTTTCGTGCTGGTCGCCATTCTGAACACGGCGTTCGGCTGGTGCGTGTATGCCGGGCTCCTGTGGGTCATCAACCTGTTCCACATCCCCAACCCCTACGTCCTCGCCTCGCTGCTCGGCTATATCATCGGCATCCTGTTCAATTTCACCACCTATAGCAAAATCGTTTTCAAGAACGACAAGAAGAGGTTGCTGTTCCGATTCATCATGGTGTATGTGGTGTGCTGGCTCTGCAACAGCTTCGGTATCTGGTTGTTGGAGAAGTGGCACATCAACAACTACCTCGCCGGCGCCATCACCGCCATCCCGGTCGGCTTCCTGGGTTATGTGCTCAACAGCATTTTTGTGTTCAAGAAGAAACCCAAGTTCCTGAACCTCGACAGGAAAAAGAAGACCGAGGAGCCCGAACAATAACATGGAATATCTCGGCAGATTACTGAAGTACCTGAAAAACTACAAGTTGCAGATTGCACTGATTCTCTTCGTGCAGCTGCTGTACGCGTTTTTCTCCATTTTCACCCTCACGCTGATCGTGCCGTTCCTGCAGGTGCTGTTCCATCAGGTCGATCCCGTGACGGTCCGCCCCGAGTTCTCCCTTTCGCCGCAGTACATCATCGACACGTTCTACTATCTGATGAATTCCGTGATCGAGCGGCATGGACCCTCTTCCGCGCTGCTGTTCATCGCCGGCACTATGATCCTGCTCTCTTTCCTGTCGAACCTCTGCCGTTACGCGGGCATGTACTGGCTTTCGCACATCCGCTCCGGCATCCTCTCCAACCTCCGCAACGACTTCTACTGCAAGCTTATCCGTCTTCCGCTTTCCTTCTACGATGAGCAGCGTTCCGGCGACATCGTGAGCCGCATGGGCGCGGACGTGCTGGAGGTGGAATGGTCGATAATTTCCTCTTTGTTAGCCCTTTGTCGCGACCCGTTCCTCATCATCGCCTATCTCATCACCCTCTTCACCATCAGCGTGAAACTCACCCTCGTCACGCTCGTCATCCTGCCGCTGATGGCGCTCATCCTCTCCATCATCGGGAAGAATATCCGCAACTACTCGCTGAAGTCGCAGGGGTTGCTCGGGCGTATGACGGCCTATTTCGAGGAGGCGGTGGACGGTCTGCGCGTCATCAAGGGGTACAATGCGCAACAGTATGTCTCCGAGCAGTTCCAAAAGGAGAACTTCCAGTTTTACCGTCTTAACAAGAAGATATTCCGGATCAAGGAGTTAGGATCCCCGTTGATTGAATTTCTCTGCATCTTCGCCGCGTTGGCCATCTCTTTGATCGGGTTGGTGGTCTTCCCGGAAAGTTTTGCGGCGCGGGGTTCCGCCTTCATGCTCTACTTTGTGGTCTTCGCCCGCATGATTCCGCCCGCAAAATCCCTGGCCACCACCTATTACCAGATGCGCAAGGGGCTGAGCGCCGCCGCCCGGATTTACGAGGTCATCGATGCCGACGAGCAGATTTACGACCTTCCCGGTGCCAAGCATATTACTGATTTTCAGGATAGTATCGAGTTCAAGGATGTCAGTTTCTCTTATAATCAGAAGGTTGATGACCCGGAAAAGTGCGAAGTGCTGAAGCATGTCAACTTCACGCTGCGCAAAGGCGAGACGATGGCGGTTGTGGGTCCTTCGGGCAGCGGGAAATCGACGTTGGTGGACTTGCTGTCGCGGTTTTACGACATCCGTTTCGGGGAAATCCGCATCGACGGCATCCCGCATAACCAGTACGCCCTTCACGACTTGCGAGGGCTGTTCGGCATTGTCAGTCAGGACGTTATCTTGTTCGACGACACCGTCTATCACAACTTGACCTTCGGGGTGGAGACGGCCACGGAGGAAGAGGTGGTGGCTGCCGCGAAGATTGCGCAGGCGCACGGCTTCATCATGGAGCTGGAAAACGGCTACCAGACGGAGATCGGCAACCGGGGGATGCGGCTTTCCGGCGGTCAGCGGCAGCGTTTGAGCATCGCCCGCGCCATCCTTCCCAACCCGCAGATCTTCATCCTCGACGAGGCCACCTCCGCCCTCGACAACGAGTCCGAACTCCTCTTCCAAGAGGCGCTGCTGCCGTACATCAAGCAGCACACTGGCATCATTATCGCACACAGGCTCAGCACGATACGTTTCGCTGACAAGATTCTCTTCCTCAAGGAGGGTCGGGTGGTCGAGACGGGTTCCCACGACGAACTCATGGCGCAAAAGGGCGAATATTACCGCTTCTACAGCGCCCAGCAGATGTCCGAATAACACACAATCTGTTGTTAAAAAACAATTCTTTTTGGGAAAAATTCCGCCCGAAATAACCTTATATTTGCATTTTGTATATAATAAGGTATAACTATGTATAAAATAGCAGTGATAGCAGGTGGAGACTCGGGTGAATATGAGGTCTCTCTGAGGTCTGGAGACAACATTTTCCAGCAGTTGGACAAGTCGCTTTTCGAACCGTATCTGATCCATTTCAAGGGACGCGACTGGCATTACAAGGCTCCGGACGGACGGGTTTTCCAGATCGACAAGAACGATTTCTCGCTGACGATTGACGGGCAGAAGATCACCTTCGACCTCGCCTTCATCGCCATCCACGGCACGCCGGGCGAGAACGGCAAGCTTCAGAGCTATTTTGAGATGGTCGGACAACGCTACGTCGGTTGCGGATTCTTCCCTTCCGCACTGACTTTCAATAAGTTCTACTGCAATTTGGCGGTTGCGCAGTTGGGTGTGCCCATCGCGCCGTCATTGCATTTCTACGCCGGCGACCCAATTGACGTGGAACGCATCGAGGAGGTTTGCGGCTATCCTTGCTTCGTGAAATCCTGCAACTCGGGCTCCAGTGTGGGCGTGACGAAGGTGCACGGGCGCGAGGAGTTGGAGAAGGCGTTCACGGAGGCGCTGAAATACGACAACCAGCTGATTGTGGAGAAGATGATTCATGGGCGCGAGCTGGCTTGCGGCGTCACCACCGCATACGGCGGCGTGAAGATGGTCGCCATCACCGAAATCGTGGCGCATAACGAGTTCTATGACTATGACGCCAAATATACGGACATCGGCCACAGTCTCATCACACCCGCCGACATCGCCCCCGACATGCAGGCGCTTGTGAAGCAATATGCCGAAACCGTCTTCCGCCAGCTCGACTGCAAGGGCATCGTGCGTGTCGATTTCATCTTGGACGAAGCGGCTAAAAAGCCTTACTTCCTGGAGGTCAACACAATACCGGGACAAACGGCCTTGAGCATCATCCCGGCACAATTGAAGAGCCAAGGGCTGGATGTTAAACAATTCTACACCAAGTTGGTCGAAGAAGAGCTGAAATAGTTAGCGGTTAGTAGTTACGAGCAACCCCAATATGTTAAAGATTATTCCTTGAGCAGTCCATCCCCTCCTTTGGAGGGGTGCCCGAAGGGCGGGGTGGTATAGGGACAAGACGAAAAATACAATGATATACAGCAAGATAAAAACAATAATGTGCATCGTGCTCGTCATGGCCGTTGCGATAACAGGGCATGCGCAGTACAACGAGCAGGATATCCGTGATTACATTGAGCGGTATGCGGATGTGGCGGTGCAGAAGATGCAGGAGTACAAGATCCCGGCCAGCATCACGGTGGCGCAGGGCATCTTCGAGAGTGCCTGCGGGAAAAGCCGTTTGGCGACCGAGGGCAACAACCATTTCGGCATTAAGTGCCACAACGAATGGACCGGCGACACTATTCTCATCGACGATGATGAACTTCAGGAGTGTTTCCGCAAATATGCTTCTGTGTCAGAATCTTACACCGACCATTCGCTGTTCCTGACCACTCGGAAACGCTACTCCAACCTCTTCGAGCTAAACATCATGGACTATCAGGGGTGGGCGCGGACGCTGAAGCAGGACGGTTACGCCACCAACCCGCAGTACGCCGACCGGCTCATCAGTCTCATCGAGCGTTTCAACATCGCGAAACTCGACACGCTTTGGCAGAACACCTACGGCACGAATCCGGTCACACAACCGGAGTCCAAGCCGGTGGCGGAGAATCCGAAACCTGCCAAAAAGCCCTCCGAAACCGACAAACATGGCAAGAAGGTGTTCACGGCTCTGGGCAGCGAATATCCTTCCGACCAAAGCCCGTTCACCTACAGAAAGGTGTTCAAAAACAACAATACCTACTTCGTGATTGCCGAGAAGGGTGACACATACGAGAAAATCGCGCAGGATATTTTGGTGATGTCCGACAATTTGCGGAAGTTCAACGACGCGAGTGCCACCGACGAGCCGATGGAGAACGAGATTGTGTATGTGGAGGCCAAGGCGCACGGCAACCCCATGCGCGTGCACACCGTGCAGGAGGGCGAAACGCTTCGATACATCTCGCAACGCTATGGAGTTCAGCTTCGTTATATATTGAAATACAATATGTTGGAGGAGAATTCCGTTATCCATCCCGGGGATCAGATTTTGTTAAGACGATAATTTTGGAACGATGAAAAAGATATTCACTTTAGCAGCGGCCTTGTGCCTGGTGTCCATCGGTTTTGCACAGTACACGATGGAGGACCGTATTTATGACTATATCGATGATTACAAGGATCTTGCGATGCAGGAAATGGAACTTTACGGCATTCCGGCGAGCATCACGCTGGCGCAGGCCATCTACGCGTCGCAAGCCGGCACCAACGACTTGGTGCGCGAGTGCCATAACCACTTCGCCATCATGTGCCACACGCAGGAGTGGAAAGGCGAAACCTACTACCGGCCGGCCGACAAGAATCACGAGAACTGCTACCGGAAGTATGATACCGATGCGGATTCCTACCGCGACCACTCCCTCTTCCTCTCGACCCGTAGCCGGTATGTGAAACTGTTCTATTTCCCCATCACGGATTACAAGTCGTGGGCCAACGGGCTTTTGGAGGCGGGCTTTTCCGGCAACCCGAAATATGCCGACACGCTGGTCTCCATCATCGAGAAGTACTATCTGATGCACTACGACCGCAAGGTGGCGCAGAAATTGGGTGACACTACGGCCCTGCGTGCGATGGACAAGCCGCATCCCGAACGTACCGGCACTACGCCGACTACCCCTGTGGCGGCGAAACCCGCTGTGCAGCAACCCGAACCGGCTCCTGCTCCGAAAACAGAGGTGACCAAGCCGGTAGAGCAACCCAAGGCGGAACCCGTCGCGCAAAAGCCGGTGGAACCTGCTAAGACAGAGGCTCCCAAAGCGGCCGTGAAAAGAGACACGATGGAGGTGAACGGCATCGAAGTGATTGTGGAGAAGCCGGAGAAGAAGAAGGCCGAGCCGCAGCCGCAACAACCGAAACAAGAGCCACAACAACCGAAACAAGAACCGAAACAAACCCAGCCGCAACAACAGGAGACGGCTCAAACGCAGCTCCCCGAAAAGGTGAACGGACTGAACGTGTTTGTCTTGGATCCCTATACAGTTCCTTATAAATCAGCGTATTATCCTTATACCAGCCGTCCCGTTTACGAGAACAACAAGACCAAGTTCATCTTGGCGCGTGCCGGCGACACCTATCAGAAGTTAGCCAACGCATTGCAGCTGACAGAGAAAAACCTGCGCCTCTACAACGATGTTTACGACGGCTCGGAACCCATTGAGGATGAGGTGATTTACTTAGAGCAGAAGAGCACGAAATCCACAATTCCGTATCATACGTTGCAGGAGGGCGACACCTATCGCTACATCGCCCAGCGGTACGGAATCCAGCTGAAAATCCTCATCAAACGCAACAGCGGCAACATCAACAGCTACGGCGTGGGGGATCAGATTTGTATCGGTTGTAATTAACGAGAATGCCAAAGTCCTTCTATCATTTCAACCCGAAAACGCTTACCTACGAGAAGGTTAAGCTCAGCTTCAAGCACCTGTTCAAGCGCATTGCATGGGTGTTTGCCAGCGGCGTGGCCTTCGCGCTCGTCTTTGTGTGGATTGCATTCTATTTCATTGATTCCCCGAAGGTTAAGATTCTGGAGAAAGAGAACAACGAGTTGAAGGACGAGGTGGATTACCTCAGCGCCCGCATCGATGTGATGTCGGCGGCGCTGGCGGACATTGAGGACCGCGACGACAATGTCTATCGCAACGTCTTCGAGGCGGATCCCGTACCCGCGAGCGAGCGTTACCCGCTGCTGATCGAGGACACCCGCTACGATAGTTTGTCGCGCTCCGAAGCCTACACCTTGCTGAAGGCCGCCAACAAGAAGGCCGATCAGCTTACCGTGCGGTTGGCGGTGCAGACCCGCTCGTTGGACACACTGGAGAAAATCGCCAATTCCAAAGCGGAGATGCTCGCTGCCATCCCGGCCATCCGTCCGTTGAAGAACATGTTCACCATCACCTCCGGTTTCGGACGGCGTTACCACCCGGTGCTCAAGACGTTACGTAACCATACCGGCATTGACATTGCCGCCCCGAAGGGTACACCTATTTACGCCACCGCCGATGGTACAGTCTCCCGTGAAAAACCTGGCTCCGGCTACGGTATCTGCGTGGTGCTCAACCACGGATATTCCTATCAAACGTTGTATGCCCACATGTCGAAGGCTGCCGTGAAGTCCGGACAGAAGGTGAAACGCGGTCAACTGATTGGTTATGTGGGTTCTACGGGTATGTCGTCAGGCTCGCACCTGCACTATGAGGTCATCAAGAACGGGCAGCCGGTCAACCCGATTTACTACTTCTACATCGACATCACCCCCGAAGAGTACAACTCGTTGTTGGAGTCTTCCAAGAAGATCAATCAGGCACTTTCATAGTATGAAACGCATGGCCCGAAAATTGTCTTTTGTGTTAATAATCACCGTTTTGCTGGTCTCTTGCAAAACGAAGTTCGACCATCCCGACAAGCAAATCTTTCACTATAACGAGTCCTCCGGCATCCTGAGTCTGGATCCGGCGTTCGCTTCCGGGCAGGCGACGATATGGCCATGCAACCAGCTCTACAACGGGCTGGTGGATATGGACGAGAATCTGCAGGTGGTGCCGGCCATCGCCAAAAGCTGGACCATTTCCGAGGACGGCAAAACTTACACGTTCATCCTGCGTAACGACGTGCAATTCCACAACACGGACTTTTTCCCATTCGCGAAACCGCGATATGTCACAGCTTCGGATTTCGTCTATAGTTTGGGGCGCATACTCAGTCCGGAGGTGGCCTCGCCTGGCGCGTGGATTTTCCAAAAGGTGAAACGCGACAAAGAGGGCAACCCAGCATTCAAAGCCTTGAACGACACGGTTTTCCAGATAGAACTGACGGAGCCCTTCCCGCCATTCCTCGGCATCCTGACGATGAAATACTGCTCCGTGGTTCCGCATGAGGTCGTGGAGCGTTATGGCAAAGACTTCCGCAAATACCCCGTTGGCACAGGTCCTTTCCAGATGAAGCTGTGGGAGGAGGGTGTGAAGCTGGTGATGCGCAAGAACCCCAACTATTTCGAAAGGGACTCCGCCGGCAATCGGCTGCCCTACATTGATGCGGTGGCGGTATCGTTTATCGTTGACAAACAGTCTGTGTTCATGGAGTTTATGAAGGGATCGCTCGACTTCATGTCGGGGGTTGATCCAAGCTACAAGGACGCGCTGCTCACCAAAGACGGACGGCTCAATCCCGAGTATGCCGACAAAATCAAGCTAATCACTGGACCATACCTCAACACCGAGTATCTGGGTTTCAATTTAAAGCCGACGGACAAGCACAACCCGCTGATGGACAAGCGGATCCGGCAGGCTATCAACTATGGTTTCGACAGGGAGAAGATGATGAAATATCTGCGTAACAATATGGGTTATGCGGGGGACGGTGGATTTGTGCCGCGCGGAATGCCTTCGTACAATCCCGAGCGCACGGGCGGGTACAGTTACAATCCGCAGAAGGCGCTGCAACTGCTGAAGGCGGCGGGTTATCCGAACGGGAAAGGGCTTCCGCCCATCACGCTCACCGTTTCGGCGCAATATGCGGACTTGTGCCAATACATCCAGCACGAGTTGGCGCAGATCGGCATCACGCTGAACCTCGACATCGCGCAACCTGCCCAGCAACGGGAGATGATGCGCAGTTACCAGCTGCCGTTTTTCCGCGGCTCGTGGATCTGCGACTACCCTGACGCAGAGAACCAGATGTCGCTGTTCTATTCCAAGAACCTGCAGCCCAACGGTTCCAACTACACGCATTACGTGAACCCAAAGTTCGACCAACTATACGAAAAATCGCAACGTTGCACGGATGAATCCCTGCGCAACGAATATTATATCCAAATGGATGCCCTGTTGGTGGAAGACGCTCCCTTCGTCATCCTATATTACGACAAAGTAGCCCGTTTCGTGCAGAAAAACGTGGAAGGTTTGGGCGTGAACCCCGTGAATATGCTCGATTTGCGGCGGGTGAGGGTGCGGTGAAAGAGGTTCGGCACCGTAGAGACGCAAAATCTTGCGTCTCTACAGCCCGCAAAACTGTTACTATTTCTTCAGGAATTTCCTCGTAACTGGACTTTTTCCACCCGTATAGGTCAAAAAATACATCCCCGTTGGAAGCCCCGCCACCGAAAGCCGAATGCTGGCTCCCTCCGCTTTCTGTTGGAGACACCGTTTTCCCTGCATGTCCGTTATGGTAACCCAACCGTCCAGCTCCTCTCCGGTGCCCATGTCCAACACCACATACTGGGTGGCGGGGTTGGGATACAGGTTTATGGCCAGCTGGGGTTGTTCCGTCAAGCCTAAGCTCGTCTGGTCGCAACC
>JAGCVQ010000100.1 GCA_017962275.1 Bacteroidales bacterium
AGACAAGACCTGCCTCTACCACTTCTATCCCATCGACAGCTGTATCGTCATCGTGCCCGCGACGCTGACGCTCTTCACAGGTAGTGCCACCAAGGAGTACGACGGCACGGAGCTGACCAGCTACGACTGGAATGTTCAGGGGCTGCAGAATGGCGAGCACGTCTGGTGTACGCCCTCCACCAGCCTGACGGATGTGGACACCATCGAAAACAGTTGCTATATTGACTGGGACAATCCCGGTCCCTGGAGCGAGAACATAGCGCAGCAGAAAAACTACACGGTGATCTATCATTTCGGCACGCTCAGCGTCACCCCCAACACCCAGCCGGTGACTATCACGGCCGGAAGCTCCACCAAAGTGTTTGACGGCACGCCGCTCACCAACGACACCATATCTTACTCCGGTCTGCCTGCAGGTTTCCATGTGGAGGCCACCACAAGCGGCAGCCAGACCGATGTCGGCACTAGCCAGAACGTGGTGAACAGTTACATGATTAAGAACGCCAATGGCGAAGACAAGACCGCCTACTTCACCAATGTGACCACAGTCGCGGGCACGCTGACCGTCAATCCGACCCAACTTACCATCATCACCGGCTCTGCCATAAAGGAATACGACGGCACACCACTGACCAGCAACTCAGTCTGCATCCGTTATGGCATCGACAACATTTATCCGAATAGCAGTGGTCAATTCTCAATTTTCAATTCTCAATTCTCAATTCAAACCACCGGCAGCCAGACCATTGTGGGACAAAGCAACAACGGCTACATCATCGACTGGGGCACCACCAACTCAAACAACTACGAAATTAGCGACACTCTCGGCCTGCTGACGGTGAACCCTGCCACCGCAATAGTGACCGCCAACGACAATATCAAGATATACGGCAATCCCGACCCCGCACTGACAGCCACGGTCACCGGTGCCGTATTTGGCGATTTCATCGCCTACTCTCTCTCCCGTGAACCCGGCGACACAGTAGGCACCTACCCCATCACCGTCACCCTCGGCAACAACCCCAACTACAATGTCATCGCCAACGAAGGCACCTTCACCATCAACAAGAAGGCCGCCACGGTAGTGGCCGACAACAAGAGCAAGACCTACGGCGACACCGACCCCGAACTCACCGCCACCGTTTCCGGCACTGTGGGAAGTGATGTCATCGCCTACTCGTTGAGCCGCGAAGCCGGTGAAACGACTGGCACCTACCCCATCACCGTGACCCTGGGCAGCAACCCCAACTATGATGTAACCCCCACAAATGGCACCTTCACCATCGCTAGAGCCACCGCTACAGTGAAAGCAGATGACAAAGAGAAAGTAGCAGGCTCAGTAGATCCTACACTGACCGCCACGGTTAGTGGCCTGCGAAATAACGATGCAGCCAGCGTTATTAACTATACGCTAAACAGAGAGAATGGCCAAGTAGTTGGCACCTACGCCATTACGCCTACCGGAGATGATGTGCAAGGCAACTACAATGTAACCTATCTGCCTGGCACCTTCACCATCACCCCACAAAACGAAGTGGTGGTAAGAATTGTCGGTCATAACAACACGAGTATTTACGACAACACTGAGCATAGCGTGAGTGGTTACGATGTTGCGTCTATCAGCAATCCAGTTTATACAGACACAGACTTCGTCTTCAACGGTACCGCTGAAGCCCATAGAACAAATGCCGATACATCTTTCATGGGACTGACGGCAGGGCAGTTTGTCAACAAGAAAGGAAACTTTAATGTAACGTTCATTGTGACAGACGGCTATCAGGCCATCAGCCCAGCTCCCGCCACAATAGTGGCCGACAACAAGAACAAAATCTACGGCGATACCGACCCTGAACTCACCGCCATCGTAACAGGCTCAGTGGGAAACGATGTCATCGCCTACTCCTTGTCGCGCTCTGCTGGCGAGGCTACCGGCACCTACCCCATTACCGTGACCCCCGGCAGCAACCCCAACTACCAAGTGACCGCCACAAATGGCACATTTACCATTACTCGGGCTGCGCTTACGGTGAAGGCAGACAACAAGGATAAAACGTTCGGTGCAACCGACCCCGAACTGACCGCCACCATCATCGGCCTGCAAAACAACGACGCCGCAAATGTGGTCAGCTACACACTGAGCCGTGAAGCAGGCGAGAATGTAGGTACCTACACTATCACGCCTGCCGGCAGTGCCGTACAGGGCAACTACAACGTGACCTATGAAACTGGAACATTTACCATCATCTCTGCTGACGCAGTGGTGGTCACCATCACCGGTCAACGCGACACGACCGTTTATAATGGCGTTGAACACAGCGTTAGAGGATACGATGTAAGAATCAACAATCCATTATATACAGAAAATGACTTCACATTCAGCGGTATTGACACCGCCGTAAGGACCGATGTCGGTATTAGCTTAATGGGTTTGAATAGCAATCAGTTTAGCAATACAAGCACCAACTTCAACCAGGTGAACTTCATCGTTAAGGATGGATGGCAGATGGTTACCAAAGCACCGGCCACAATAAAGGCCGACACGCTTTCAAAGATCTATGGTAATGCCGATCCCGAGCTCACCGCTACTGTTAGCGGCATAGCGCAAGGCGATTCTATCGCCTTCACCCTAAGTCGTGAACCCGGCGAGACTGTCGGCACTTACGCCATCAATGTTACCCTTGACGATAACGATAGCCAAAACAAAAACTATCAACTCTCCGCTATCAACGCTCAACTATCCATCACACCGCGTGCCGCCACAGTGGTGGCCGACAACCTTGGCAAAACCTACGGCGAATCTGACTCGACCCTCACCGCCACCGTTACAGGTACTGTGGGGAATGATACCATCGCCTACTCCTTGTCCCGCACCCCCGGCGACACGGTTGGCACCTATCCCATTACCGTGACCCTGGGCAGCAACCCCAACTACGAAGTGACCGCCACCAACGGCACCTTCACCATCAACAAGAAGGCCGCCACGGTAGCTGCCGATAGTCTCGGCAAGACCTACGGTGAAACCGACCCAACCCTCACCGCCACTGTTACAGGCTCCATAGGAAACGATACCATCGCCTACTCCTTGTCCCGTGCTGCCGGCGAGAACGCTGGCACCTATACCATCACCGTGACATTGGGCAACAACCCCAATTACGAGGTGACAGCAACCAACGGTATCTTCTTCATCGATAAAAGAATTGCCCAAGTGATGGCTAACAACAGCAGCAAAATCTACGGTGAAGCTGATCCGGAATTCACCGCAACAGTGACCGATACCCTGGCAGGTGATACCCTCAACTACACCCTAGTCCGCTCGGACGGCGAGAATGTCGGTTCCTACACCATCATGGTGAACTTAGGCACCAACCCGAACTATGAGGTGATTAGGAGCAATGGTGTTTTCACCATCGAGAAGAAAGCAGTCTCAGTGACTGCTAGCGACAAGAGCAAGATTTACGGCTCCGCCGATCCCGAGCTCACCGCCACCGTCACTGGTTCCTTAGGAAACGATGTTATCAACTACACCTTGTCCCGCGCCGCAGGTGAGAATGTCGGCACCTATCCCATCACCGTCACCCTTGGCAGCAATCCCAACTATGAGGTGACAACTGTCCCGGGCACCTTCACCATCAACAAGAAGGCCGCCACCGTGACTACCAACAACAAGAGCAAGACCTACGGCAATGCAGATCCTGCTCTCACTGCCACCGTAACAGGTACCGTTGGCAACGATGTCCTCAACTACACGCTTGCCCGTGAAGCTGGCGAAAACGTCGGCTTGTACCACATTACCGCCACCCTCGGCAACAACCCGAACTATGAAGTTGCAACCACCCCGGGCAGCTTCACCATCACCCCGGCTACCGCTATGGTGATGGCCGATAACAAGGAGAAAGTGCGTGGCGCACCCGATCCGCTATTGACCGCCACCGTTACTGGTCTGAAGAATGGCGATTCCGAAAGTGTGATTTCCGACACAATCACTCGAGAGCCTGGAGACACGGTCGGAACGTATGCCATTACGCCCTCCGGCGCGACCAAACAGGGTAACTATAATATTACCTATCTGCCTGGTGTGCTGACGATTGTTGGGGACACCCTTATTGTCAATGGCGCGTTGGACGACCTCACGGTTAACGGCTGTACCGTTGCGGATGCCCCTGCACCGTATACGACAGTTGATGAACTCGTAGCAGCCGGTCTGATGTTCCAAGGCGACTGCCAGACTAACACCGACTTCCATGTGTCCAATCACGACGTGAGTACAGGATCTTGTACAACCGTGACAAGAATATACACTATTACGGACGATTGCGGCAACAGCGTGACTGCGAACCAGATTATTAACATTATCCACAATCAAGCGCCCCACGAGATTAACGGCCCTGTGCCTACCTCTTCTGAGGTATATTGCTATGTGGATGAAATCATCCCGCCGCATGAAAATCCCAATATTAGAATGCCGGTGGTGGTGGATTCCTGCGGTAACGTGTTAGCTCCAGGCGAACCCACGCTGAGCAACAACTACCTCTCGTCTTCATGCTCCGGCGATTTCATCTATCATTACATCTATCAGGACTGCGCTGGCGAAGTGTTCCAGTGGTCTTATACGTATCATGTCCTGCCTTCACAGCTTCATTTCACCGACAACGGCCTGACAGATGTGACTTTGGGCAACGCTTGTTACTCAGCTGATGTGACTTCTCATCTCAAAACCGCTGACGATGTCTGGAGTATGTACTCCACCGATTGTAGTGGTGTCCATGGCATATTCGTCACATCCAAAGATACGGTGGAGAGTGCGAACAATTGTGCTTGGAAGGTGACCCGTACGTTCACCATCACCAATGGCTGTGTCATGGAAACGAAGGCGCAAAGCGTGAGCGGTGGCAACACGACGGCTCCCTCTTTCACCGCACCGGACAATGTCTCCGTCCCCCGTAACGATGATGGCACCTACGACATTGACCCGATGGTGACCGGAACGGTGAGTAATGTGTCGGTCGCCTGTTCGACGGCTGATACGGCTTATCAGGATTCCGCCCCAACTACAAATCCTGACGGCACCCTGACCATCATCAGAAGCTGGACGGTGACGGACACCTGCCACAATGCAACCACAAAGGAGCAGGTTATTACGGTGGAGGTGCCTCATCCTTGTGTCGGAGTCACCTGGCAGGGGTATGACTACGCGGCCGTGAAAGTCGGTTCGCAATGCTGGCTCACCGAGAATCTGCGCTGTGAAGTCGGCAACTTCCACGCATATAAAGAAGATGATGCAAATGTCGAGAAATTCGGGTACCTTTACAGCTGGTACACCGCCATGGGCGTGACTGAGAACGACGACAACGCTGTCCCCGTCACACTGGTCGGTGACGATGACGAACCCTACGTGCAGGGTATCTGTCCCGATGGCTGGGCTGTTGCGGCCGAGGCCGATTTTGAACAGTTATACGCTACCGCTGGCAATACTGACGTGTTGAACGACACCAGTACGCTTTACTGGTTGAGCGGCTTCGAAGGCACTATCCCCAGCACGGGTTTCAATGCACGCGGCAACGGTTGGTTCAACAGCACGAGCCAGCGGTATGAGGACCTGCTGACCGGCAGCCACTTCTGGATGCCTGAGAGCAGCGCTGCAACGAACGCTCACAATAGCATGGTCATCCAGTACTACTGCGACGAAGAGATGTTCACGCATCGCCGGAAGACAGACCTGCAAGGCGTGAGATGTATCAGGAAGGTCGAGCCATAGCGGAAATAAAAAAGAGACGCAATCGCGTCTCTTTTTTATTGTTGACTACCAGTAGAAAGGGTCATACCACGGATCGTACCAGGGATAGAACGGATAGACATCCCAAGGATAGATCGGGTAGTAATCCCATTCCCAAGGAGAATAGGTATGGACGAGCAGGAAATCAGCGCTTTTGGATCCGTCCATCGTGGAGATCTTGCCCGTGAAGCCGTTCGGTCCGATGACATAGGAGCCGATCTTCACCTGGGCTTTGTCCACAACCGCGTTGTCATCCGTATGGAAGGTGATGTAGATGACCTTGCCCCTTGCCTCCCAGGAGAAGTCGTAGCTCAGAGAAGTGAGCGGCGCATTTTCTTCGAAGGTGTTGCACCATTTTCCGTGGCCTGCGGTGCTGGAGACATCGTTCCAGAACTGGATGTGCGTGCCGGTGGAGGCATACTTGACGCCACCCCGGGTGTAGCTGATGTCCATGTCGCCGTCCCAGCGGCCGTCAACCAGCATCGCGAGGAGCTCGTCTTCTGTGGGTTGGTCATTACACCCTGAAAACATGAACGGTGCCACACCGATCATCAAAAACAGCAGTAATTTGAATGATTTCTTCATTGTGTTTTGGATTTGATTATTGTTTGAAAAATGTTTTGAGATATCCCTTTGATTAAGGCGCAAAAATAGAAAAATTATAAATACGTATTTCCCTCTTGACAAGCGGCGTTTTTTGTTGTATTTTTGCGGCAGAAAATAAAATACGAAATGGCTAAAGAATATTCTTCAAAAGATATTGAGAATCACGAGGTTAATGACCCTCAAGTTCAGTATGTCGCTTCCGCCCAAAGGGCTTTGCGCACCATCTCCGAAGAGGAGTTGGAGCGTAGTATGTCTTTGGAGGAGCTTGACAACCATCTGACAGAGCTGATTCATCAACATTATCATGCAAAATAATGAAAGTGATTGTTGATGATGTTGTTGTGAAAGAGATTGACAGTTTCTACTCTGCTGCCATGAGTAGGCATATCACTTTGTCTGAAGAAACTGTTATGGCCAAGAAGAAAAGACTGATAGATGCACTTGATTCTTTGTGTGATTATTATTTCATTTACCCGAAAGCAAGGTTAAAACGAAAGTGGATTGAAAACAACTGGCAGGAATACACTTGTGAGGATTTTCATTTCGCATACGAGGTGGTTCGTGACAAAGATGGTCAGGAGATTATCTTTGTACGAGACGCCATACATAGTTTGTTGTACTATTAAATCATTAATGGTTTATTGTCTGTTGTCGGGTCATAGCCGATTGTGGCATGTCCCCCCCACAACGCGTTTTAACGCCCTTTTTTCGCGTTTTGGGTGTTTTTCGCTGTTGATAAATTGTGAGAGATTTCCGCCCAGGAAGTCGAAAAAAAGTGTATTTTAGCTTTTTATTGTTCAAAAGCGTAAACTTTTCATTTTTAGATAGTTAGAGATTTAATAGAAGACAAGAAATGGAAGAGAATGAGATTTTAGACGAGAAAGTTGTTCCGTATAACATCGAAAACCTGATGAAGACGGCCTACATCGACTATTCGATGTCCGTCATCGTGTCACGCGCCCTGCCCGACGTGCGCGACGGCCTCAAGCCCGTGCAACGCCGCATCATCTACGCCATGTGGGACATGAACATCACCGAGAGCGGCCCCTACCGTAAGTGCGCCCGTATCGTCGGTGAGGTGCTCGGTAAATACCACCCGCACGGCGACACCGCCGTCTATGACGCCCTCGTGCGCATGGCACAGCCCTGGACCCTCCGCTACCCCTTCGTCGACGGACAAGGTAACTTCGGTTCCGTGGATGGCGACAGCCCCGCCGCCATGCGTTACACCGAGGCCCGCCTCCGCCGCTCCTCCGAGGAGATGGTCGCTGATATTGAAAAAGATACGGTTGACATGGTGCTCAATTTCGACGATTCGATTCCCGAGCCCACCGTGCTGCCCGCCAAGATACCCAACCTGCTTGTGAACGGCTCTTCCGGCATCGCCGTCGGTATGGCCACCAACATGGCGCCCCACAACCTCAGCGAGGTGTGCGACGGCATCTGCGCCTACATCGACAACAACGACATCACTATCGAGGAGCTGATGCACACCATCAAGGCCCCGGATTTCCCCTCCGGATGTATCATCTACGGCTACAAAGGGGTGCAGGACGCCTTCCTCACCGGCCGCGGCCGCATCGTGATGCGCGGTCACGCCGAAATCGAGACCGAAAAGAACCATAACTGCATCGTCGTCACTACCCTGCCCTACATGACCAATCCCTCCGACATGATCAGCCACACGGTGGATCTCGTGAAGGAAGGCAAGATCGCCGGCATCACCGACGTGCAGAACCTCACCAACAAGCGCAACGGCACCCGCATCATCTACGAACTCAAGAAGGACGTGGTGCCCGAGGTGGTGCTCAACAAGCTTTACCAAATGACCGCCCTGCAGTCGTCGTTCAGCATCAACAACGTGGCCCTCGTCAACGGCCGACCGATGACGCTGAACCTCAAGGACATGATTTCCGAGTATGTGAAGCACCGCCACGAGGTGGTCATCCGCCGCACCCGCTACGACCTCAAGAAGGCCCAAGAGCGCGCCCACATCCTCGAAGGCTTCCTCAAGGCCCTCGACATCATCGACGAGATCATCGCCCTCATCCGCGCCTCGCAGACCGTCCAGGAAGCCCAGCAGGGTTTGATGACCAACTGGGATTTCACCGAAATCCAGGCCAAAGCCATCGTGGAGATGCGTCTGCGCCAACTCACCGGCATGGAGCGCCAGAAACTGCAGGACGAGTACGACGAGCTGATGAAACTCATCGCCTATCTCAACGACGTGCTCAACGACATCAACCTGCGCATGGGCATCATCAAGGACGAGCTGCAGGACATCAAGAAACGTTTCGGCGACGAGCGTCGTTCGCCCATCGAATACAGTTCCTCCGAGTTCCGCGTGGAGGACACCATCGCCGACGAGGAGGTGGTCATCACCATCTCGCACCTCGGCTACATCAAGCGCACGCCGTTAGCCGAGTACAAGGTGCAGAACCGCGGCGGCAAGGGCTCCCGCGGCAGCAGCTCCCGCGACGAGGACTTCATCGAGCACCTCTACATGGCCACCAACCACAACTACCTGCTCTTCTTCACCGAGAAAGGTAAGTGCTTCTGGATGAGAGTGTTCGAAATCCCGGAAGGCATGAAGACCTCCAAGGGCCGCGCCATCCAGAACCTCCTGCAAATCGAAGAGGGCGACAAGATCACGGCCATCATCAACCTGCAAAGCATCGACGATCCCGACTTCATCAACAACCACTTCATCATATTGTGCACCGAAAAGGGCATCATCAAGAAGACCTCCATCGAGGCTTACTCGCATCCGCGCAAGAAGGGCATCATCGCCATCAACGTGCGCGAGGGCGACAAGCTGCTGGCCGCCCGTTTCACCGACGGCAACAGCGACATCATGATGGCCCTGCACTCCGGTCGTGCCATCCGCTTCCACGAAAATGAGGAGCTGCGCGCCATCGGACGTACGGCAGCCGGCGTGCGCGGTATCAGCTTGGAGGACGACAACGACCGCGTGGTAGGCATGCTCGCCATCGACAACGACCGCAGCAACATCCTCATCGTGTCCGAAAACGGTTACGGAAAACGTTCATTGTTAGAGGATTACCGTATCACGCACCGCGGCGGCAAGGGTGTCAGCACCATCAAGATCACGGAGAAGACAGGCAAACTCATCGCCATCAAGGCCGTGACCGACGACGACGACCTGATGATCATCAACCGTTCCGGAATCGCCATCCGTCTGCACGTTGATCAGCTGCGCATTTTGGGTCGTAACACGCAAGGTGTGAGATTGATAGATTTGCGCGGCAAGGATGTTATCGCCGCCGTTTGCGAGGTTCCTCGTCAGGAAGAAGATGAGGAGTACGACGATGCAGAGGTGGTTGATAACAACGGGACGGGAGAAGAGACCCCGTTAAACGAGAAACCCGAAACCGAGTCCGAAGCTTAATCCATCATAAAACCCGAAACAATGAAAAAACATCTTCTGTTAATCGCAAACATCTTGGTCGTCGTGAGCCTTTTCGCCCAGAAGCCTTCGCTCACGAAAGCCTACAACTGCTTTTACGACAAGGACTACGACAAGGCGAAGGAGCAGATTGACCTATGCGCGGCCGATGAGAAGCTGTCCGCCAAGGCGCAGACCTGGCTCTACAAGGGCAACATCGAGTTCCTGCTCGCCAACCGCGAATACAGTGAGAAGCAGAAGAACGAGAGCTACGTGATTCGCTATCCTGACGCGCCTGTCGAGGCATACGACGCTTTCGAGAAGGCCTTGTCGATCAACCCGAAAGTGGAGGCACTCGACATGATGGAAGCCAACGAGGCCCTCAAGCAGCTCTACCCCTATCTGCTTGTGCGCGGTGTCGATCAGCTCATCGCCAACGACTATGCCGGCGCGAAAGCCACGCTCGCGAAAGGCATCAAAAGCTACGAGATGGACAAGCCGCAGTATCCCATGAACGGCGACCTTTACTACTACTATGCTTTTGCGTTAGAGAGTCTCGGCGAGACCAGCGAGGCGGTGAAATACTACCAGAAAGCCCTCGAAGACGGTTCGCAGAACCCTTACGTCTATGCGAAGTTGGTGGAACAGTACAAAGCCGAAAACGACCGCCAGAATGTGGAGAAGACGTTGGCAACCGCCAAGGCAAAGAACCCGAACGACGTGAGCATCAAGTTGTTGGAGATCGACTATTTCTATTGGGCTGGCGACAGCGTGAAAGCGGCTTCCCTGCTTGACGGCATCGACCCGCAATCGCTGACCACGGCCGACGAGATGGTGAACATGGCCAACTTCTACATCAAGGAGAAGCGCTACGAGCCCGCCGAGAAGTTACTGTCCCGTGCCAACCGCGTGAGTCCCAACAACTTCGTGATCCTCTACAACTTGGGCGTATGCAGCTACAGCTTCTCGGAGTATTACTTCAACCGGCAGAACCAATTGGCCATCCAAGGGGGTGCCAAATCGGAAATCGACGCCGCAAAGCAATTGTCGGACAAGTACTTGGGCGATGCCGCCGGTTATTTCGAGCAGGCTCGGCAGTTGCAACCCAACGATGTGAACCTCCTGAACACGCTGCGGGCCATCTACGTGCGCCAGCAGTCGCCCAAAGCCGATGAAATCGACGCGCTTATTAAACAACTGGAAAAATAGTTAGTCAAAATTAATAATCACCTAAAAATCGAGAAAAATGAAAAAATGGATGCTTGTTTTAGTCGCGCTTTTCGTGAGCGTTAGTGCGTTCTCGCAATCTTGCTTGGACGATGTATGGCAATGCCTGAGAAGCAAGCAAGTGCCTAAAGCAAAGAAATTTATGGAGAGCTGCATGGCTTCCAATCCGGATAACGCCGCCGTCTGGTTGATGCAGGCGAACGTGAACGTTCAGCTCTACAACTACGACCTGGAGCGTATGGAAAAGGATCCCTCCGTCACTCCGCGTTACCCGAACGCATTGGAGGATGCTTACGCCGCTTTCGTGAAGGCCGTGGAGCTTGACAAGAACGTGGAGCCGAAAACCGGCATGTTGGGCGCCAAGGAAGGGCAACAGCTGTTAGCCGGTCCGTTTGAGGAGAAGGCCAAAGCCGCTGCCGCCAAGGGAAAGATGGAGGAAGCCCTCAAATATTACGGTCTTGCAGCGAGATGCTACGAGTTGGCTCAGAAAAAAGAGAACGCAGCTGCCATGTATCTCCAGACCGCCATCGTTTACAACCAGATGAACGACAAGGAGAATTATGAGAAGATGCTTGAAAAGAGCATCGCTTCCTCGCCCAACCTCTCGGAAGCCGCGTACGTGGAGCTGTATTACCTCCACAAAGACAAGAACGACACCGCAAAATGCGGAGAAATCCTTACCAAAGCGGTGAAAATCTTCGGCGAGAAGAACCCCGCCGGTCTCTATGAGCCGATGATGGACTACTATTCCATGACGAACGACGAGGAAAATCTGCTGGCCACTGTGGACAAGGCGATTGCCACGGGCGATGCCATGATGACCCCCATCTGCGCCACCTACCTCACCAACGCCAAGCAGTATGCCAAGGCAGAGCAAATCCTCACCAACGCACTGGCCGCAAATCCCAAGGATTTCACCCTGCTCAGCAAGATGGGCTACCGTTACGCGATGGAATACTACGACATCATGGATCGCCGTCAGACGGCCATGAACACCCGTCAGTGGGAAGAGGCCACGCGCCTGTTCCAGAGCGAAGAGCGTAAGACCGCCATGGAGAAGGCCCACGAATGGTGCCAGAAGGCCTACGAGGTCAACCCCGACGACCTGGCCAACAACAGAATCCTGCGCGAGATGAAGGTGCAGCTCAACATCGAGGTGCCGCAGGAGCTGAACGACAAGATCAACGCCCGCATGCAGAAATAGGAATTGCGACGAACGGAAAATGATAATAGAAACGGGACCCCGCACAATGTGTACGGGGTCCCGTTTTTATCATTCTTCATTCTTCATTCTAAATCACACCACCACCTCGTATATCCGCTTCCCGTTCACCTTGATCCAATCGGGTTCTTTTTCCACTTTGTTCTTCGAAAAGTCGAAAGTAAGGAGATAGCCTTGATCTTTACCTCTAAGATTCAAATAATCGGAGAGTTGGTCGCGGCCATTTTGCTCGTACTTGTCGCCGTGCCAGATCTTAAGTTCGAGGATGAACTCATCCGAGCCGTAGGTGACGATAAGGTCCATGCGACGGTTGTCACGGGTTTGCGGCTCCACGTAATAGAAGCCGGTGCCGTTAATGATGGGTTTCAGGAAACTGAGGAAGAGGAGCCGTCCTTGCTGTTCGAGGAACTTACCATCCTCTTTGCGGTATTCCTCGCGCAGCAGGTCGCGAAAACGCTGCAACACAAACTCCATATCCAATCGATTTCCTTTCACATAATCATACATGGGGCGCAGTTTCCCCATATCGGCAATGTTCTGCTCGGCGATGAAGTAGTTGTTCAAGACCTCCTCGAAGATGATATTGTGGATACTCACTTTCCGGTTGGCATCATATTTGATGATGCTGAACATGGTGGCAAAATCCATCACGGGATTGTACGGGTCGTACGTAACCGTATCACCCAAAATGGACAGAGAATAGACGAAGCGTTTCAGTTCGGGATAGGTCTCCAGATTCTTGGTCAAGCTGGTAAACAGCGTGTTTTTGTTGAAAATAGTAACTTTAGCGGCATCCTGCACTCCTTTCTTCGTCCAATCCTGATGCAATTCTTCGTCAATCACTTTACAAAGCTTACTCACCAGAAAAGGATACCCGCTTGTATAACGGTATATTTCCTCGCTGACCGCCTGGATATCCATTCCCGTATGCACGTCGCGCTCGTAATCGCCTAACATCTGTGCAATTTCATCGGGATGGAAGGTCATATCCACATTGAAATCAGCGGCGATGTTCCACGGGGAGTTGTACTTATGCTCCTCATCCGCACGCAGTTTCAGCTTGAGGTTCTTCACGTCGTAAACGCCTGCGAGAATCACGCTGTGGAACGTGGAGTTTCTTCCTATCACATCGCGTTGAATATACATATTGCGAAGCATTCCCAAAAAGCTGAGAAACAGCTGGTTATCGCTGCTTTTATCCACCTCGTCGATAGTTAGCACCACGGGGTTGGGACAACTTGAGGTGAACTGAGAAATCACCTTGGAAAGTTCATCCAGATTACTCGACTCTGCATTTTTCCACAGATTCACTAAAGCCTCATCTTGCTTGAGAAGTTCCAGCCAATAGGCCATCTTTTCCGCAAACATTTTAGCAAAGGCGGCATGGGATTCAAACATTTCGTCCGCAGCCCCCTCAAAACTAAGCGGGATGACCAAATAACGGTCTGACATCTTACGCCAAATCATCTGCAGCGTGGTTGTCTTACCATACTGCCGTGCCCTGTTGATTGTGAAGTACTCTCCACCATCAATAAGTTGTTCCACAATGGCAAAGCGCGCAGGCGTATCCACCATATAGTGCCGTTCAGGATTGCAGCTGCCCGTAATATTGAATTTCTTTCGCATACTTGTAGATTCCGAAACCGCAAAGATACACTTTTTTCGTTACTGCGTTGAAGACAACCGACAACTTAAAACAGTCGCAAATGATTAGCCCGTCAACTGGGATTAGTCGTCAGGCACAAAAGTGACAACCTGAATCAGCGAATCACAACGACTATATAGTCATCGGCTTATGACTATATACTCATGGGCTCATGACTATATAGTCATTGGCACTTGAGTATATAGTCATTTCTGGGCCAAGTCAAGGGAAGATGACACGCGAAACAGGGAAAGCCCGGGGGGCTTTCCCTGTTTCTATTTGAATGCACTAATCCTTCAGGCAGCGGACGGAAACACCACGGGTTTTCGCCGGGGTTTCACCTGAAGAATGAATAATCGAAGTGTTGTCATGAGCCGATGACAATATAGTCATCGGCTTTGATGTTAGACCAAACACAATTTTTGGCACAAATCACTAATCCTTAATACAGCGGACTGACATTCCCCAATGCACCGAATAATGGGCTGAACCTGTAGTAACATTTGAATTACTATAAATAATAAAACATTGTAAATAATAACCTGATGCATTTTTAGTCGTAGTCCAGAAACAACTTCTTTGCAAATAAGCATCCCCATGGTTAGCGTAAATACCTGCAGGTAAAGCTGAAAAACCAGTGCTATTATTGTTGGAAGGATTCTTTCCAGGTGTATTATTTCCTGTATAGCTCTGCCAGTCTTTTTGACTTGCCAATGCAACAGCGGCATAGGTATATTGATTGGAAACATACGTTACCAGTGTTTCCCATTCGGTATTACTGGGAAGATGCCAATTGTTTGGACAAACGCCTTGCACACCACTTGGACTATTATTACTAATTCCATTCTGTGTGGCACAATACCTATTATAGAGATATCCGTACTGATTAACTAAAGATGGGTCTCCGTTAGGATAATACCTAAGCGATGTTAATGAATTGTACGTACTATTTGTTCCAACTGGTATCTCAGTTCCGCCAGGAGTTCGTGTTGTTCGTAAATTTTCCCTCATCCAACATTGATTGCCGATAAGCACCGTATTATAGACATTTCCATCGGTATCCGATACCGTCCGGGCATTTGGACAAGCTTGGTTGTAGGCGGTTTCACTATCCAAGGTCCTGAAATTTTTCACGGAACCGTATGCGGTACCATTGGCGTTGCTGGCAAAGGCTTTAAAATAATAGGACGTGCCAGAGGTAAGCCCTGATATGGTTCCACTGAAAGTTCCATCCGCATTTACGGTAATGCTATTCCCTGAAATGGAAGAGTTTAAAGATTCAGGGGTTGTGCCGTAATAGAATCCTACTTGGGTAATTGCAGGTCCGGAATTTGAATATCGACCACTGAGCGTTGCACTTGTAGAATGCATAACACTTACTGTGTTGGTATATGCAACCGGCTTGTTTGTATTATAGATTGCCGTCGTAAAGCTCACTTCACTCCCGTAACTCACTCCTACGCTGTTTATCGCATACGCACGGACATAATAGGTAGTGCTTGACGAAAGACCCGTCAGATTCACAGAGTACGACCCCGTCCCTGATCCTGAAGTACTATGGGAGCCTGTATTTACCGGATTATGGTTCGTGCTCCAGCACACACCGCGTTCCGTCACTGTTGCACCGCCATCGGAGGTAACATTCGCTGCTACGGTCGCTGAGTTGTAAGTAATAGCACTCGCCGTAGAGGTAGTTACCGTAGGTACTGTTGCACATGACGTTACGGTCACGGTGACCTGTCCGCTGCCCGTACAGCCAGTGGCAGTGACCGTTCCGGTGACGTGATAGGTCGTGGTCGTAGCGGGCGTAACCTGCTTACCGTTGCCCGTGCCAAGACTGTTGTCCCAGGAGTAGCTGTCGGCACCGGAAGCGGTCAGGGTCGCGCCCTGTCCGGCGCAGACACTGGCCGGATTGGCAGTGGCGGCAACCGTTGGGGTGACAGTGCTGTTGCCGACAGTTGCCTGCGCGGAGTTTGTGCACCCCTGCGCGGTCTTGACGGTGACAGCGTAGGTGTTGGCGGAGAGTCCGGAGAATGTCGTTCCGGCCTGGAAGTCCGTGCCGTTGATGGAGTAGGAGCAACCATTGCCTGTGGGTGTAGTGACGGTGATGGAACCGTTGTTTCCGACACACAGGGTATTGGCGTTGGCCGAGAGAGTTGGCACGGCGGGTGTCGGGTTCACAGTGACGGTGACCTGTCCGCTGCCCGTACAGCCGGTGGCGCTAACAGTTCCGGTGACGTGGTAGATCGTGGTCTTGGCGGGAGTAACCTGCTTACCGTTGCCCGTGCCAAGACTGTTGTCCCAGGAGTAGCTGTCGGCGCCAGAAGCGGTAAGGGTCGCGCTCTGTCCGGCACAGATGGTAGCCGGGTTGGCGGTGGCGGTGACGGTGGGCAGCGCGTTCACGCTGACGGTGACCTGCGCGGAGTTTTGGCATCCGTAGGCATCCGTGACGGTTACGGAGTATGTTCCTGCTTGGCTAACGGTGGTAGTGTTCCCAGAGACCTGACCTCCGCTCCATTGGTAGGAGTTGTATCCCTGGGTGGCTGTTAGCGTTGTGGTCGTACCCGCGCAGATGTTCGTATTACCGTTGATTGTTACCGACACGACATCACATGGCGTGGTAAATGAAACCTCATTGCCATAATTTGTTCCCACGCTGTTGGTGGCATACGTCCGTACATAATAGGTGGTATTTGGTAGCAGACCTGTTATCGTGCTATAAAAGTTTCCAATGCCGTTACCGTCTGACGTATGATTTCCTGAAAGAGAGGGATTATGATCCGTTCCCCAGCACACACCTCGACCCGTAACCATCGCACCTCCATCCGAAGTAATTCCATTAGACACTGTAGCAGAAGAAGAGGTCACATCAATTACGGATGTGTTAACTGAAATAGTCGGCAGTATGGCTAAGGTTTTAAACGAAAGCACGCTTCCATAGGCCGTACCAGATTGATTCGTCGCAAACGCCCTCACATAGTAGGTAGAACCAGGTGTCAAGTCAGTGAAGGTGTGCTGAAAAGAATTGTGCGCACAGGGCGGTGTGCAGTTTGCGTATGACTGCTCAGGGATCACTAAAACAGTCTGTACATTGCTGGTAAAAGTACCGTCTGCGCAGATTTGAAATCCTTGTGACGACACCGTTTCGTACCAACCGTTGAATACGATATTCGCATATACCGTTGCAGCAGTGGCACTTATAGTTGCCGATGGAACGCTGTCTGTTGTTACCAAAGGAGCATAATACAAGATTTCACCCGTAATTGCCAATCGCGGGAAACTGACAATCTGGCCAGTTTCATATACGAATTCAAAATCTCCACCCAAAGAGCCCAATTCTCCGGTGGAAGTGACAACAGTGTCCACTTGAGCTGAGAGCCCATAGATGGACATAAGCCAAATCGCTATAGTAAAATATAGTATCCTTTTCATGACTTGAGGATTTAGATACACGAATTGACTTAATACCAATAAACTATGGTTACTTTGTCATTGGCTTTCAAGCTATAGTTACGGTTGAGCGAGGCGTTATACTGCACCTGCTTAGGATTATTGGCATTGATTTCCAACACGCCGTTGTGGTTGCCTCCAATCATTACACCGTTGATATACAACCTCACTATGCAGTCTGTCTTGGCATCGTGCTGTAGAGTGAAAACGATTTGTCCTGCCGTTGCCGTGAACTGTTCCTCGGTCATCCGCATATTCAGAGAATTAACTAAAGCCACCAAGCTGTTCACAGTTGCCTGAAGAGCCGCAATGGAATCACGTGTCAGATACTTTGCATCGTTGTTAAAGGTGCTAACATTAGTGGGAACACCGTTCAGGTCGCTGTAGTTGCCCGAGGTAGCGACAGAGGCGAGGTCGGAGGTATTGGCTTTGCCACTGATGTCTTGGTGGGTCCTAAGAACTGTCGCCGAAACACCATTCCTCAACTGGATAGTGGTTTTGTCAGCGTCAGTGCCCGTTCCTTCTGTGACGATCATCTCGCTCTTGTCTGCCTTTCCGCTGATGTCCTGATGGGTTGTGAGAACCGTCGCTGACATGTCTTCCTTCAGCTGGATCGTCGTCTTGTCCGCATTTTCGCCCGTACCGGGAGTGACAATCATTTCGCTTTTATTAGCTTTACCACTGATGTCTTGGTGGGCAGTCAGGAATCCGCTAACGTCTTGGTGGGTCGTAAGCACTGTCGCAGAGGTGCCATCCTTCAGCTGGATCGTCGTCTTGTCAGCATTCTCACCCGTACCGGGAGTGACAATCATTTCAGCCTTATCTGCCTTGCCGCTGATGTCCTGATGGGTTGTGAGAACCGTCGCTGACATGTTGTCTTTCAGCTGGATCGTCGTCTTATCCGCATTCTCTTCCGTGCCGGGTGTAATGCTCATCTCGCCCTTGTCAGCCTTGCCACTGATGTCTTGGTGAGCGTTCAATACGGTTGCCGTCGTACCGGACTTCAATTGAATAGTCGTCTTGTCGGCATCCGCGCCCGTTCCTACCGTGACACTCATCTCGTTCTTGTCGGCTTTCCCGCTGATGTCTTGGTGGGCAGTCAGGAATCCGCTAACGTCTTGGTGGGTCGTAAGCACTGTCGCAGAGGTGCCATCCTTCAGCTGGATCGTTGTCTTGTCTGCATTTTCACCCGTACCGGGAGTGACAATCATTTCAGCCTTATCTGCCTTGCCGCTGATGTCCTGGGCGGTCAGAAAGCCTGAATCATTGGTCAACTGGCTGGTGCTGGTCGGAATGTCCGAAATGTTCGCCTTCCCGCTGATGTCCTGGTGCTCTGTCAGAAAACCAGAAACGTCTTGGTGTGCCGTGAGAACCGTCGCCAAGGTGCCGTCCTTCAGCTGGATCGTCGTCTTGTCCACATTTTCACCCGTACCGGGAGTGACAATCATTTCGCTTTTGTTAGCCTTGCCGCTGATATCCTGGGAGGTCAGGAAACCTGAGTCGTTAGTCAACTGGCTGGTGCTGGTTGGTATGTCCGCTATGTCGGCCTTCCCGCTGATGTCCTGGTGCTCTGTCAGAAAACCAGAAACGTCTTGGTGTGCCGTGAGAACCGTCGCCAAGGTGCCGTCCTTCAGCTGGATCGTC
>JAGCVQ010000101.1 GCA_017962275.1 Bacteroidales bacterium
GGCACGCCGTCCTAGAAGGGAGACAATGCGGGTACTCGGCCGGTCTGAATGTCGGAGGGGGACTTTTTCAGCGGGCTCAAAATTTTGCGTCTCTACGGCGAGACGTATGTCACACCCACACATCATTCACTTCTTCTGCCGGAGGCAGATCCTTTCAGTAACCCCATACGGCAGTATGGGGTGGTGCGCACCGACAGGCCACGGTCGCCCGGCATATACCCTACCCTCACCCACCCCGCAACGATGGACGTGTCACCCTCTGGGGTGTCGATGTCCTGTCTGCCCTGATGTCCGACAATGCCGAGATGCTCGGCAGACATCTACTACTCATCGACAGGACTGCGACATGCGACTGCGCCGTCCTCCTCGTCCGTGGAGCCCTGGCGCATAGCGGCAACGTCCTCCATACCGGCACGGTCACAGCCCCACACTCCCGTGTGGGGTTACTGAGAGGTGCTCTCTCCGAGAGCGGGAATAAAGAAAAGTATGCCTTGGTAAATATCACGGGACGAACCAGAGAAGCCTCTCGTTCAACACCACGCAAAAAGAAAGTGGAGCCATCATTCAACAGTCTCCACTCGGCAGGGCCTGGACTCCCTGTTAGTAAGATACTGAAGAACAAGCCCCACCGTATTGGCATAAACGCCGAAAATCTCACAATTTTTCAAATCTGAAGGGCAGGCAACGGGCTTGTCGCGGATTGGGATTAATTTTGTACTTTTGCGCCAGAAAACCCAATGGACTATGCAAAAGGAAAATGCTGCCGACCGTTCCCAGAAAATCATCCGCACCAGCGTCATCGGCATCGGGGCCAATGTGCTGCTGGCGGCGTTCAAAGCGGCGGTGGGACTGCTGGCCAATTCAGTGGCCATCGTGATGGACGCGGTGAACAACCTCAGTGACGCGCTGTCGAGCGTGATCACCATCGTGGGGACAAAGCTCTCTACCCGCCCCGCCGACCGCAAGCACCCTTACGGACACGGCCGCATCGAGTATTTCAGCGCGATCATCATCGCCGTCATCGTTCTCTCGGCCGGTATCACCTCGCTCATCGAATCGGTGAAGAAGATTTTCGCGCCCACCACGCCGGAATACACCTCCGTGACGCTCGTGGTCATCGTCGTGGCCATCGCGGTGAAGCTGCTTTTGGGCCGCTACGTGAAAAGACAGGGCGAGAAACTGAAGAGCGACGCGCTGATAGCATCCGGCTCCGATGCCCTCTTCGACGCCATCATCACGCTGGCGACACTTGTCTCCGCCGGCATCATGCTGCTGTGGAACGTCTCGATTGACGGCTACCTCGGCGCGTTGATTTCCCTCATCATCATCAAGGCCGGTGTCGATATGTTGGCATCACCCGTCAACGAGCTGTTAGGCGCGAGGGTTTCGGAGGAGTTGGTGCACGACATCAAACAGGAAGTGATGGCCTTCGAGGGCGTTCACGGCGTTTACGACATCATCTTGCACAATTACGGCCCCGAAGTGATGATCGGTTCGCTGCACATCAGTGTCAACGACACGATGGACGCCTACCAGATTCACGGTCTGACGCGCAAGATCTCGGAGAAGATGTACCTGCAGCACGGCATCATCATGACGGTGGGCGTGTATGCGATTGCCACGGGAACGAACAAGCGCACGGAGCTGCAGAACGTTGTCCTGCAGACTCTTGGCCGCCACAAAGAGGTCACCCAAGTCCATGGATTCTACTATTTCGAGCAGGAGAACCGTGTTTCGGTGGATGTGGTCCCCGACACTTCGGTCCGCGACGAGAAACTCCTCTGCCAACAGCTCGTCACCGAACTCAAACCGCTATTGCCCGATGTGGAACTGAGCGTGGTGATCGACCACAACTACAGCGAATAGAGACAATACCGTAGGTCTGCCGCAATGCGACAGCCCTACATTTTTCACCAGTTCTGATGACTCCATTGCCCTTTTTCATCATAAATTGCGAGAAACAAAAGCGGGGAAATTCCTATTTTTGCAGCCTAAAGAAGAAATAATATGAATCCTGTCATTATCGGAATATTACTGCCTTTGTTGGGCACCATGCTGGGGTCGGCGTTTGTCTTTTTCATGAAAAAGGAGATCCCCGACCGGCTGCAGAAGACGCTGTTGGGGTTCGCCAGCGGCGTGATGGTGGCGGCCAGCGTCTGGTCGCTGCTGATCCCGAGCATCGATATGGCGAGCACCTCGCTTGAGGGTCTCCGGAGTGTGCTACCTGCCGCTGTGGGTTTCCTGTTGGGCATGGGTTTCCTGCTGCTGATTGACGAACTGACACCGCACTTGCACCTCGGGGCGGAAAAGGCCGAGGGTCCGCGGTCGAAGTTGTCGCGCACCGCCATGTTGGCGCTCGCCGTCACCATCCACAACCTGCCCGAGGGCATGGCCGTGGGTGTGGTGTTCGCGGGCGAAGCGCAGGGACTGACGCTCAGCGCGGCATTGGCGGTCAGCATCGGCATCGCCATCCAGAACATCCCCGAAGGCGCCATCATCTCGATGCCCATGCACGCGGAGGGCAACTCCCGCTGGCGCTCGTTCCTCATCGGTTCGCTGAGCGGTGTGGTGGAACCCATCGGCTCCATAGCCATCTTGCTGCTGGCCTCCGTGTTGGGTGTCGCCCTACCCTATCTGTTGGCCTTCGCCGCCGGTGCCATGATGTACGTGGTGGTCGAAGAGCTCATCCCCGAAACCGCCGAAGGCACCCACACCAACCTCTCCACCATCGGTTTCGCCATCGGCTTCGTGCTGATGATGGTGATGGATGTGGTGTTGGGGTAACCATCACCACACTGCGTGCGTGAAGCCTCTCCGAGGCTATGCGCCCATGGTGAATGGTCGACAAAATAAAAATACAAGTCAAGAAGGGGAAATTTCAAAAAAAAATAGTTTTGTTTCTGATTGTTCTATTGCGCGTCCGCCATCAGGTCTTTGCGGCCGATGAGACTGAAAATCGTGATCTTGTTGTCTTCGTTGAGGATCCGCAATGTCCGGAGGATTTCGCCCAATGTGGAGCCGCTGGTGGCCACATCGTCCACCACCAGCACGTTCTGGTTCCGGATTCTGGAACAGAGCAACTCGTCTTTTTCAGTGGCGAATTTCAGAAAGTTCATCATATACGGACGGAACCGACTTTTCTTAACATCCTTTGCGATAGTGAAATACTCTTTTTGATGGATTAAATCAAGCATTTGCTGGATGTTTTGCTTCACTTCTTGCTTCTGCGTTTCGGTGTAGCGCGGACGACCGTTTTCCAGCACATCATCAAGATATTGCTCCTCGTATGCCTCCATATCGAATGAAATATTAGAAGGCAATGACTTAATCAACTGCATTTTACACAGAGACGGCTGCGCGAAACGATAAATGTACCGCAGCATATATTGGTTCACCCTGCTCGACGATTCGGGCATCACCACCAAATTGTAATCGTAAAGGTTGATTTTATGGCTGAGATTGTCCACCGCCTTCTTGATGAAAGCGGTCAGGTCGGGATGTGCCTGAAGCGGTTCGGAGAATTTGACATATTTGATGAACGCGCTGCGCACCGAGCCGTCCACATCATCCGCGAACTCATACCCATAGTAGAAGCATCTGCCGAACGCCTCCACCTGGTAGCCTCCGCCCGTGAGCCGCACGATGTCGCCCTGTCCGTCGTGTTCAAAATCGAGCACAAACTGCTGCCGTTCATAGTCAAAGGTTATTCCCATGTCGTTATCTCTTTTTTCCAGCGGCAAAAATAGTAAAAAAGCTAAAACAAGCGCTTCTTTGTTGCAATTTTTCTATTTTTGCGGAAAAATTGAAAAAACAAACTCTGAAACGGAAACTCTGGAAAAGACATGAAACACGCTGAGATATACAACCCTGTGCTGCTGATGGAGCTGATTCAGCAGATCGGATTTCTGCCGCTGCTGGACAGTGGCGTTTTCGGCTATTCGGCGGAGGAAGTCGTGAGCGAGGACTGCCGATATGTGACCTTTTCCGACGGAGGTTGGGACTGGCCGTTGTGGAAATGGAAAGGTCCGATTGTGTCGGAAGGCGGCTGCATGTATGGCAAATTTTTCGCCAACAAGGCGGGCTTCATCAGTCGGGAGTGGTGGTCCGATTTCTGCAACTACCGCCGCCACCGATACCCCGCGCCTGAAGAGGGTAGCATTGAGGAGGCCATCCTGCTAACCTTGCGTGAACAAGGAAGTTTGATTACCCGCGAATTGCGCGCCGCCTGCGGCTTCACTGGCCCGAAGATGCGCAGTCGTTTCGACAGCTATGTCACCCGCCTGCAAATGTCCTGCCGCATCGTCACCGAGGACTTCGTCTATCCGAGGGACAAGCATGGTCGCGAATATGGCTGGGGCTGGTCGCTGCTCACCACCCCCGAACGGCTCTACGGCAAGGAGATCTGCAACTGTCCGCGCACCCCCGAAGAGTCGTTGCAGCGGATGCTCTCCCATTTCAGAAGTTTTCTGCCGGAGGCTACAGAGAGTCAGATTATGAAGTTGCTGAAGTGAGGAGCTCCTTTTTTTTACACAACCTATCATAAAATGATGAAAAAGTTGTATTTTCGCAGCTGTGTTAACGATCCCTATGTCATTGCCAAGAACGACAACATGGTGACCATCAATTCCTGCATCGAAGTGGACCTTCAAGGACAGGTGGCCAGCATCCACCCATGTTAATTTTCTTCATATAAAACTGGTCACCAAAGCCCGAATCTTAAAAACTTAAACTATGTTTACCGTAAAAAGCAACATACATCAATTCGACAACTTCGAGCAGTTTGCCCGTGAGTTCCAGTTGGACTCCGATGACTTGGTCATCACCCAGTCGTTTATCTATGAGCCCTACATCGAGAAGCTCTCCCTGCCCTGTCACTTTGTGATGCAAGAGAAGTATGGTCTCGGCGAACCGAGTGACGAGATGATTCAGAGCATTATGAACGACCTCTCTGGATGTCGTTACGACCGCATCGTTGCGGTGGGAGGCGGCACTGTCATCGACATTGCAAAACTCTTTGCATTAGGCATCCTGCCGAACGTTACCGATGCTTTTGAGCGCAAAATCCCTATCGTGAAGAGGAAGCGGCTTGTTGTCGTGCCCACCACATGTGGCACTGGAAGCGAAGTGACCAACATCTCCATCGCCGAACTCAAGCAGCGTCACACCAAACTCGGACTGGCCGACAACGCCATTCTGGCCGACGATGCGGTGCTTATCCCGGAACTTTTGACTTCGCTGCCGTTCAAGCCTTACGCTTTCAGCGCCATTGATGCCTTGATTCATGCCACCGAGAGTTTCCTCTCGCCTAAGGCGACTCCCTACAGCCGACTCTTTTCTGTGGAGGCCATTCGCCTTATTCTGCCCGTCTTTAAGGGCATCGCCGAGCAGGGGCCCGACTATCGTCTGGGGCAGCTCGAACCTATGCTGCGCGCCAGCAACTATGCCGGCATCGCCTTCGGCAACGCAGGCTGTGCCGCCGTCCACGCCTTGAGCTATCCGCTGGGAGGCAACTACCACGTGCCGCATGGCGAAAGCAACTACCAGTTTTTCACCCATATCCTCCATATCTATGCGCGGAAAAAACCTTCGGGGGCCATCAAGGAACTCAACGAACTGTATGCCTCGTTGCTGGGTTGCGCGTCGGAGCCCGAGGATCTCTATGCCGCTGTTGACAAGGTGCTCTCCTGCATGGTGCCCAAACGCCCGCTGCGTGAGTACGGCATGAAGGCAGAGGAATGTGAGACGTTCGCCGACAGCGTGCTGGCCTCCCAGCAGCGTCTGCTGAATAACAACTACGTGAGTCTCTGCCGTGAGGAAATAGTGGAAGTGTACAAGGCTCTGTATTGAACAAAACACTCCACTGTCAACATAAAAAACATAAATCATTTTATCAGGTAAAATCGGATTTTTTGTACTTTTGCTGCAAAAACATGTTATGAATCACGAAGAATGCTTGATTTGCGGGGCGCCGCTGGAGTATCTTGAACAGGACACGCTGATGGAATGCGTGATATGCCACAAGAAGGAGAACAGCAAGACCCACTGCGTTAACGGCCATTACGTCTGTTCGGAATGCCACACGGCAGGGATGGACACTATCGTCGGGCTCTGTCTGGCGGAATCATCGAAAAATCCCATTGAAATCATCAACAAGATGATGGAGCTGCCGTTCTGCCATATCCACGGTCCGGAGCACCATGTGATGGTGGGTGCCGCACTGCTGACGGCCTACAAGAATGCCGGCGGGGAGATTGATTTGCCCAAAGCCCTTGCGGAGATGATGAACCGCGGAAAACAGGTTCCCGGCGGAGCCTGCGGGTTCTGGGGCGCCTGTGGTGCGGGCATCAGCTCGGGTATGTTCGTCTCTATCATCGCCAAGTCCACCCCATTGTCGCAAGAACTATTCTCTTTGCCGCACTGGATGACGGCCAAATCGCTCAGTGCGATCGGCAACATCGGCGGACCGCGCTGCTGCAAACGCGACTCCTACCTTTCTATCCTCTCCGCCATCGATTTCGTGAAGGAGCATTTCGGCATCGAGATGGAGAAACCGCACATCGTCTGCCAATATTCGGCCCGCAATAACCAGTGCATCGGAGAGAGGTGCCCGTTTTCGCCTGTGTGCAAACAGTGAACCCTAAATATACCGACAACAGTTTCCACAAACTATTTTCAGCCAGTATTTCAAGCGACACACCGGATTATCTCCAAGGGCGTTCAGGGAGAGATATGGAGATGGGTTGCAGGGAAACTAAAAAACTCGAATGAATATGGGAAATAAAGTGTATCTTTGCAAATTGAAAAAAATACACCTATGAACAGTAAAACCAACGGAGAATACCGCTTTGCGATTGAGTATTACATCTTTCGAGAGGGCGACAATCTTATAGCATATTGCCCATCGCTTGATATCAGCACTTCAGGCAAGGACTATAGCGATGCTGTCAAAAATTTCTACGAACGGTTCCAAATTTATATTGAAACCTGCCTTGAAATGGGCACCTTGTGGGACGATTTGCGTGACCACGGTTGGAAAGTCACGGAAAAGAAGCTCACGCCTCCGTCATTCAGTCGTCTAGTCCGCAAACCGGAAGTCTCCAAGCTGCTCGGCGGACACATCAATTACGAAAAGGTGTCGGCACCAATGCGTATTGCAGCAATGGCATAGAGGATATGAAAAAACTGTCAAACATAACAGTCAAGGAATTCCGTGAATTATTGTTGCGCTTGGGTTTGCAACCATTACGGACAGCAGGCGGGCACGAAATATGGATGAAGTCAGGCTTACGACGTACCATCGTGTTTCAGACACATATTGAGCCAATCCCGGAATTTATTGTCCGTAACACCATACGTGATCTCGGAATGACTCGACAAGAATTCTTGGAGATTCTTGAGTCTATGTAGTTGGTTCTCCTTATGAAGAAACTCCTTACCGCAACCCTTGTCCTGCTTCTCGCAACAGCCTTACTGCCCCTTTCCGCGCAGCAAAACCGCTGCAAGGTGACGGGCGTCGTTTCGGCAGCGAACGAGCATACCCTACATTATGCGTCTGTTTACATCTCGAAGCACGACAGCGTGATTGCCGGTACGTTGACAAATCAAAAGGGCCATTTTGAAATGGAAATAGCCCAGACGAAGGATTCTTGTCTTCTCACGGTGGTCTTTATGGGCTATAAGACAAAACAGATGCCTTTTTTGGCGAACACACCTCAGGTTTCGTTGGGCACTATTCTTATGGAAGCCACATCGCAACAGTTGGATGAGGTGTATGTGACCGCCAAGCAGGGTGGCAACGGGAGTACGTATGTAGATGTTACGACGACCAGGCTGCAACCCACGGATGCTACCTCGTGGATGGGCGGCTCCATCGGCGATGTGCTGCGGACCGAACCTTCCGTAACTATCGATCCTAACGGGAATGTCTCCCTACGCGGCAACGGCAATGTGCTGCTGCTCCTTGACGGCGTACCCACAAACCTCGGCTCCATCGACGCCATTCCGTCGTCCAATGTGGCGAGCATCGACATCATCAAGAATCCAAATGCCACTTACGATGCGGAGGGCACCGGCGGCATCATCAATATCGTCACCAAGAAGGGCGCGCTCACGGTCTCCGCGCAGCTCACCGACGTCTTCAACACCCGCAAATGGGAGGTCTTCTCCGACAACCAGTACTACCGTTTGGAGAACATGCTCCAGAACAAGAGCCGGATGTTCTGGTTAGGAGTCAGTTACAATTTCAACGCCTACAAGAAGTCCGGCGCCCCGAAACCTGCGAGCGACGACCGAAGTATCATTCGGACGGGGGTGTAAGAGAGAATTCACCACACTGCGCTTCGCTTGTGTGGTGTTAATGGCACTATTCCAATGAATTGATGTCATTCATCACCAAACCGGCAAGCATGAAGCCGAAGATGGCGGTGATATGTGCCGAGGTGCCATTGATTTGGGCTTTCGAGGAGCACCATTCGTGATTGACGAGGTTAGGGTTTCCAGCAGCGATGGTGGCCTTTGGACATACGCAGGCACTTGTGCCACAGGTGGTTGCGGTGCCTTTGTTAGGCAGCACCTCGGGCGAGAACACGCAGAGGAACTTTTTCTTCGGATAGGTTTTCGCTTTTCTGAGACGCCTGCGTATGAGGCTGGCCAAAGGACAACCGTACACCTTCCAAAACTCGGCCACCTGAATCTTGGTCGGATCCATTTTGAGTGCGGCGCCCATGGCAGAGAACAGTTTGCCCGGACATTCCGAAGCGTGCAGGATAAGATGGATCTTGTCCTTGAGGCTGTCGATGGCGTCAATGATGTAGTCGTAAGTCTCGAGTTGGAACGACTCGGCGTTCTCGGCGGAATAAATCTCCTGCACAGCGTTGATTTCGGCTTTGGGATTAATCTCCAAAAGACGTTCCTTCAGCACGTCCACCTTGACCCGTCCCACCGTCTTGGTGGTGGCTTGCAACTGTCGGTTGACATTGGTGATGCACACGCAGTCGCTATCGACGATGGTAAGATGGCTGATGCCGCTTCGCACCAAGCTCTCGGCACACCAACTGCCCACACCGCCCACACCGAAGATGATGACGCGCTTACTCATGACACGCTCCATCGTCTCCTCGCCCAAAAGCAGGTTCAAACGGTTGAATATGGGGTTTTGCACACTCATAATGGGATAGATATTTAAGCCGGCAAAGATAGTGTTTTTCGTCGAATGATAAAACCCGAAAAGAAACACTTTTTTTTGTACTTTTGCGGCTATGAACACCGAAGAAACTCGCATATTGGAATTTGATGCGGTGATCCTGCAAAACGAATGCAATGATAATCAACCGATAATATAATATGATACTGCTTACTGGTGCTTCGGGCCTGCTGGGCCATAACGTATTGATAGCTTTGCTCCAACGCGGTGAACAAGTGATTGCACCGCTGCGCGACGCCTCTCGCCTGCACCTGCCCGCTTCGCTGGCGGACAGTCCCAACCTGCACATCATCCCTATGGAGGACATACAATTCCCACTGCCGGAATCCGTAATCCATCATTCCCATATCTCTGCCATCATCAATTGTGCCGGCACCACCGACATGTCGCTGCCGACTATCGACGACTACATGCCGGTGAATAAAGACCTGGTGGAACACCTTGTCATGCTTATGCGCGACCATGACATCCCCACGTTGGTACATGTCAGCACGGCCAACACCATAGGCTACGGTAGCGCCGACAACCCTGCATCCGAGGTAGCTCCCTTCCAGGAACCTTTTACAGCTTCATACTATGCCCGTAGCAAACGCGATGCCGAGCAGATGCTTGACCAGGTGGCGCACGACGGCAGCGGTCGACGTATAGTGGTCGTTAATCCGGGTTTCATGGTAGGAGCCTACGACACCAAGCCTTCAAGCGGCAAACTGCTGCTGACAGGCTATAAGCGTCGTTGGATGGCTGTACCAAAGGGAGGCAAGAGTTTTCTGCATGTGAGGGATGCCGCCGAGGCAGTGGTCAACGCGGTGACCATGGGCGTCAACGGCGAACGCTACCTGCTGACGGGCAAGTCAATGACCCTCAAGGAGTTCTATGCGTTACAGGCGGAGGTGTGCGGCTACAAGCAGCGTGTACTGGAGCTGCCTGACATACTGTTCCTTGCGGCCGGCAAGGTGGGGGACCTGCTACGGCGGATGAAAATACGTACTCAGCTCTGTACACGTAATGTGCAACAACTTCTGGTGTGCGTATTCTACGACAACGGCAAGGCTCGTCGCCAGCTTGCCATGCCTCAAACGCCCATCGTTGATGCCATCAAGGACTTCTTTGAATGGGAAAGGGAACGGTGATTATCGTGTGACGACAATCTTCCGTGTCGGATAGTCACCGACTTTGACGAGATAAACGCCGGTGGCTAAGCCTCTGTTGCTTACCCGACGACCTTCCATGTTGAATATGCTCACCTCGCACCCTTCACAGCCTTCCACAATGATAGTGCCGTTCAGGCTTCTGACGATGATGTCTTCCATTTCGAAATTTTCGATGCCGACAGTGCCGCTAACATAACAGTTCCCCTCAAAATGAGCGGTGCCGTCGCAACTCAGCCCGCAGGCTGCTTTCGTCTCCAAGTCGTCTTCATCCCAGGTGCCTTTGCCTGTCGTTGTCACCGTGATGGTACCGCCTCCGATGTTCATGTCGCCGGCACACTTGATACCCTTGGCGGCAGTGGCGGTACTGGTAATGTTAATAGAACCTCCGCTGATGTACATATTGCCAGAGTCTTCGTCTTCGTGGTTGACGGTTTCGCCGGTGGAGGTGTCGCCATCGAGGTCGCACTGGATACCGTCGTCACCTGTGCCACTTATGGTGATGTTGCCGCTCTGCATAAGGAAATACTCGTTGCAGGAGATACCGTCACCCACAGCTGAAGTGATGTTGAGGGTGGCGTTCTTCAGGGTGATGTACTCACCCGCCTTGATGCCGTGTTTCACGTTGCCCACGATGTTGAGCGTGCCCTGTTGCTTGAACTCGGCATGGCCTTTCACATAGAGACAGCCTTTCTGTGTGCCCGTAGCCGCATCGGTAAGCGAATATGATTCTGGTACTGTTTATTCTATTTCTTCGTAGAGGATTATTATCTCCATCATACTAAGACAATATATTTCAACGGAAAAATAACCAATATATTTTCTTCCAACAAAAAAACATATTGGTATGAGACGCGCCGACAGGCGCAATATCTTCGGGCTGAAACTTTTTTTCATCTTTTTTCAAAACATCGTTCACGATATAAAAAATTTTGTATTTTTGCATCGTGAACGATATAAATGAAACGATGGCTGAGGAACAATTCAAATTAGAGAACCAACTTTGTTTCCGTCTCTACACGGCGGCGCGGCTAACCATGGGGGCTTACCACCCGTATCTGGAACCGCTGGGCATCACCTATCCGCAATACCTCGTGCTGCTCGTGCTGTGGGAAAAGGACAAGCGACCGGTGTGCGAAATCGGCAAGCGTCTGTTTCTGGAGACCAACACCCTCACCCCGCTCCTGCAACGAATGGAGAAAGCGGGATTGGTGACCCGCACGCGCGTCAAGGAGGACACGCGTCAGCGTATCGTCTCCCTTACCGAAAAAGGGCGCGACATGCGAAAGCAAGCGGCCGTCATCCACGAAAGTATGCGCAAGGAGATTGCGCTGAAATTGAGCGAGGAGAAAGAAATGGTTCCCATGCTTGACAAATTGATCGAAGAATTACTAAAACTCAATAAATAACATTAAAATCAACAAAAACCCTACAACAATGAAAGAGAAAGTACTTCAAGCCATGCGTGAGTTCGGTGCTCCCGTCAACGCAGGCAAAATCGCAGAAATCACAGGTATTGACCGCAAGGAGGTTGACAAAGCCTTTGCCGAACTGAAGAAGGAGGGTGCCATCGCGTCGCCCGTCCGCTGCAAATGGGAACCGGCAAAGTAATTACACTTGAGGGCTACGAGAATTTGGAGATGAAGCGGGTGATAAAACTATAAGTCTCATATAGAATAGCTATGAAAGTTGGACTTTTCATCGATACATGGTACCCCATGGTGGACGGGGTAATCAAAGTGGTGGACAATTATGCCCGCCGATTGGTGCAATATTGCGAAGTGGTGGTGTTTTGTCCAGAGACCAGAGGCATTGGTCGCAAGGAGGAGGAAAAACTGCCGTACAAGGTCGTGCGCTGCTCATCGCTGCCGCTTATCACGAGCGATTATAACATCCCCACCCCTGCCTTGGATCCAAAATTCGAGGCACAGCTTATCCTGAGCGGTATTGACATCGTCCATATCCATTCTCCCTTTGCGGTAGGCATGTCGGGGGTTCTGTATGCCAAGATTCACAAGCTTCCCGTGGTCGCCACCCTGCATTCGCAGTACAAACAGGATTTCGAGAAGTCGCTCAAGTTCAAGCCGGCCATGAATGTGGCGATGGACACCATCATGCGCGTGTTCAATGCCTGCGACGAATGCTGGGCGGTGAATGGCGGCATCAAGGAGCTCTATGTCCACGAATACGGTCTGACGGCCCCCTGCAAGGTACGGCTCAACGCCACCGACCACAAGCCAGTCGCCGATCCTGCGGAAGCCGCCCGAATCGTCAACGAGACCTACGGCGTCCCCGCTGATGCCACCGTTTTTCTTTTTGTGGGACGGATCAATTTCATCAAGAACATCGACTTCATCGTTCGCTCTTTAGCGAAGGCGAAGGCATTGGGTTTGAAGAACTTTCGGATGCTGTTTGCCGGCAAGGGACAGGACGAGGAGAAACTTGCAGCCCTCGTGCGCGAACAGGGACTAACCGAAGAAGTGGTTATGTGCGGACTGACCGACAAAGAGATGCTGGAAAAGCTCTATTCTCGCGCCAAGCTCTTCCTCTTCCCCTCGCTCTACGACGCCAACTCGCTGGTTCAGATCGAGGCGGCATGTCAGGGTACGCCCGCTGTCTTCCTGCAAGGCGCCCGAACTGCCGCCACCGTCACCCCGGGTGTCAACGGCTATGTCTGTCCTCCAGACGAAGAGAGTTATGCGCAAATGATCTTGGACATTATGGCGAATCCAGAGGCATACGAACGCATTTCCGAATCCGCCCGCCGCGACCTCTACCTCAACTGGGACGATGTCGTGCGGAACGTCTTCGAAGACTACAGCGCCTTTGTTAAGGCGAAGCGTGGGGACAGTAAAAAGCTACTGTAGAAACAAAAAAACATCCATTATGGCAAAAGACGTAGCTTTAGTGTTGTCGAGCGGTGGCGCAAGAGGATATTCTGGTCGGAGTTGATGTGAGCGGACAAGATTACGAGACTCAATCCAAGTTACAACTTGTATCCATCTGTTTGAATAACAACAGGTTAAGGATAGTGTTTCCCGATTGATTTCACCTAAAGTGCTGTCTACCAAGCCTTCACGTGCTGTTTCTTGCTGATTTCAGCAAGGTTTCAGCAAGAAACCAGCAAGGAGACAGCAAGGGAACAGAAATCGGAAACGAGGACAAAAATGGTTTACGGTTTATCCTTGCTGACAAAAGCGACACCCTCGGTGTGTTGAAAGCCGTGGTGCGCAAAGACGGAGAAGCCTACCGGAAAGGCATCCGTTCGGGTGATTATCTGGTGAGCGTCAACGGCGTTCCCATCACCGAATATTGCATTTACCTCAATCTGGTGACGGAAGCGAAGGAGCAACACTGTGTTTTCCGCACGCCGGAAGGGACGATAAAAGAGGTGGATTGGTAAACGCTGTTTTTTGTATTTTTGCCTTCAAAAGTAGAAACCCAATTTCTTGAATATGAAACGTACCACTTTTATTATCGCCGCATGCTGCCTGATACTGGCGGCCTGCGCACAGAAAAACAATCAAAACACCCCTAATCAAGGAAAGGAGAACCCCGAAATGAAAAAAACATTGGTCGTTTATTTCTCGGCCACCGGCACCACGAAGGCCGCGGCGCAACGTTTGGCGAATGAGTTCAATGCCGACCTTTACGAAATCGCCCCCGAACAGCCTTACACCGCCGCCGACCTCGACTGGCGCGACAAAACTTCGCGCTCGACCATCGAGATGAAGGACAAGAGCTCGCGTCCCGCCATCAAAGGCAAGTGCGAGAATATCGCTGACTACGACACCGTGTGGATCGGCTTCCCCATTTGGTGGTACACCGCCCCCACTATCGTCAACACTTTCATCGAGGCGCACGACCTCAGTGGCAAGGTACTCAACGTCTTCGCCACCAGCGGCGGCAGCGATGTGAAGGACTCCTACAACGACCTGAAGAAAGCGTATCCGCAGTATAAGTGGGGCGAAAGCCGGTTGATGAATGATTAACCATTCCCAACAGGCGAAGGCTTGGGGTCCAGACATAAAAAAAGCACTCTAAACATCTGATTTAGAGTGCTTTTCCTGTGTCCCCTCAGGGGCTCGAACCCTGGACCCATTGATTAAGAGTCAATTGCTCTACCAACTGAGCTAAGGAGACGTTTTTTTCCTTTGCTTTTGCGGGTGCAAAAATACATTTTTTTTCTATCTTTGCAAAAAAAAAGTGATGAAAATTTACACACGTACTGGAGACAATGGAACCACCTCATTATCAGATGGTTCACGCATTTCAAAGGGCAGCGTTCTGCTGCACGCATACGGCACTGTGGATGAGCTGAACAGCTTCATCGGGGTCGTGATTTCGCAAATTTCGGACAATTTCCTGACAAAAGTGCAAAACGAGCTCTTCGTCGTCGGGGGCATGCTGGCCACCCCTGTGGAGAACTGGGAGAAGTACTGGAAGGTGGAGCGGCTGTCGGAATTCACAGCCGAGCTGGAGCGCGAGATCGACCGTCTGAGCGCGGAGCTGGAGCCGATGCGCGGGTTCATCCTGCCGCAGGGCAGCCGTCTCATCGCCGACACCCATGTGTGCCGTACCGTGTGCCGCCGCGCCGAGCGGTATGTGGTGCAGCTCATGGAGGAAAACGAGGCCTACAAACCTGTGCAAGTTTTGCTGAATCGGCTGTCCGATTTCTTCTTTATTTTGGCCCGATTTTTCCACAAGAAAGAAAAAATTTTCGAAACTCTCTATCAATCAGCGAAATAAAAATTTTCCAAAAGCTTGACTTTTTCAGTTTAATATTATACTTTTGCGCCCTCAAAAACAAACCATTTTTTAAACGTAAAAACTATGTATTGGACATTAGAATTAGCCACGCGATTAGAGGACGCTCCCTGGCCGGCAACCCGTGACGAGTTGCTTGACTACGCCATCCGTTCCGGCGCCCCCATGGAAGTGATCGAGAATCTTCAGGAGATCGACGACGAGGGTGAAACTTACGACTCCATCGAGGACATCTGGCCCGATTACCCCTCCAAGGAGGACTTCTTTTTCAACGAGGATGAATACTAAGCGTCCCCAATACTAAAACGGCGAACCTAAATTACTGAAATTCAACATGAAAGCGCGCTAATATGGCGCGTTTTTTTCTGTCCGGTCCAACTCCGGTGTAACTCCGGTCTAACTCCTGTGTGGGTCCTGCGTAAGACAGTGTGTAACTTGTATATATATACCTTACCAAGAAATCGAGTAGCTATACCCGCCGGAGGACTTCGAGGGTTTATGTCCTCCCGATTTCTTGGAAGAAGACGTATAAGTATAGGTGATGGTGGATTGTGCAGGGGCGGGCGCGAGGTGGAAGTTGATGTTCAGCTTGCTGTTCATCTTGAGTCGGATGCCGCGGTTGCGCACCTTGTCGTAGCGCAGCATGTTCACGATGCGCAGCGCCTCCTCGTCGCACGAGGGGCAGAGGCTCTTCACCACGACCGGGTTCTCCACGATGCCGTCGTCGGTCACCTGGTAGGCAACGGTCACCACCCCCTCGATCCGCTGATCCATAGCGTCCTGCGGGTACTGCAGGTGGGCGTTCACGAACTCGCGCAAGGCCTTCGCCCCGCCGGGATACAGGGGCTTCTCCAGAAATTTCTTTTTCTTTTTCTTCTTCTCGTCCATGTCGTTCCGAAAATGAAGTGGCGAAAGTACACTTTTTTCGGTCACGGCGCACCGACAAACGATGCAAGTGAATGTCGAAACTGAATTTATTGAAAATTTTCCAAATCACATATAATTGAATAAAAAAAATTATATCTTTGCCGAAAATTTGAAAGCATTATGGCACCGAAAAAAATCAAGAAAGCAAGTCCTAAAAGAAAGGGCAAAACGACCATTAAGAAAACCGGCCTTGCCGGACTTTATGGAGCTCTGAAAGGCAAAATCCATTACAAGGACGACTCTATTTTTAATCTTGGAATATGAGGCGTTTCCTTTTAGACACCTGCGTTCTAATATGGCTGTTGTCGGAAGACCGACGTGTGAAGGAAATATCGGAAGACATACGGTATTTCCAAGGAGACTATGCGGTTTCGACAATCACCATCATGGAGCTTCTGTACCTTATCCAGAGCGGAAAGCTGAAGATAGACATATCATTCGACGAACTAATCAACCTTCTGAAATCAAGAAACATCAAGTTAGAAGAAACAAATCGTGAATCCCTGCGGGTCCTGTCGGAACTGCCGTTTTTCAAGAAGCACCCCGACCCGTTTGACCGCGTTATCATATCCCAAGCAATATCTGAAAACCGAACACTCATTTCGGGCGATCGCAATTTCATACTGTACAAGGACGCCAGGCTGCTCACCATTTAAAACAAAGGCTTCTTATACACATAGACCCAGTGGCTATCCTCTGTCGCGCAACGGGAACCGAGAGCTTGGGCCGTTCCTTTCTTTGAAAAAAAGTCTTCTACCTGAGAGGCCGTTTTTTTGGTGTAAGCATAGAACACAGCGTAGTGCTGAATTCCGAAGCCAAATGCATCCTCGTGCTCTTTTCGCCGACGCCTCGGACTATTGGAAACACCGACATACCATTTGCGGTAATCCGGGGCAAGCAGGCTGTGTTCGTCAATGTGCCAGTTAATCTTAGCAACCAGCGACCTATAAGTCTTCGTTTTCTTTTCCATGAAATCTTACTATTGTTGAACGACATGCAATTCAATTGTCAAATCAAAAAATGACAACACTCAACATTGATTTTGCAAAAATACACAATATAATGAAAAAAAGGCCAACAATGAACGAAAAAAAAACGCGACTCACTGTTCGGTGAACCGCGCTCGGACTTCGTAGCGGGGGCAGGACTCGAACCTGCGACCTCCGGGTTATGAGCCCGACGAGCTACCACTGCTCTACCCCGCAATGTTTTAGGCCGCAAAAATACACTTTTTTCGCATTTGAACAATATTTGTCGAAAAAAATTTTTCATGTCATTTTTTTTGTATCTTTGCCGGCTCAATTGAAAGAGGCTCTTCGATTGACATACAAGCAGTTAACCTCATTGTTTAATCTTAAAAAGCCCCAGTCTCAGGGCAAATTGAGACAAGAATTTATGTCAGAAGAATTACTGAACACTCCTGAGCAGGTCGAAGAAACCGCGCAAAATGTGGAAAATGTTGCCGAAACCGTAGCGGAAAACGTGGTCGAGGAAGCCACCGCAGCCGCCGAAGAGGCCATGCCCGAAACCGAAAAGGCCCCCAAGGCTCCCCGCAAAATGCGTGATTTCGAGAACGCCTACGCCAACGCGCTCGAAAACTTCAGCTGGGACAAGGTCTCCGAACAGAACGACCGCTACTCCAAAGACGAGCAGAACCGTCTCGAAGAGGCTTACTCCAAGTCCTTCAAGTCTATCGAGCAGGGTGATGTCATCACCGGCAAGGTGGTCTCCATCAACGACCGCGAAGTGGTCCTCAACATCGGCTTCAAGTCCGACGGCGTCATCAACGCTTCCGAACTGCGCTACAACAAAGACCTCAAGATCGGCGACGATGTGGAGGTTTACGTGGAAAGCCAAGAAGATGCCAACGGCCAGATGCAGCTCTCCCACAAGCGCGCCCTCATCCTCAAGTCTTGGCAGCGCGTCAACGAGGCCTACGACAACCAGGAGGTCATCACCGGCTACGTGAAAGGCAAGACCAAAGGCGGTCTCATCGTCGATGTCTTCGGTATCGAAGCCTTCCTGCCCGGTTCCCAAATCGACGTCAAGCAAATTCGCGACTTCGACGTCTATGTCGGCAAGACCATGGAGTTCAAGGTGGTCAAGATCAACCACGACTACAAGAACGTGGTCGTTTCCCACAAGGCTCTCATCGAGGCCGAAATCGAAGCCCAGAAGGCCGAAATCATCAGCCGCCTCGAAGTCGGCCAAATCCTCGAAGGTACGGTCAAGAACATCGTTTCTTACGGTGCGTTCGTCGATCTCGGCGGTCTGGACGGTCTTATCCACATCACCGACCTCTCTTGGGGCCGCATCAGCCATCCGTCAGAGGTTGTGGAGCTCGACCAGAAGGTCAATGTCGTTATCCTCAACTTCGAAGAGGGCAAGAAGCGTATCGCCTTGGGTCTCAAGCAGCTCACCCCGCAACCTTGGGAGAAGCTCGACCCGAATTTGAAAGTCGGCGACAAAGTCAAAGGTAAAGTGGTCGTCATCACTGACTACGGCGCTTTCGTGGAAGTCATCCCCGGCGTGGAAGGTCTTATCCACGTTTCCGAAATGTCCTGGTCACAGCACCTGCGCACCGCTCACGACTTCCTCAAAGTCGGTGACGAAGTAGAAGCTGTTGTGCTCACCCTCGACCGCGAAGGCCAGAAAATGTCTCTCGGCATCAAGCAACTCATCCCCGATCCGTGGGCTGACATCCTGGAGAAATATCCCGTCGGTTCCCGTCACACCGCCACTGTCCGCAACTTCACCACGTTCGGCATCTTCGTCGAGCTGGAAGAGGGCGTTGACGGCCTGATCCACATTTCCGACCTCTCCTGGAACAAGAAGATCAAACATCCCGCTGAGTTCACGAAAGTGGGTGAATCCATCGAAGTGGTCGTCCTCGAAGTGGACACCGAGAACCGTCGCCTGAGCCTGGGTCACAAACAACTCGAGGAGAATCCTTGGGACGTTTATGAGACCATCTTCACCATCGGTTCCGTGCACGAAGGCACCATCACCGGCATGAACGACAAGGGTGCTACCGTGATGCTCCCGCACAACATCGAGGGCTTTGCATTCAACCGTCATCTGGTGAAAGAGGACAAATCAACTGCCAAGGAAGGCGAGACCCTCCCGTTCATGGTGGTTGATTTCTCCAAGGACGCCAAGAAGATCCACCTCTCCCACACCAAGACCTGGCAACCCGACAGAGATTCTGAAGAGAGAACCAGAAACGAGGAGGAGAGACAGAAAGAGCGCGATATTCAGAAAGTGAACGAGAGCAACGTCGAAAAGGCGACCCTCGGCGACCTGAACATCCTGCAATCTCTGAAGGAAGATCTCGAAAAGGAAGGAAAGTAATCTCCTTCTTTTAAGAAATGTAAAAGGCGATCGGCAACGGTCGCCTTTTTTGCTGAATGAAGAATGAAGAATGAAATAGAATAATAGACAACACCTTATTTCTTGAAACTTTAATCTTGAAACTTGAAACTAAAAAAATTGTACCTTTGCGGTCGCAAAAAATATAACGATGGAAGATACAAAGGACACTGCCTATTTGTTTCACGGGAGCAATCAGCCGATTCAAAACCCTGAAATCATTGTACGTGGATACTACAAAGATTTCGGGTATGGCTTCTATTGCACCAACCTGGAAAAACAAGCCCGGCGGTGGGCGCTTACCCGGCAAAACGAACATGTGGTTTCCGTTTATAGCTATACTACCGACACAAACCTGAACGTACTTTCTTTTCCTAGCATGTCGGACGAATGGCTTGACTTTGTTGTGGCTTGCAGACGAGGAGTTCCGCATGATTATGATATTGTTGAAGGGCCTATGGCCGACGACCAGATATGGGACTATGTGGAAGACTTTGCCAGCGGGAAGATCTCAAGAGAGGCGTTTTGGGCACTGGCCAAGTTCCGCATCCCGACGCATCAGATTGCATTTTGCACAGACAAGGCTCTGCAATCTTTAAAATATGAAAGGAGTTACGCTTTATGACAAATGTGTTTTTCCCCGATGAGCAAGTGACCGAGAACGATCTCTATTTCGTTTGTTATATGATCGAGCGGGTGGCACGAGAGTTGAAACAACCCAACAAGTACGTTGTCAACGCATTAGGTTACAACACATTAGCTGAGAAGCTTTCTTTAGCTAACGTTCTGCACGCCAGCAATCCGCAAGCGGTTTGCGCCGACTGGATAGAGACATACTCTCTTATACCGGGCAATTACGACGTGACAAATGTCAATCCAGAACTGTGTGAAACTATCCCGACAGCTTTGCAGATGGGAAAAGTATATACACGCCTGATAACGTCCACGTTGTCCATTGAAGAGGATTACGCCGAAGCCATCATGAGGGTTTACAACTCCCCGATATGCGAAACTCTCGACAACTACAACTGCAGCGCCTATTACGAACCCTCGCCCTACATAACCCGATGCTACTATGAGGGCGGATTTTAACTCATAACATCCTCACCGCCACGTTTTTTGAAGTATCAATTTTAAAATCCAAGAATATGAACGAAGAAATGCTGAATTTGAAACCGTCAAAGGTTTTCTATTATTTCAATGAAATCACCAAGATTCCGCGCCCGTCGAAGCGCGAAGAGAAGATGTCGCTGTGGTTGGAGGCTACCGGCAAGAAGCTGGGTCTTGAGACCAAGCGCGACAAAGTGGGTAACGTACTGATTTCCAAGCCCGCCACACCGGGTAAGGAGAACGTCACCCCCGTGGTGCTGCAAGCCCACATGGACATGGTGTGCGAGAAGAACAACGACAAGGTGTTCGATTTCGACAAAGACGCCATCGAGACGTATATTGACGGTGAGTGGCTGAAGGCGAAGGGCACGACCCTCGGCGCCGATGACGGTATCGGCGTGGCTATGGCACTGGCCGTCCTCGACGACAAGGAGCTGGAACACGGTCCCATCGAGGCGCTCTTCACCATCGACGAGGAGACGGGTCTGACCGGCGCCAAAGCGGTGGAAGCCGGTTTCATGAACGGCAAGATGCTCCTCAACCTCGATTCCGAGGACGAAGGACAGTTTTTCATCGGATGTGCCGGCGGTCAAGACACCGTGGCCAAGGTTCCCGTGGACTATGAGCCCGTCGAGGGCGACTGCGAGTTCTTCAAGGTCGAAGTCAAGGGTCTGCAGGGCGGTCACAGCGGCGACGACATCAACAAGGGCCGCGGCAATGCCGTGAAGCTCCTCGCCCGCATCCTTTGGAATTCCTACAGCTACCACGACCTGCGCGTGGCTGACATCAATGCCGGCAACCTGCGCAACGCCATCGCCCGCGAGGGTTACGCCATCGTGGCCGTGCCGAAAGAGGAGGTGGAAGAATGGAAAGCCTATATCGCCGAGATGGACAAGACGTACAAGGCTGAATTCCACACCACTGACCCCGGCGTGACCGTGACCGTGGAGCCCGCTCCCGCCGTGAAAGAGGTGTTGGAGGAGACGCTCCAGATCGATGTGCTGAACGCGCTCGTGGTGTGTCCGCACGGTGTCGCGGCCATGTCTCAGGACATTCCCGGCTTTGTGGAGACTTCCACCAACCTGGCTTCCGTGAAGATTGTGGATGGCGAAGTGGTGTTCACCACCAGCCAGCGCAGCTCTGTGGAATCCAAGAAGGCGGCCATCGTCGATAAGGTATCGACCACTTTCTGGATGATCGGCGCCGATGTGGAGAATTCCGACGGCTATCCAGGCTGGAACCCGAACCCGAACTCCGAGGCCGTGCGCGTGCTGACGGAGGCTTACCGCAACCTTTTCCACAAAGACCCGGAGGTGCTGGCCATCCACGCCGGCCTCGAATGCGGCCTCTTCTCCGAAAAGTACCCCGACATGGATATGGTCTCCTTCGGCCCGACATTGCGCGGCGTGCACTCCCCGGACGAAAAACTCGAAATCAAGACGGTGCAGATGTGCTGGGACTTGATGGTCGAGTTCTTCAAGCTGCTGAAATAGGCAACAGATTGTCTTTTATGGATATCCGACGAATCCCTGCGCCACTTCCTGCGGGGATTCGTCTTTTTATGCCACAGCACTGAAAACAAAACATCGGAGGAAGTCACAAAATTCGTAATTTTGCCGTTCTAATTCTTCAAAGTCCGATTCGCAATGAAGGAAGATATAATACGGAAAAACATCGCCCGGCTCCTGGCCGTGGTATTTGGATGCACAACAGCTTTCATATTGATTGTCAATCTGTTGAAATCCTGTTTTTCCAGAGTGTTGCACTATTATTTCGAATTAGAGACACTGCTGCCCAACCCCGTGCTGATGCTTTGCGGCACGCTGTTTGTTCTGTGCCTCTTTTTTGTCTGCAAAACGACCGAAGGACAGCGGAATCCGGAGCTGACATTGTGGCGGCCGAAACGCACTCCCCTGCTGATCACCGGCGTGGCATTCTTCGTCATCCAGATATACATGATCTACAACTACTGTTTTGAGACCGGATGGGACGTGCAGATTCTGCTCGATTCGGCGCGAAGTCTCGCCAACGGCCGTCGTCCGTTCCAGAACATCTGGTACTACAGCAACTACCCCAACAACATCTTCCTGACCGTGATTTTCGCCGTCATCCTCTGGATTACCAAACCGCTGCATTTAGGCGCGTACGACTTCCTCGCCATCGTGACCGTGCAGAGTCTCCTTTGCGTGTTGACGGGATTCATGCTCTATCAGCTCATCGTCCGCCGTTGGCACCGCCGCGACCTCGCCTGGCTGGGCATGGTCCTCTATCTGCTGTTGGTGGGGCTGTCGCCGTGGACATCCATCCCCTACTCCGATGCGTGGGGAATTCTCATCCCCATCGCGACATTGTGGGCTTACTACTGTTCTATATTGGAAAACCGGAAATTCCTGCGTTGGTTCCTGATTGCCTTTTTGGCTTACCTCGGTTTCAAAATCAAACCGCAGGTCTTTTTCGTATTTCTCAGCATCGCTGCCATTGAGGTGGTCGCGGCGCTGTTGCGAAGGGAGAAGACAACCGTAAGGGAGTTACTCTGCCGCAAAGGTCTGATCGGGGCATGTGCGGGACTCGCTTCGGCCTTCCTATTTGTGGGCATCATCATCGTGGCGAGACCGGTCCCGCACAGAGCGAAAGACCGTTTCGGCGCCGCCCACTTCCTGATGATGGGTATGAACCAGACATCCTTTGGAGGGTACTGTGACGACGATGTCGACTTCGCCCGTCAGTACAAAACGCCGAAGGAACGCAACAAGGCGGAACTCACGGAGGCACGGCGACGGATACACGAAATGGGGCTGGCTGGCTGCAGTCAACTCCTCTGCGAGAAGACGCTGATCAACTACTACGACGGCACTTTCTCCTGGGGCAAGGAGGGGCCTTTCCTCAAGACGCTCTTTCCCGAACCCAACCATCACCTTGCGCCTTTCCTGCGTAACCTCTACTACAACCGGACCATCCAGGGGGCCTACTACCCCTATTGGTGTACCGGTGCCACGGCTGTCTGGTTCGGCGTGCTGGTGCTGATGTTCCTCGCCGCCCTCGGCAAACAGGACCGTTTCACCGCCGCACTGATGCTCAGCATCCTGCTGCTGACACTCTACGAAAGCATCTTCGAAGCCCGCGCACGCTACCTCTACGCCTACATTCCTTTCTACATTCTGCTTGCCCTGCAAGGAATCTCAAACGGGGAGCGAATCATAAGCAAACGACACTGAGGTGCAATGCATATTTGATTTTTGTGTACCTTTGCCGATTCAAAAATCATTCATCATGAAGAAGACGCTGCTTCTGGCCATCATCCTCCTCGTTGCGCTCGGCGTACACGGTCAGTACATCTCGTCTTCCAACCTGCCGATTATCATCATCAGCACCGACAATGGCGCCAGCATCCCCGACGAGCCGAAAATCGGGGCGACGATGAAGATTCTGTACGTCAACGACAGCACCACCAACTACCTCTCCAACCAAGACGACAGCGCCTATCTGAACTACAACGGCCGCATTGCCATCGAACTGCGTGGTTCCACTTCGCAGGGGCACAACAAGAAACCTTACGGGTTCGAGACGCGCATGGCCGACGATGTCACCAACAACAACGTCTCCCTTTTAGGGCTGCCCGCCGAGAACGACTGGGTGCTCAACGCCATGAACGACGAGCCGTCCTACGTGCGCGACAACCTTTCCTACATCCTCGCCGCAGAGATGGGCGAATACGCTCCCCGCACCAAATACTGCGAGGTGATTGTCAACGGCGACTACCGCGGGCTCTATTTCCTGACCGAGAAAATCAAGATAGACCCCAAGCGCGTGAACATTGTCGAGATGGACAACACCGACAACACGGCCCCTAATGTCACTGGCGGCTACATCATCAAGGCCGACAAGCTCACCGGCGGCGACACACCGGCCTGGACTACAACGGCTTACGGGTATTGGGAGGACGTGAGTTACATCTACCACGCCCCGAAACCCGAAGAAATAACCCCCGCCCAAGGCGCTTACATCCACAACTACTTCGACACCATCCAGGCGGTGGTCGCGGCGCACAACCAAGATGTGAGCCACGGCTTTCCCGCCTACATCGACATTCCCTCCTTCATTGACTATATGATTATGGGGGAATTCGCTTCCAACGTGGATATTTACCATAAGAGCACTTTCTTCCACAAAGACCGCAACGGCAAGTTCAGAGCGGGTCCCGTGTGGGACTTCAACCTCACCTACGGCTACGACTTCGGTTCCGTGGGTCGTTCCGGCTACGACGTGCTGCAGTTTGCCAACGGCGACAACACCGGTTCCGACTTCTGGCACCAGCTTTACGAGGACAACATGTTCAGCTGCCACCTGTTCCATCGCTGGGAAGAGGTCACCGCTGAGGGCGGTCCGTTGGAGCGCAGTCACGTCCTCCACATCATGGACAGCCTTTCCGCCGTGATCAGCACCGCGATGGTACGCGACCGCGTGCGCTGGTGGAAAAACTACGACTACAACTCGCACATCAACACCATGAAGCAGTGGATAGGGAAACGTTACGACTGGCTCAACCACGAGTGGGATCTCTACCGCGACTGCATTCCGATAGAGCCGCTGCCGTTAGTCATCTCCATGATCAACTACCATCCGATGTCTCAGGAGGGCTTCAACGCCGACGAGTTGGAATTCATCTGCATCGTCAACAACAGCGACGACACGGTTGACGCTTCGGGAGTCTATTTCCGGGATCTCGGTCTCACCTACGCTTTCCCCGAAAATTCGCTCATCGCCCCGCACGAGGAGGTCTTCTTGGCCTCCAACGCGCAGGCTTTTTCCCAATGCTATGAGAAAACGGCCTTCGGGGTCTTCACCCGCCACCTCGACAACAAGTCCGAGCGGTTGGTGCTGGCCGATGCGTGGGGCAACATCATCGACGAGGTGACCTACGCCGACACGCTGCCCTGGCCAGTCAGCGCCGACGGTCACGGCGACTTCCTCATCCTCATCGATCCCGATCTGGACAACGCGCTGCCCGAAAGCTGGATGGCGGCGGACAACTTCGTGGGCATCCCCGAACGACCGCACTCCCCCACCCTGACCGTCAGTCCGAACCCGACGACGGGAGTTGTACGAATCACAAGCGACAAGCCGATGACGAGCGTCACAGTCACGGATGCGCAGGGGCGTGTCATGTCTAACGAGACAGCATCAGACATCACCACCATTGATCTAAACGCATATCCATCAGGCATCTATCTTGTCAAGGCACTCACTTGTGACGGGATAACAAGACTGGCAAAAGTAATAAAGAAATAAACCAAACCATTATTATGAGATTCAACCGCATAATAGCAAACCTGTTTTTTCTGTTCTTTCTCATTGAAGGAGCCATCGTCGCGCAACCCATCGACAAGAAAAATTCCGACAAGAAGATGGTAACCTCGATGGATGAAAACACCCGAGCAAAAGTAATGGATCAAATTCAAGCTGAGCAATATGCGAATGAGATTGCCAAATACAGTCAGGAGATGTGTCCACTCAAGTCGGGTGACATCATCATTGACAGCATCGTTTATGACTATCGAAATCTGATCTATTATGGTCATCTTGAATTCTCAGAGCAAATGATGAACCATCCCGAAGCCATCAAGGCAAGTTTGAGAGATCAGATGGTATTCGCCGGGAGTGAGTCCTCCATTTTCACAACGCTCGCGCAGCTGAACTCCGGATGGCGCGTGGATTATCAAGTGCTCAAAGCGGACACCACCATCACCGTGTTATTCACACCAGAAGAAATAAAAGAGATGGTCAGCAGCAGTGCCGCTGTCAGCGAGCGTGACCGCGCGCTCTACGCGCTCAACGCCACCGTCAAGACCACAAACGCAAATCTTCCGCGAATGATTGATTCCATCACCCGTTTGGACTCTGTAGGTATTAAAAAAGGCAACTTTGTCCATTATTATACCATTCTCAACCAGTTTGAGATGGTTAAGAAGAACAAGGCCGCGTTAGAACAGATAATCCGGATGCAATTCATCACAAGCCAAGACGTTCAAACGAAATACCTTCTATTACTTTGTGTCCGAGCAGGTTACGGGATTTGCCACTGTTACACACCAGCATCATCCGATTTAAAACAGCCGAAAAAATCGGAAATCATCAACATCTGCATCTCAAAGAAGGAGCTGAAAGAGATGGTGAAGTAAGGCATTGAAAAAAAACCGGAAGAACCAACGTCCTTCCGGTTTTTTGTGTATAAACAATGCCATGAATTGTAGAGACGCGCCATGGCACGTCTCTACAGGCATTTCGATTATTCGAACGAGAGAATCGCCTCTTTGATGATGGCGATGGCCTCGCGGAGTTCCTCTTCGGTGATGACCAACGGAGGAGCGAAGCGGATGATGTGCTGATGGGTCGGTTTGGCCAGCACACCGAGGTCGCGCATCTTCTCGCAAACGTCCCAAGCCTCTTTGCCGTTGGTGGGTTGGATGATGATGGCGTTGAGCAGACCCTTACCGCGGATTTGTTTGATCAGCGGGCTGTTGACTTTGCTCATCTCCTCGCGGAAGATCTTGCCGAGGTACTCGGCGCGCTCAGCGAGTTTCTCTTCCTTCACCACTTCGAGGGCGGCGATACCGACGCGAGCGGCGACGGGGTTGCCACCGAACGTGGAGCCGTGCTCACCGGGCTTGATGTTGAGCATGATGTCGTCGTCGGCCAACACAGCGGAGACGGGCATCGTGCCGCCGGAGAGGGCCTTACCCAACACGAGGATGTCGGGACGGACACCTTCGTGGTCGCAGCAGAGCATCTTACCCGTACGGGCGATACCGGTCTGCACCTCGTCGGCGATGAACAGCACGTTGTGTGCCTTGCAGAGGTCGTAGCATTTCTTCAGATAGCCCTCGTCGGGGACGAACACGCCAGCCTCACCTTGGATGGGTTCCACGAGGAAACCGCATACCATCGGATCTTCCAACGCTTTTGCCAAAGCATCCACGTCGTTGTAGGGGATACGGATGAATCCGGGCGTGAACGGGCCGAAACCTGCGTAGGAATCGGGATCGTTGGAGAGGGAGACAATGGTGATGGTACGACCGTGGAAGTTGCCTTCGCACACGATGATCTTGGCCTGGTTCTCAGGAAGACCTTTCTTGTCGTAACCCCAACGGCGGCAGAGTTTCAGAGCCGTCTCGTCGGCCTCGGCGCCAGAGTTCATCGGCAGCACCTTGTCGTAGCCGAAGGTCTCGGTGACGTATTTCTCGAACGGACCCAGGCAGTCATTGTAGAATGCACGGGAGGTCAGCGTGACCTTCTGAGCCTGATCGATCATGGCTCCGATGATCTTCGGGTGGCAGTGACCTTGGTTCACAGCGGAGTAAGCGGAGAGGAAGTCGAAATACTTCTTACCTTCCACGTCCCACACGAAGGGGCCTTTACCGCGGGCGATGACCACGCCCAGCGGATGATAATTGTGCGCACCATAGCGGGCTTCCATGTCCATTGCCTGCTGGCTTGATGTAATTTTTTCTACCATAATGTTTTATAATTTGATGAGTAAACTTTCGCCCTAATATAAGAAGTCGGCAAAGATACTCTTTTTTTCGACATGGCGCACCCGAAAAATGCTTATTTTCGCGGCCGGAAAATTCTGAAGAAAATGACAGGAAATATCACCCATATAGCATTCGACATGGGCGGCGTGGTGCTCCACATCGACCACGAACAGGCCGTATCCAGATTCGAGGAAATCGGGGTCGCCGACGCCCGGAAGTATCTCGACCCCTACCATCAGCAGGGACTTTTCGGACTGCTGGAGGGCGGGCAGATCTCGGCGGAGACGTTCGTCACCGAGCTGAGCCGCCTTATCGGGAAACCGCTCACGCACGAACAGTGCCTCTACGCGTGGCTCGGCTACCTCAAGGGCATCCCGCAAAGCCATTTCGACGCACTCAAACGGCTACGGAATGAGGGCTACCGCATCTGTCTGCTCTCCAACACCAACCCCTTCTTCTTCGAATGGGCGGAAAGCGGGGCGTTTGACGGACAAGGAAACCCCATCAGCAGCTATTTCGACAGCATCTACGTCAGCTTCCAGTGCAAATTGCTGAAGCCCTCGCGGGAAATCTACGAACACGTGCTGAGCAGCGAGGGCATCCGTCCCGAGCAGCTGCTCTTCATCGACGACAGCGAGCGCAACACCGAGGCCGCGGCGGCGTTAGGCATCCGCACGATGCACGTGGAGACGAACGCGGACTGGACGAGAATGGCTTTGGGCTGTTAGCTGTTGGCTTCCTCTTGAGACCTGAAACGAGAATCTTCAAATTCTACCAAGCTTTTGCCCCTGCGGGGCTGCTTAAGGAAAATCTTTGTATGAACCTTGAACTTTGAACTTTGAACCTTGAACTTTGAACTTTGGATATGTTACAGAAACTTTTCGGGTTTGACCCAAAAAAACACAGTCTCCGGACGGAAATCGTGGCGGGTGTCACCACATTCCTCACGATGGCCTACATCCTGGCTGTCAACCCCAGCATTTTCAGCGCTTTGGCCGAGCAGGGAATGCCTACTGATTCGGTATTCACCACCACTGCGTTGGCGGCTATCATCGGCACGCTGATCATGGCCGTTTACGCGAAGAAACCCTTCGCCCTCGCCCCAGGCATGGGACTGAACGCCTTCTTCGTCTTCACGGTCTGCCTCACCATGGGCTACTCCTGGCAGTTCGCCCTCACCGCCATCCTGCTGGAAGGCATTCTCTTCATCATCCTCACCATCACCAACGTCCGGCAAGCCATTGTGGACGCCATCCCGGCATCGCTGAAATACGCGATCGGGGCCGGCATCGGACTTTTCATCGCGTTCATCGGACTGCAGGATGCCGGCATCATCGTGGATGACCCAGCAACGCTCGTCACCCTCAGCGAAGCCAAAAGCGGCCCGATTCTTCTCTTCATTATCGGGATGACCATCACCTCCATTCTCGTGGTTCTGAAGGTGAAAGGCGGCATCCTTTTCGGTATGCTGGCCACGACTGTCATCGGCATTTTCTTCGGGGCGACCCATATCGACCACGTGGTGTCGATGCCCGCGTCCATAGCGCCCATTTTCTGCAAGTTCGAGTGGTCGAACATCCTCAGTTGGGACATGCTCGTCGTGGTGCTCACGTTCCTTTTCCTGGACATGTTCGACACCCTCGGCACGGTCATCGGCGTGTCGGTGAGGGCAAACATGATCAACAAAGAGGGTCGTGTGGATGGTCTTAGCCGCATTCTCATGACCGATGCCATCTCCACCACCATCGGTGCGTGCTTAGGTTCTTGCACCACAACCACTTACGTGGAAAGCGCTTCCGGCGTGGCCGAAGGTGGACGCACTGGTTTGACAGCCTTTGTGGTGGCCATCTGTTTTGTCCTCGCGCTATTCTTCAGCCCCGTTTTCCTATCCATCCCGACGGCCGCCACCGGCGCAGTGCTGGTCATCGTCGGCGTTATCATGATGTCGCCCATCGCCAAGATCGACTGGAACGACTTCCGCAAGTCCATCCCCGCCTTCCTCACCGCCGTTTTGATGCCCCTGACCTACAGCATCTCCCACGGCATCATGATCGGCACGATCGCATACGTGGTCATCAACGCCTGCACCGGCAAGCTGAAGAGCACCAACGTGGTGCTGTGGATCCTCGCTGTGCTGTTTGTGTTGAGGTATATTTTCTTGTAATCGTACCTGCCTGCACGCTTCGCGCTGCCTATACCCCACACGGGAGTGTTCGCGCACTTTTAGTTGTGCGGGCTCGCTAACTACTAACTACTGACTACTAACTGCTAACTGCCTACTGCCAACCGCCATCATCACACCTTCTCTTTCAGCCACTCCGCTGTATAGCTCTCTTTGCACTTCACCAGATCCTCCGGGGTGCCCTCGAAGACGACCTCGCCGCCGGCGTCGCCGCCCTCGGGACCGAGGTCGATGATCCAGTCGGCACACTTGATGAGCTCGGTGTTGTGCTCGATGACCAAGACCGTGTTGCCATGCTCGATCAGCCGGTTGAAGGCGTCATAGAGCTTGTGGATGTCGTGGAAATGCAGGCCCGTGGTGGGTTCATCGAAGATGAAGAGCTTGTGCTGCTTGTCGTCGTCCTGCGCTAAGAAGTTGGCCAACTTCACGCGCTGCGCCTCGCCCCCCGACAACGTCGAGGAGGGCTGTCCCAACACCAAATACTCCAAACCCACATCCTGCAACGGCTTCAACCGACGCAGAATGTTTGCGGTTATGTCGTTGGGGGTCAGACTGTTGAAAAAGTCCATCGCCTCGTTCACCGTCATATTCAAGATGTCGTTGATGTCCTTGCCCGACACTTTGATGTCCAAGGCATCGTCGCGGAAACGCTTGCCCTGGCACGACGGACAGACCATCTCCACGTCGGCCATGAACTGCATGTTGATGTGGATGACGCCCTCGCCCTCGCACTCCTCGCAGCGGCCACCCGCGACGTTGAAGGAGAAGAAGCCCGCCTTGTAGTTGCGCTGTTTCGACAACGGCTGCGCGGAGTAGAGTTCCCGCACATAATCGAAAATCTTGAGGTAGGTGGCGGGATTGGAACGCGAGGAACGCCCGATGGCATCCTGATCGACCATCACCACGCCGTTGATCTTGGTCATGTCGCCCGAAACGCCGCCGCAACGGCCCGACCGAGGCGCATTGGCATCGCCTAACAGCCGCGCCACCGATGGATATACGATGTCGGTCACCAAGGAACTCTTGCCCGAGCCGCTTACGCCCGTGACCACCGTGAAACACTCCAACGGAATCTTCACGTCTATATTCTTGAGATTGTGCTCTTTAGCACCCTTCACCTCAATGTAGTTGCGCCATTTACGACGATATTGCGGCAACGGGATGCGCATCACGTCTTTCTGCTCCGCATCGGGTGTCATGCCGCGCAAATAGCTGGCTGTCAAATTCTTTCGCTGCGACATCAGCTTTTCATAGGAGCCTGCGAAAACGACCTCGCCGCCAAACTGTCCGGCCTTGGGACCAATATCCACAATATAGTCGGCTGCCTTGATGATGGCCTCGTCGTGCTCAACCACGATGACAGTGTTGCCGATGTCACGCAGACGTTTCAGCACGTTGATCAGATTCTGCGTGTCACGCGGATGCAAGCCGATGCTGGGCTCGTCAAGGATGTAAAGTGACCCCACGAGACTGCTGCCTAACGAGGTGGCCAGGTTGATGCGCTGCGATTCACCGCCGGAAAGGGTGGCACAATTGCGGTCGAGAGTGAGGTAACCAAGCCCCACTTCGTCCAGCAAGCCAATGCGCGTGGTCAGTTCCCGCATCAGGATTTTGGCGATTTCGCGCTCGTTATCGTTTTGGTATTCAAAGTTTTCGAAGAATTTCTTCAATTCCGAAACCGGCATATTCTGCAGATCGGCAATCGACCTGCCGTTGACTTTCACGTATTGCGCGTCTTTGCGCAAACGCGTGCCGTGACATTCGGGGCAAAGCTCGCGCCCGCGGTAGCGCGCCTGCATCACACGGAACTGAATCTTGTAGGTGTTCGCCGCCACAAAATCGAAAAACTGGGTGATGCCGTGTACGTCGTGTTCCACGTCGCCGTACCACAACAGGTTGTACTCCTCCTCGGTGAGGTCGTCAATGGCGCGATAAATCGGGAAATCGAGCTTGGTGGCATTGCGGATAAAATGGCGTTTCCACTCACCCATCACCTCGCCATGCCAACAGGCCACCGCATCCTCGGCCACCGACAACGAGCGGTCCGGAAAAACCAGATCGGGATTCACGCCCTCCACCATGCCAGTGCCAGAGCAGGTTTTGCACGCTCCGTATGGATTGTTGAAGCTGAACATATTGACCGTCGGTTCCTCAAACGTCATGCCGTCAGCTTCGAAGAAGTTACTGAAAGTCTTGAAGTTAACCGTCTCCCCTTCCGTCTGCACCGCGCACACGCCCTTGCCCTCGGAAAACGCCACATTCACGGCATCGACGACACGTGTCTGCTGCGCCGAGAGACTTTCTGACTTGAAACGGTCCACCATGATGAAGATCTGCGTCGGATCCAGCTCGGATTCTTTGAGAACGTCGTCAATATCCATCAGCTGCTGACGGTACATCACGCGGTTGAAACCCTGCTGACGGAGAATCTGGAGCTGGTCGCTGACGGAACGGCCTTCGGGAATGACCATCGGGGCCAGCACGTAAACGCGCTCACCCTCAGGGGTTTGCATGATATGCCGCATCACGTCTTTCACGTCCTGACGTTTCACCTCCTGACCGCTCACGGGCGAGCAGGTGCGACCGATGCGGGCGAACAGTAACTTAAGGTATTCGTAGATTTCCGTCACGGTGCCCACGGTGGAGCGCGGGTTGCGGGAAAGGATCTGCTGTTCGATAGCGATGGCCGGCGGGATGCCCGCAATGGACTTCACATCGGGCTTTTTCATACGGCCCATGAACTGACGGGCGTATGAGCTAAGGCTCTCGACATACCTCCGCTGCCCTTCCGCGTACAACGTGTCGAAGGCCAGCGACGACTTGCCCGAACCGGATAACCCCGTGATTACTATAAACTTGTTGCGCGGAATATCGAGGTCGATATTCTTCAGATTGTTGACTTTCGCGCCTCGTATGGAAATCTTCTTCTCTCTCATAATTTGGGCGGCAAAGATAGGATTTTTTTTCAGGAAAAAATTCGTATTTTTGCGCTTTCAAAAGGCAAAAGGCAAAAGGCAAAAGGCAAAAGGCAAAAGGCAAAAGGCAAAAGGCAAAAGGCAAGGGGTAAGGGGCAAGAGGCAAGAAGCAAGAGGCAAGAGACAGATAATAGACCAAATGTTACAATAATGACAAATATCCGAATCGAAGACCACTGCTGGCATATCATCCTCAATAGTAACGCGAACGAGAAGAAGTGTGAACGGAATTGGAGACCCGTCGCGGAGTTGTTGGAGCGGCGCAACATCCGTTACGAGCTGCACATCGTGCGCCGACCCGGCGAAGGCATTGCCACGGCCAAAGAGCTGTGTCAGAACGGGATACGGCACATTGTGGCGGCCGGCGGCGACGGTACTATCAACGAGGTCGTCAACGGCATCTTCATCGCCGGCATCGACACCCGCGAAGTGTGGATGGCGGTGCTGCCGTTAGGACGCGGCAACGACTGGGTACGCACCCATCACTACCCCGAGACCATCGCGGAAGTGGTGGAATGCTGGCGCGACGGCAACTTCATGCAGCACGACATCGGGAGGGTCACCTCACGCACCCGCGACAAAAACCACAGCCGCTACTTCATCAACATCGCCGGTTTCGGCTTCGATGCGGACGTCATCTACGACGTCACCAACCACCCGCCGCATTTCTTCGGGCTCAACGTCTATAAACTCTCGCTGCTCAAGAGCCTTTTCTCCCACAAACCGACGGCCATACAAGTCTCTGCCAAAGAGAACTTCGACTTCGACGGGGAGGTCTTCATGGTCATCGCGGCCATCTGCCAGTACAACGGCGGCGGCATCCGCGAGGCCAAGTACGCCGTGCCCGACGACGGTTTCCTCGACCTCATTGTGATTCCGAAAATGAGCATCCCGGAAGTGCTGAAGCACCTGAAAGACATGACCTCCGGCGACCATCTCGACAAAATCCAAGAGATCCGGATGCTCCAGACCACCGAAGCGGACATCACCTCCGAGACCATCTTCCGCGCCGAAACCGAAGGCGAGCTGCTCGTCCCCGGAAACTACCACATCGAATTGATCCCCAATGCGTTGAATGTGCTGACGGTGTGCTGAGGTTCAAGGTTCAAGGTTCCAAGTTCCAAGTTCAAAGTTCAAAGTTCCAGGTTCCAAGTTCAAGGTTCAAAGTTCCAAGTTCAAAGTTCCAGGTTCCAAGTTTCAGGTTTCATAAATATATTCCTTAAGCAGCCCCGTTAGGGGCAAGAGCTTGGTAGAACGATGGTTCAAGGTTTAAGGTTTAAAGTTCAAATATGACATCGAGCGGACATTCCAACGAAATTCTATTCTCCTTCCTGCGGGAGTTGATTCCGAACAACAACCGCGAGTGGTTCAAGGCGCACCGCGAAATGTATGATGCGGCATGGGCTCAGTTCAACACGCTGGTGGAGAACGTGATAGCAGCCATCGGCGAGTTTGACGGATCGATTGCCGGTCTCACCCCGAAAGACTGCACCTACCGCATTTACCGCGACATCCGCTTCTCGCCCGACAAGACCCCGTACAAAGGACATTTCGGCGCGTACATGAACCAGTACGGCAAGAAGGCTTACTGGGGCGGCTACTATCTACAGATCGAACCGGAGCAGGTGATGTTGGCTTCGGGTGTGTGGTGGCTTCCCACCAAGGAGATGCAACATCTGCGTCAATCCGTGGCCGACCAAATGGATGATTTCGTGAAACTTGTGGAAGCACCGGAACTCAAGAAGTTAGTACCGCAAATCGGGCAGTCGCACTACAAACGCATTCCCAACGGTCTGCCGAAAGACTCGCCGCACCCCGAATATCTGACCTGCAAAGACTATGCGATGTCGTGCATGTTGCAACCCGCGGACCTCTGCCGCGACGACTACGCCCATCGCATCGCGCATGTCTTCCGCGTCATGAAGCCCCTCAACGACTTCCTCAGCGAGAACATCCTTATTAACATGGAAGAGATGGAGACGATGAAAAGTGTGGTGAAGTTTGTATAAGGTTGAGGGTTGAGGGTTTAAGGTTTAAGGATAACGATATGTCGATAAACCTTAAACCATAAACCTTAAACCATAAACCTTAAACCAAAAAATAGTATTTTTGCGCCCTTAATTTTTGAACGATATGTCACAGTATTTGTCAACGGATGTCACCAAGGTGACGACCAACACCTTGATGAAGATGCGCCAGCAGGGTGAGCGCATCGCGATGTTAACGGCATACGACTATTCCACAGCCAAGTTGCTGGATATGGCCAAGATAGACGTGGTACTGGTAGGTGATTCCGCCGCCAATGTGATGGCCGGATACAAGACCACGCTGCCGATCACACTCAACGAAATGATCTACCACGCCTCGTCGGTGGTGCGTGCTGTGAAACGCGCCCTCGTGGTGGTGGATATGCCCTTCGGCACCTATCAGGGCAACTGGAAGGAGGCACTCAGCTCAGCCATCCGCATCATGAAGGAGTCGGGTGCCGATGCCATCAAGTTGGAAGGCGGCTCAGAGGTCATCGAATCCATCGACCGCATCCTAAGCGCAGGCATCCCCGTGATGGGACACCTCGGTCTTACCCCGCAGTCTATCAATAAGTTCGGAACGTACGCCGTGCGTGCCACCTCCGAGGAGGAAGCCGAACAGCTCCGTAAAAACGCCCTGTTGCTGCAGGAGCATGGCTGTTTCAGTCTGGTTTTGGAGAAGATTCCGGCATCCTTGGCCAAGGAGGTGACGGAGAGTCTGGAGATCCCGACCATCGGTATCGGCGCGGGTCGCCATACATCTGGTCAAGTACTCGTCTTCCACGACATGATGGGCATCACCCAGCAGTTCACCCCCCGTTTCCTCCGCCGCTACCTCAACCTGAGCGAGGAGATCGTGGGCGCCATCGAGCATTATATCAGCGACGTGAAAGAAAACACCTTCCCGAATGAGTCAGAACAATATTGAGACCCAAGAAGAGTTCGCCAAACGGATTCTCTACGAAGACAACCACTTGATTATCATGAACAAACTGCCCGGGGAACTGGCGCAGGGCGATGATTCGGACGTGGTGCCGCTGGTGGAGAAGGTGCGTGACTATATCCGAGTGCAAAAGCAGAAGGAGGGAAACGTCTTCTGCGGTCTCATCCACCGCATTGACCGACCCGTGAGCGGCGCGCTTGCCTTTGCCCGCACTTCCAAGTCCCTCGACCGCATGAACAAGTTGCTGAAAGCCCACGAGATGCACAAATTCTACTGGGCCATCGTGGAGGGCGTGCCGGAAGTGCCGCAGCAGAAGTTGGTGAACTGGGTCTTCAAGAACTCCGAGCGCAACAAGACCTACATCAACGACAAGGAGACCGAAGGCTGGCAGTACGCCGAGTTGGATTACACCCTTTTGGCACACTCCGAGCGCTATTCGCTGTTGGAGGTGGAACTGCACACCGGCCGCCATCACCAGATCCGCGTGCAGCTGTCGCACATCGGACACCCCATCAAGGGTGACCTGAAGTACGGTGCGAAACGTCCCGAACCCGATGCCTCCATCTGCCTCCATGCCCGCCGGCTCTATTTCGAGCACCCGGTCTCGCACCATCAGGTGCTGGCCGAAGCCGAACCCTGGAACCCGCTGTTCCGGAAAATCCTGAACGGGGAAGGGGTGTGAGACGTAAGACGTAAGACGTGTGACGTGTGATTTGTGACGTGAGATGTGGAATATGAGATAGTAGAGGTAAACGGTTAAACTTCGGGGTGAAAGATTACTCTTGATGTTTGTTATCAAAGATGTGTCGAATATGAATATATTTGATAGAATCATTGTGCTTTTTGCAACCTTTGTGCTGATGGTGCCGGTTTCCGGTATCGCGCAGCATGTGAGTGTGCGTCGGGGCATCACGTACAGTCATGCCCTGTACCCGGGGGAAGACAAGATGCGAAACCTCTGCTTCGACTTCTACGAACCGGGGAACGAAAGCGATACATTACGGCCGTTGGTAATCACTCTGTTCGGCGGCGGTTTCGTGGTCGGATCCCGGAACTACGAGGACATGGTGGAATGGTGCAACCGGTTCGCGGAGGAGGGTTACGCAGCAGCCTCCATCGACTACCGGCTGATGCCCGCCCACAAATTCAACACCAAAGGGCTAATACGCACCGGCTTCATGGCCGCGCAGGATGTAAGCGCGGCGGTGCGGTTCTTCAAGGCCAACGGCGACCAATACCGTATCGACACCAACCGCATTTTCCTGCTTGGGCAATCAGCCGGCGCGGTGGCGATTCTGCACGCGCTCTACATGGACGAGGACGAACGTCCGGCAGAGACTTTCCTTGAACCGGAACTTCCGCCTCTGCACTCCACAGGCACTAACGCGGCCAAGAGACAGTCGTTCGGCGTGGCTGGGGCCATCCTCCTTTGGGGGTGCATCTTCGATCCGATGATGATCGACCCCGACGAGACCACGCCCATTTGCATGATCCACGGCGAGAAAGACAACATCCTCGCGGCGGACTCAGGGTTTGCCTTCTCCATCCCCACCCTGCCCTACGTTTACGGTTCGAAAGTCATCGCCGACCGGCATCTTGAGTTGGGTACCATCCCGTCCGAACTGCACCTGCTCGCCGACGAACCGCATGCTTTCTACTTCAAGTACGCTTACCTCTTCCGTCTCGACGAACTGAAATTCGACAAATGTTTCCAAATCGCGCAGGAGTTCATCCGGCGTCACGGAGGATAAGGAGTTTCAAGTTTCAAGAAACCCTCATACACCCTAAACCCTAACCGTGTAACCACCTAACCGTGTAACCCCAAAAAATACTATCTTTGCCGCCGTTTTAAATATAAGATATGTCATTCACAAACCCCTTGATGCTCATCGGTCTGGCGGCCATTCTGGTCCCCATCATCATACATCTTTTCAATTTCAGAAGATACAAGACCATCTATTTCTCCAACGTGCAGATGTTGGAGGAAATCCAGAAGAAGACGAAGCGTGCCTCACAAATCCAGCAGCTCATCGTGCTGGCGCTCAGAGTTTTGGGCATTGCCTGCCTCGTAATCGCTTGCGCCCAGCCGTTCCTGCGCGGCAGCAACAAGACCGCCCAGAAAGGCAATGTGATTTCCCTGTTCGTGGACAACTCCTACTCGATGGAGACTGAAAGCAAGAACGGCTCACGCCTTTACGACGCCGTGGATGCTGCCAAAAACATCGTGCAATCTTTCGACTTCTCCGACGACTTTGTGCTCACCACCCAGGATTTCACCGGCGAAGAGTCGCATATCCTCAACAAAGACCAGGTTTTGGAGATGCTTGACCGCATTGCCGTGTCGCCCAACAGCCATTCGTTCAAAGAGATACACGCTTTTGAGAGCCATACTTTACAAAACTCCAACAAGTCGAACGTCATCCATTACTATATCTCGGATTTCCAGAAGAACAACTTCGACATCTCGGTGCTGCGCGACGATTCGTCGGCACATATCGGACTGATCCCGACGCCTGCGGAGCAGCTCAGCAACGTGGCCGTTGACAGCTGCTGGTTCCTCACGCCCGTGTTCCGTCTTGGCAACACGGTCACCCTCGTCGCCCGCATCCACAACTACGGCAACGAGGAGGTGCAGAAAGTGCCTGTGAAGTTGCACGTGAACGAAAAGCAGAAGGCCATCGCCGCCATCGACATCGCGGCCGGTGCCTACGCCGACTGTCACCTGACCTACCGCATTGACGAGGGCGGCACCAACTGTGGCAAGGTGAGCATCGAGGACGCTCCCATCACCTTCGACGACGACCTCTACTTCACCTACGAAGTTTCCGAAAACAGCACGGTGACGGTGATTTACGACCGCGAGCCCAACCGTTTCCTCGCCGCGCTCTACGGCAAGGATTCCGTCTTCACCTACCAGCCGATGAGCTATCAGCAGGTCAACTACACGCAACTGCGGCAAAGCGCGGTGGTAGTGCTGAACGAGGTCCCGACCGTCTCTTCCGGTCTTGCCGACGAGCTAACGAAGTTCGTGAAAGCCGGTGGCACGCTGTTAGTATTTCCGTCGGCGAAGGCGGACAACAGCGTCAACAACCTGCTGCAGAGCCTCGACGCGGGCCGCTACGGCAATCTCGTCAAGAGCCCGCTCAAATGCAAGAACGTAAACCGCGAAAGTATCTACTTCAAAGGGGCTTTGGAGACCGAGGACGGCCGTATCGACATGCCGCAGACGCTACAACATTATGCCATTTCGGGCGGCGGCAACGGCAGCGAGGTGATCATGACCTTGGAGGACAACTCCCCCTTGCTCGTCTCCTATCCCGCTGAATCCGGGAAGGTTATCCTCTCCGCCGTGGCCATGAACGACGACTACGGCAACGCCCATCGTCATGCCCTCTTTTTCGTGCCGTTGCACAACATCGGCATTATGAATGCCGTGCAGCAGAAGCTCTACAATCTCATCGGCGTCGATCAGATGCAGCGGGTGATGCTGCCCACCGACGGTTCTGACGAGGCCGTGGTGCTGCGGGCACGCAAGGGCGGCGGGGAGTTCATCCCCGAACAGCGGAGATTGGGCAATGAAACGGCTCTGTATTTCCACAACCAGGCGAAAACGAGCGACTGGTACGACATCGTGCGCGGCGGACAGACGTTGGGCACCCTCGCCTTCAACCTGAACCGACGCGAGTCGGACCTCGCCTGCTACGACGAGGACGAGTTGCAGAAAATCTCAAAGGATTTGGGCGACAACGCGGCGGTGATCAGCGCAGACACGAAGAACATCGCCAAGAGCGTGAGCGACCGCCTGAACGGCAAACCGTTGTGGCCGTGGTTCATCGTGTTGTCACTGCTCTGCTTCCTCGCAGAAATCGCGCTGCTGCGATTCTGGGGGAAACCGGCGTTGAATGAGTAGTGACGAGGCACGCCGCGTCTCGGAAATTGGAATTAACAACGTGTAGGGGCGAATCATCATTCGCCCCTACATCTGTTCTAACAGACCCGGATACGATTTCCTCAGACATTCCACGTCATTCAATTCGGCATTCGGGCCGAACAACAGGAACGCCATTGCGAGACGGTGGTCGTGGCATGTATCGAGTCCTGCCCCCGCCACTAACGATCGTCCATTCCCCACCATACGTAATTCATTTTCGGAATGAGTGATTTGCGCATACGGCTGCAATTGGGTAACTAACGCATGCAACCTGTCCGATTCCTTGTACTTCAAATTCCGCACATTCTGGAAAGTGATGTCGGCAGGAAGAAGCGCGGCGAGGGCGGCCATCACGGGAACCGTGTCGAGGTTGTCGCACACGTCTAAGACCAATTGAGACATCTTTTCCAAGGGTAATGTCTTCAAAAATACATTTGAACCTTTTATTGAAATGGATAAATTTAATTTTTTGAACCATTGACATATAACAGAATCACCTTGTATGGATTCCAACGTCAATGGCGAGAGGACATATTCATTTTCAGGATGCAGTCGGGCGTGGGCGAACCAGAAAAGGGCGGCACTCCAATCGCCGGGGGCACCAACAGGATTATCCGGCACATCCACCCCAGGAATCTCCACCGGCCAGTCGCGGGTGAGCGCGAGCGTCATGCGCAGGTACGACAGCGAGGGGATATCCGTCGTGGTGAGATGCAATGTTTTGAGTCCCAACAGCGGGGCCGCCAAAACCAATGCGGAGGCCAATTGCGAGGATTGGGAGGCATCGAGGGTTAATGACAAACCGGTATCGGATGCGGTATCGGTATCGGTTTTCCCACGTTGTAGAGACGCGGCGTGCAGCGTCTCTACAGATCGAAATGTTTTTCCTTTAATCAACCAACCATCCCCCTCCCTTTCAATCTCCGCGCCGATCCCGCGTAACACCTCCACCAACGGCAGAATCGGGCGATGCAACAGCCGCGTAGTGCCTGTCAACAGCCACGTACCCGAGGTGGCAGCGAGCAACGGCATCAGGAACCGATAGGCTGCACCGCAATCCACCACATCAATGGTCGTCACCGCGTCCGCACCCACGCGTTTCGCATCCGCCATCGTGTGCAATGCGCGCCACACGATGCGCACATCGCTGCCGTCCGCGTCCATCACGGGCGGAATTTCCACGCCCCGCACGTACGCTATCACCATCCGGCGGATCTTAATACTTTTATTGTCAGGTAGTTGTATCTCGTATCGCATACCACAAATTCTATAGGCAAAAGTAAAATTTTTTGCGTATTTTTGCCGCCGCTTTGAAGGCGAAGAGACGATGAGTAGAGACGCAAAATTTTGCGTCTTTGCAAGACGGAATAACAGCCGAGACTTTTATAACCTATAACCTTTCAAATGAGCAACGGACAACAAATCGGATTAGGCGGATTCAACATACTGCCGAAAGGTGTTAAAAACCTCTTGATAATCAACACGCTGATGTTCTTCGCGACGGTTGTGTTCGCGAGGACGGGAATGTGTGACCTGAACAAGTGGCTGGGGCTGCATTACTTCAAAGCCCCCGACTTCCACTTGTGGCAGTTCATCACCTACATGTTCATGCACGGCAACTTCGGGCACCTCTTCTTCAACATGTTCGCGCTCTGGATGTTCGGGGCGGCGGTGGAGAACTACTGGGGCACCCGCAAGTTCCTCCTCTACTATCTCGCAACCGGCATCGGCGCGGCGCTCACCCATTATCTCATCACCTACATCGAAGTGGGCCCCACCATGGCGTTGTTCAATCAGTTCTTGGAGGCCCCATCCCTCGACACCTACCGCTATCTCGTTGAAAACAACACAATCACACAGTTACAGAGCACCCTCCAGAACAACTACCAGGTGCTGCAGCAGAGTCCCGATTCGCTCAACGACTTGGTGGTCGCCACCATCTCCATCCAGGACAGCTATCTGAACAGCTTCCTGCTCATCGGCGCGTCCGGGGCGATTTACGGCATCCTGCTCGCCTTCGGTTTCCTCTTCCCCAACTCCCCGATTTACATCTACTTCCTCTTCCCCATCAAAGCCAAATGGTTCGTGCTGATTTTCGGCGCCATCGAGCTGATTTACGGCGTGATAGGTACTCCCGACGGCGTAGCGCACTTCGCCCACCTCGGCGGTATGATCTTCGGCATACTGCTTATATGGCTTTGGCACCGCAACGACACCCGGAATCAACAACAGACCTTCTACCAGTTCAACGGAGGCGGTAGTTCCGACAGACAAAACACAAGATGGCAATTCGGGAAGAGAGAGAGGTCAACGGATGGAAAATCAAAGTATTATGTCTCCCACGAAAGCGGTCGTCCGCTCAGTGACGAGGATTTCAACGCCCGCCGGCAGGCCGAGAAGGAGCGTATCGACCAGATTCTCGACAAAATCTCCCAAAGAGGTTACGACGCCCTGAGCAAAGAGGAAAAGGACCTCCTGTTCAAATATTCCAACAAATAACCATAATGGCGAAGAAAAAAAGCAACCGGCTCAAGACGTTTGGCAAGTTCCTGCTTTTCGTCGTCACTTTCCTCGCCGCCATAGGACTGTTGTTCTCGTTCATGGCCAAGCTGCTTCCGCCGTCATTTTCCAGCACGGTGGCCTACTGCGGTCTTTTCTTTCCCTATTTGCTCCTCGTGAACTTCGTGCTGACCTTCATCTGGATTGTGGTGGATTTCACTTGGGCAATTATCCCCGTTTCCGTCATCCTTTTGAACGTCAATAATATAGACCGACACTTTCAGTTCCGCGGCATTGAGAAACCGGAGGTTTGCGCCAACTGCCTGAAGGTGATGAGCTACAACGCCAAAGCTTTCAACATCTACCGCGACGACCAGATGTCGCTCAACCGGCAGTTCATCCATTTCCTGCAGAACGAAAAGCCCGACATCCTGTGCATTCAGGAATACAGCTACGACAACACCGGGAAGTCTGGATTCAACTCCACGCAAGCCATCATCGACGCGCTGAATGTCAAGGACAACGAAAAGACGCACAAGATCATGCTGCCCTATCGCAACAAGTTGGGTTACCAGTTCGGCATGGCCGTGTTCAGCAAATACCGGATTGTCGATGGGGGCTTTGTGGAGACTTCCGACTCGTCGAGCAACAAGTCCATGTATGTGGACATCCGCTTCAACGGCGACACGCTGCGGATTTACAACATCCACCTCGCCTCGATGCACCTTGACAGCGCGGACTACGCCACCGGCAAAGCGCTGTGGGCGGGCTCTTACGACTCCACCTTCAACAACAAGGCCCAGATGCTCTCGAACAAGATTTCGGCGGCCTACGTGGCACGGCAGCATCAGGCCAAAGCGATTCGCGCCCACATTGACGAGTGTCCCTACCCCGTCATCATCTGCGGCGATTTCAACGATTCGCCCGCCTCGTTCAGCTATAACAAGATTATGCACGGTCTGCGCGATTCCTTCCGGAGCAGCGGCAAAGGCACCGGCACCACCTATATCGGCGGCAACTTCCCGGCCTACCGCATCGACTACATCGCGCACGACAAGCAATACAACGATTTTCAGTACACCGTCTGCAAGGATTTGGCCGTCTCCGACCATTACCCGATTTACACGTACATTTCGATTGTGAAAAAAGATTAGGGTTGGAGGGTTACAGGGACCACCCCGCCCTTCGGGCACCCCTCCAAAGGAGGGGAATTGGGAGCATCCGCAACTGCTAACTGCTAACTAACTGTCAGCCTCTCATACAGATGTTCCCAATGTCGGACCTGCTCCCTTGCATCAAATTGGCCGAGAGGGTGCAGCCGCATGATTTGCTGTTCGATGGTTCCGAAGAAGTTGCTGACATTCAAGATGGCACGGGCAATTTCATCGGAGCTGGAGACATTCACGGCATAACCCGCCAATCCCTCCTTGAAGATGCCGTCGGCTATGCTGTCGGGCGCGTAAAGCACCGGTAGTCCCTGCGACAAGGCCTCGGCATAACGTTGCAGGGAATCCGCCTCAGGCAGCCAGAGGATGTCGTGGTGGCGGTAAACCTCCCGCAGTTCCTCCTCACTGCCGACGGAAACAACACGCAGGAAGTCGTTCTTCTCGGCCTCGCGCAGCACCTTCTGCCGATAACTGCCTTCTGTCACGGCATCTTCCACCACCGTCAGAGAAACCTCGTAGTTGTGCCGATGCAACTTGCGCATGGCGTGAAGCAGCTCTTCGATCCGGCTGTCGCTCGCAAGCGCCCCGACATACAGCAACTTGATATGAACCAGCGCGGTAGGCGGATGGATATGCAGGTTGTCGAACCAAAAGGTGTCCATCGGTTCGTACAGCAGCACGGATTTCGCGAAGACCTCATCGGCCACTTTGGAAGGGAGATGCTTCGCCAGGAAATTCTCCTGCGCCGGGGCGGTGAAAACCACCCTCGCCGCCTCTACAAGCTGCTGCTCATAGCCTTTTCTGTTAAATATCAGATGTTTGTGATATTGCTGTAAATCCGATTGCACGATTTCCACCACGTAGGGAATATGGCTCGCGTGCGCAGTTTTCCCGCACCCAAACCAGCCGTGGGCTTGGACCAGGTCCGCACCCACCGGAAGCGTCTCCGCGGGGGTGATAAACTGATGCTCGTAACCGTCCGGCATGTACCGCGTCACGCGCTCCACGCGGTCACGGTCGTTATTGTCTGATATGATGTGAACTATTAACATTGACTTAGGTTATTGATTTTGACCGACCCCACATTGCGCTCCTCCGTCGCTTATGGGTTCCAGGGGTGGCGGCGCTCGTACCTCGCGCCTTACCCTGGCTACCGAGCTCTTGCCCCTAACGGGGCTGCTTATGGAAAAAGTTTAACTACCCCGCCCTTCGGGCACCCCTCCAAAGGAGGGGAATGGGGCTCTTACGTCACAGCATTCTTCATTCTTCATTCTTCATTCTTAACTGCTAACTACTAACTGCTAACTAATGGCAAATACACTTCCTTAAAATACCGTTCAAACTCCCGCGTCGTGGCGTGGTTGTGCCAAAGGATGACGAAATCGCCCTCAACATCGAAGCAGCGTTGTTTCAGTCGTTGGGTCAGGGTGCGGGCATCCTCAACGGAGAGTTTCATGTAGTCGAAGAGGGTGCCGTCCATGACGATGAGCGGATGTTCGATAATGTTCGTCACGCAATCATGGCGCACATCGTAAAGCGGATACGGGTGACAGGTACCACATCGGAAACCGCACCGTTCGGCAAAACCGAGGGTATAGTCGTCGGTGATACCCACCTGCCGCCACAGATCTAATGAGTTGGGATCATCCGCGAAAAAGGTACGGAGATAGTGCTGGCGGGAGATTCGGATCTCCTCATCGCACAGCTTGCTGAGATTCTGTTTCTCTTTCTGGAGACATTGGACATCTTCTGCCGAAGGATAGCTTCCGTGAAGTCCAATCTGACCGCCACGGGACATGACAACCTGGATGATTTCCTGAAGAATAGGGTCTTGCCAATCATACGTGGCATCCGGATGATCCTCGTCTGTTGCTTTAAAAAAGAAAAACGGATGCAAATTCCAATCCTTTTCCCAATCCAGAAACTCCAAAATCGCATCCACGTATGGATCCAGAAAGGGACTTTCTTTCCAGTCTCTATACCACTCCATGGATTCCTTAACCATAGACAAGCTTCTGTTAATCAACAGGTCGCGGCCAAAAATGGATTTCAGGGCCTGCCAACGACTTGTGAAACGGCGCAAAATATCGATGTCGTGCGTGGGCACGATGCGTTTCGGGCGCGAAATAGCCTGGAAGCTGTCCGGGAAATAGAGACACAACCACCTGCGCAACAGCATAGCGTATTCGTCCACTAACGGAATCTCAATCAATTTGTATTTTTCGACCAAACTTCCCTTGTATTGAAAGCGTCCATGCTCATCGCGCCCCTCGGCAAGATACTCCTCGTAACGCGAGAGCAACAAGAAAGAGATCGTAATAATGTCAAAGGGAATATAGATAGAGTTCTCTGCATCCGAGCAGACTGCATACTTGCGACCATCAAAAAGCAGGGGAATTTTCAACGTCTGTTTGACATTGTACACTCTCAAGGATAGAAACCTCCGACCAGCAAGTAACGAACCAGTTTTTTTCCGGTCTATCGTGTATATGACAAGTCTGACATCTTTCAAAAACACCTTGATATTACCATTTCCTTTTTCAACACGGAAAGGCTCGCTTTCCAGATGCGGGAAGGCGACCTTCAGCAGATGCCGGAAGGTGTATTCCAAAGCGTTAAGGGAAAGCGGGGATTCGGCCATAGTTGCGGATTATGATTCAATAATGCCACCGCCCAACAAGTCGTCGCCGTCGTAAAAGACCGCACTCTGCCCCGGCGTGACTGCGAAAACGGGTTCTTCAAAAACAACTTCAACCTTGCCGTCATCAAGGTGATATAAACGGGCGGGGGTGCCGGCACTGCGATAACGCGAACGGCACAAGACCACCCTACCATCCTCAAAATCAGGATATTTGGTAAAATTCAAGTCGGAGACCACGCAGCGAGTATGTTGCAGATCCTCGCGACGACCGAGCACCACGCGGTTGGTATCAGGCTGTAGCCCGACCACATAGGCAGGTTCACCCAACGCGATGCCCAAACCTTTGCGCTGCCCGACGGTGTAGTTATACAATCCTTGGTGCTTTCCCACAACCTTCCCATCGGTGATGACAAACTCCCCAACGGGCATACGTTCCTGCAAATCAGGTACTTCGTCCTGCAGAAAATGGCGGTAGTCGTCATCCGTCACAAAGCAGATTTCCTCGCTCTCCTTCTTTTGCGAGAGCTTCACAAACCCGTGTTCAGCGGCAATGCGGCGCACCTCGGGTTTGGTAAGTCCACCCAAAGGGAAAAGCGTCCGGCCCAGCTGTTCAGAAGTCAGTTTCCAAAGGAAATAGGTCTGATCTTTCTGTGTGTCAACACCTTTCTGGAGATAATACCGGTCGGCACTCTGGGCGATGCGGGCGTAGTGACCGGTCGCGATATAATCGCAGCCCAGCTCATCCGCCATTTGCAACACCCTACCCCACTTGATGATAGGATTACAAAGCACGCACGGATTCGGGGTGCGGCAACGGAGATACTGGTCGATAAAATCCTGAATGACCGTCTGCCGGAAAAGGTCGCGCACATCGAGGATATGGTGCTCGAAACCGAGTTGCTCGGCCAGGTGTTTCGCCTCGAAAATGGCATCCACGGAGCAACATCCCCGTTCGCGCGCCATGCAGCTTTCGGTGATGGAATCGAAAGTCCGGAAGGTGACACCTGTGAGTTCGTAGCCCTGCTCACGCAGCAGCATGGCAGTCACTCCGCTGTCGATGCCGCCGCTCATGGCAATCAACACTCTTTTCGCCATCTTGTTGACCTCCAGATTATTGAACGGTCAGTTTGCGCACCGACTTACCGTTATCGTTACTAATTTCCAAGAGGTAGATGCCCTTGGCGACATCCGCAAGCCCGAAGTTGATGCGGTTCGCACCCGGTTCCCCGTCATAAAGACCCTGGCGCAGCGTCTTGCCGGTCATGTCCAACAGGCGGACATTCACATTCCCGGGTTCCTGCAGCGAGAAATCAACAGTCACTTGGTCGGCGGCAGGATTCGGATAGACCGTCAGATCCTCCAGACCGTTATAGTCCTCCACGGAAACCAGCGCATAGTACTGCATCTCGAAACCTTCGGACTGGTCCCAGTTGTCGCTGACAAAATGCACGCGCATCTTCTTGAAATTCACACTGTAAACGCCAGAAGGCGGGCTGTAGCTATCAAATCTTTGATAGAGCGTGGCCGGATAGGTGGAGGCATTATAGACATCCACGAAGTCGCCGTAACCAAGGTTGAACTTCGGGAAAGCGAAAGCATACCCTGAGATGAAATTGTGGGTGATGTTCCAGGAGCAGGAGGTCTGCGGCAGGTATTTTTCACCGTCTTGCGAGCCGTCGGTAAGCGTGGCGTTCCACACATCGGGCATGTTGATTACCTCCTCGCAGGTGCGCGGCGGCAGCGTGGAGGAATAGGAAATCAGGAAGCCGTAGTGTTCGGTGTTGTTGCTGTTGCCCGTGAAAGTGATGAGCACGCTGTCGGCGATGACCGAGAAGTTTTCCGTGGGTTTCTGGGAGCCCGTGAGTGCAACTTTGACACCGCTTTCTGTGGTCGGTCCGTTGTAGATGGTCACGTAGTCACCTTCGTTGAGGTCGAGACGCTCGAAAGTGAACTGATATTCACTGGCACCTTGGGCCGCCACCATCCAGGAGCAGTCGGGATTGGCCGCGTAGGGACGCACCGTATGCGAACCGTCCGCCACATAGCCGAAACTCGCCGTGTTGCGCTGATGCCCATTGCATTGAGGAGGCTCGGCGCCCTGCGCCGGACGAATATTGAGCACAGCCTCGGAACTATAGTCGAAGTGCTGCGGTCCAGCCACGAAATTGTCAAGAGCGTAATAGCCGTTCGAGGAGCCGCCCCAACCGTAGTTCAGGTGAAAAAGATCGTCCTCATCATAGCCATCCAGCACGTAAGCGTGGCAAGAAGAGAGTGTCTGATTGCATCCGGAATAGTAAACGGGACGTTTGCTGTCGATCTCCCCTTTCAGCGCGGCATAGTATATAGTCACAAGAGTATCAAGATAACTATCTCTGAACCAAGAGGTCAAGTTAGGATCATACTTAAAAACGGTATTGAGTTTCTCCTTGGCGACCGTGGTGTTGGCGCCGGAGCCGTCGGCTGTATACATCATCTGGATGGCCACGCCGAAGTGGTAGGCCAGCTTGGCAATCTCATTGGCGTAGGAGGTCGGATGATTGGTCATGGCATCGTAATGGTAGGTGTGTTGGTAGAAGTTAACCGTCTGACGGGGATAACCTTGCGGGATATAGGAGGTTGAACCGATGCCTCTGTCGGGAAAGCGGTGATAGTTCATGATTTGGGCGCATGCGAGAGCGACACAGCCATTGGGCACGCGGTAGTCGTAATTAGGGCCCGCTGCCGCATCCCAGGGGCAGTAGGTGTTGTAATACTTGGACTGGTTCCACGTGGTGGTCAACAGCGGACCGCCGGAAGTGCCCTTCGGAGCTTGCGGCACGAACTCATCCGCGAGATAGCGTTCCCACGCGGCAGCGGCTTTGGGCTTGGCCTGCCACTGCTGCTTTTCTGCGCAAGCGATTTCCTCCTTGTAGAGGTGGAAAAGATCGCGCACGGGCGGAATCATCTCAAAATCGTGTTCGAAACCGTAGGCCAGCACGGGCGGGGTGGTCGTCGAAGCCGACACCACCACAAAACCCACATCAGGGAGTTGGTATCGGTAGAGGGCGACATCGCCGTTGTCCTGAGTATAGACCTCAGCCAGTTTGAACCCCTCGGCTGCAGTCAACTGGTTTCTGTCCAGCAAGAATCGCTGACACACCTGCGCGGACTGGCTTTCAGACACCCGCTGGGCAAACAGCTGTCCCGCAATAATCAATATCAGACTTAATATGGAAATCTTTTTCATATACAGTGGTTTAATTTGTAAAAAACGAAACGGCAAATATATATTTTTTTCGTGCATATCAGCGGAAACAATAAACGGTGTTGTTGTAGGGCTGCCGCACTGCGACAGTTGTAGGGCTGCCGCACTGCGACAGTTGTAGGGCTGCCGCACTGCGACAGCCCTACAATTCAGAAATTAACTGCTGTACGGCGCCACATCATACCCCACGAACTCACCCTTTTGGTATTTGAAATAACCGCAGACCGCCACCATCGCCGCGTTGTCGGTGGTGAGGTCCAGAGGCGGGAGGAAGATGTTGCGGTGGTAACGGCGGGCCAAGTCGGTCATGGCGTTACGCAGACCGGAATTTGCCGACACTCCACCAGCCAAAACCAGATCCTTGCAGTCGCACTCCTTGAAGGCCTTCTTCACCTTGTCTGTCAGCGACTTGACGATGGCGTGCTGCATGGAGGCTGCCAAATCGTGGATATTATCCTCGATGAAGTTGGGATTTTCCTTGAGGTTGTCGCGCACGAAGTAGAGAAACGAAGTCTTGAGCCCGCTGAAACTGTAGTCGAGGCCAGGCAGATGCGCGATGGAGAACTGGAACCGCTCGGGATCGCCCTCTTTCGCGTATTTGTCGATAACCGGGCCGCCTGGATACGGCAATCCGAGAATTTTGGCCGCTTTGTCGAAGGCCTCGCCCGCCGCATCGTCGATGGTGCCGCCGAGCCGCTCCATGTCGAAGTAATCGTTGACTTTCAGCAACAGCGTGTGTCCGCCGGAAACGGTGAGACAGAGGAACGGGAATTGCGGCTTCGGCTTCTCCTCGCCGGGTTTGTCGAGGAAGTGTGCCAAGACGTGCGCCTGCAGGTGGTTGACCTGCACAAGCGGGATGCCCAACGTGAAGGCCATAGACTTGGCGAAGGAGTTGCCCACGAGCAGCGAGCCCAACAGACCGGGACCGTTGGTGAAGGCAATGGCTGCCAGCTGCTCCTTGCCGATGCCGGCCCGTTTCAGCGCGGTATCCACCACGGGGATAATATTCTGCTGGTGCGCCCGCGATGCAAGCTCCGGCACCACACCGCCGTATTCCGCGTGGACCTTCTGTCCCGCAATCACGTTCGACAGGATGACGTTGTCTTGGATCACCGCTGCCGAGGTGTCATCACATGAGGATTCTATTCCTAATATATACATATCTTTTACGTTTTTGACCAGCCCCACACTGCGGCTTCGCCTTGTATGGGGTTAATTGCGCTTCGCGCGTTTTGCCTCTTCGAGGCTGCTCAAGGAATTATGTTTTAAATGTTTGGGGTTAACACATCACATAATTCATAATTCATGATTCATAATTAATTTCTCCAACACATCCATCGCCTGCTCCGGCAGCATCGGTTCCGAGACGCGCTTCTTGCCTTCATAGACGCATACCAGTCCGTTGGAGGCGCCCACGATGCCGTAGTCGGCGTCGGCCATCTCGCCGGGACCGTTCACGATGCAGCCCATGACCCCGATCTTGAGGCCGGGGTAGCCGGCAAAACGCTGTTTCACAGCCGAGAAGACCGACTGAATGTCATATTGCGTGCGTCCGCAGGAGGGACAAGCCACAAATTCGGTGTTCAATATCTTAATACGACAGGCCTGCATCACAAGGTTCGCTAAATCAGTGTTTTGCGCATCCGAGAAGTGGGGATTCCGCAACTGCACCTCACGCAATCTGTGCTGGAAATGGGCGTAACCGGCAGCAGCTGCCGCACGGCACATCCAGCGCTCCACATCGGCTTCGTCCTCTTCAAACACCAACGTGCCGTCTTGGATCCGTAACTTCTCAACATCCAGATTTTCAATGGACTTTACTAACTTATGACCAAAAGGGGACTCGTTCTCGGGCGGTTCTGTGAGGGAGACGCGAATGGTGTCGCCGATGCCCATCAGCAGCAATGCGCCGATGCCCGCCGCCGACTTCACTCTGCCTTCCCGGTCGTTGCCAGCCTCGGTGACACCGAGGTGCAAGGGATAGGACATATTGCGTTGCAACATACTGTCATGCAGCAGTTTGGTAGCCGTCATCATGGTCAGCACATTGCTCGATTTCATCGAAAGCACCACCTTGTGGAAGTCGTACTGCTCGCAAATTTCCAGCCATTCAATAGCCGACTGCACCATCGCCTCGGGTGTGTTCCCATAGCGACTCACAATTCTATCGCACAACGAACCGTGGTTGATGCCGATACGCACCGCGGTATCGTGCTGCTTGCAAATTTCGAACAACGGTTTGGCCCGCAACGCCATACGTTCCACCTGAGCGGCATATTCGCTATCGGAAAGATCCAGTCGCGAGAAATTGCGCTTGTCGGTGAAGTTGCCGGGATTCACACGCACTTTGTTCATGAACGTGGCCACCGCCTCCGCCACCTTGGGGTTGAAATGGACGTCAGCCACAAGCGGAATATTGCCGTAACCGTCTGATTTCAACTGCTTTTGTATCTCTTTCAGCGGTTCCACCTCCTTTAATGACGGCACCGTGAGGCGCACCATCTGCGCACCCGCGTCAATCATCCGTTTGCACTGAGCCACGGATGCCTGCACATCGGCAGTATCAGTGTTGGTCATTGACTGCACCACAACTGGCGCATTCCCACCGATAGGGAGGTTCCCGATTTGGAATTGTCGTTTGCTGTTCACTTGTAATGGTTATTGGTTATGGGTTATTGGTTATTGAGGGTTATTGGTTATTGAGGGTTATTGTGTTAAATATTAATGGGTTAAGGCAATAGTTTAGTTTACAGTTTACAGTTTACAGTTTACAGTTTACGGTTTAGAGTTTAGAGAGTAGTCCATATCTATGTTTAATCCAATAGCAAAGGGCAAAGGGCAAAGGGCCAACTGCTAACTACTAACTACTAACTGCTAACTGCTAACTAATTAAAGCCCTGCGCTCGCAGCGGCACCTGCACATTGTCGCCAGTGATGAGCTGGTAGCCGGCAGCCTCCTCCTTGATGTAGCCGATGATGGAGACGTTCTCCACCTTTTTGATCTTCTCGAAATCGGCTTGCTTGATGGTGAACATCAGCTCGTAGTCGTCGCCACCGTTGAGGGCCGCCACAGTGTGCACAATGTCCAAATCCTTGAGGGTCGTGAATGTAAGTTCCGTCATCGGCAATTTTTCCTCGAAGAGGACACACCCCTTATGCGAGGCCTTGCAGATCTGCATGACGGCGGTGGCCAACCCCTCGCTGACATTGGCCATGGCGGTGGGCAGAATCTCTTCGCGGCGAAGGTTCTCAATGATATCGATGCGCGGTTCGGGTTTCAGTTGACGGCGCAGGAGGTAGTCCATGCCGGTGAAGTCGGGTTGCGCACCGGGATTCTTCTCGAAGACCTTTTTCTCACGCTCGAGGAGCAGCAATCCGGTGTAGGCCGCCGCGAAATCCCCTGAAACACAGATCAGTTCATTCTCTTCCGCACCTTTGCGTGTACAGAGACGGGCAGGTTCGCACTCCCCTATCGCCGTCATGGAGATTACCAGTTCGCGGGGTGAGGTGGTGAGGTCTAGTCCGGCAACGTCGGCGTGGACCGTCTCGCAGCAAGCCCCCACTCCACTCAGAATCTCGTTGACCATCTTGAGGTCGAAACGGTCCGACACGGCGATATCGACCATCAGCTGCGACGGCGCGGCGTTCATAGCCAACACGTCTGAAAAAGCGATGGTGGAGAGTTTGTAGCCAAGATGCCGTAACGGGAAGTAGGTCAAGTCAAAATGGACGTTCTCCACAAAGACTTTTGAGGATGTAACCATCTGGTTCCCATCGGGTTCCACCACCGTTGCATCGTCGCCCGTGGCCACGATGGTAGAGGCGTTCTCCGTCGGGAAATACTTCGACAGTTCCGCAATCAGCTCATATTTGCCGGGCATCTTCACCGGCTCTTGAGAAGGGGTTTCAGCCATATTGGAAAATTTGCGGCAAAAATACGATTTTTCAGGCAATAGTGGTCAGGCTATAACACAAACTCCTGTGGGAGGATGACATTCTCCACATCCACAGCATCGGCAAACAGCGGGGCCATCTCCTCGGTGGTGAATCCGGCAATGCCGCAGCCGATTTTGGTCACGAAGAACTTCATTTCAGGATGCTGTTTCGCAAACGCGATGAACTCATCCACATAGGGCTTGATGACATCAACACCTCCATGCATTGTGGGAATACCATAGCTTTGTCCTTGCAGTCCCACGCCTTGTCCCCACACCGCCCCAAAGCGGTCGTAGGCCAGTCGCGCCGCCCCGCCGCCATGTGCGCCAGCGAGGTTGCTGCCAAACACAAAAATTTCGTTCGGCTTCAGTTGTGATATTCTTTCGGGGGTAAATGCTCTGTTGTACATAATTGCAAAATTTTGTCGCTGCAAAAATATATTAAATATGAATTCATCTCATTTATGAAAGAAGAATTTGTGTATTTTTGCAAATGCTTACTATCACTGCAATTCCGTGTAAGGAGCCTACCGGCTTGCAAGTGGATGCCGTTTCCGTCCACGCGGCTACATTGAGTTGGACTAACGGCGCAGAAGGCCAAAGCGCATGGCAGATTGCATACTCCACCGATGCCGACTTTGATCCCGATACGGTGTCGAATCCTGTCGATGTGACCTCCAACCCGGCCACCATCAACGGTTTGACTGGCCATACTCAATATTATGCATACGTCCGGGCCAACTGCGATATTGTCGGCTATAGCGATTGGGTCGGTCCGGTGAGCTTTACCACGCTGGTGGACTGCCCGGCACCCACAGCCGTTGCTGCTAACAGCATCACCATGCATACTGCCGATTTGAACTGGACGGGTCCCAATGCTACACCCGACAGCTACAATGTCAGATATAGAAAATTCGAAGATGGAACATCTTTTGGCGAATGGGTGAATGACACAGCTAACGAATCTCCGAAACATCTTGCCGGCTTGGCTGCCGAGACCAGATACGAAGCTCAAGTGCAGAGCAATTGTGGCCCCGAAGAACTGGGCCAGTGGACTGCTCCTTACTTCTTCACCACGGTGGCTGGTAATCTGCCTCCTACCGACCTTGCTGTTTCTGACATTACCCCTTCCTTAGCTACTGCAAGCTGGACAGGGATTGCCACCAACGAACACCACCAATCTTACGAGCTGTACATCAGCACTGAAAGCACCGTTCCGACGGCACCCTCAGTCACTGGAGTAACGGAGAGTAGTTATACTTTCACAGGTCTTGCTTATTCAACCCAGTATTATGTTTGGGTGCGAGACTATTGCGGAGATGATGGCTATAGTAGTTGGACTGGTCCTGTAGATTTCGTAACCTTACCATCCTGTCCGGCACCGAAACTTACGGCAGAGGGTATCACCAATGTTACCGCTCACACTGCTGATGTGGCTTGGACCGGCTATACTGAGAACGATGGCGGCTATGTGGTGAGATACAGAACGGCAGCGCAACCCGGTACTGTTTATCTTTCTGAAGATTTTGAAGGTGGTTCTATGCCTGAAGGCTGGAGCCAAACTTCGAACTATTGGTCTGTAGGATCAGGTACTGGACATTCTAATTATACTGGTTCAGCAAACGGAAACTATAATGCCACTTGCTATATTTCCCCTGCTAACAGCAGATCTGATATATTAATTACCCCCGCGATGAATTTGAGCTCTGCAAGTAATGCTACGCTCAGCTTTAATTTTAGGAACAAAGCATGGGGTAGTGACCTTAATAAGTTTAATGTGTTCTATCGTGTTAATGAAGGCGAATGGCAATCCTTGTATGAAAATTCTGTGGAACAATCTTCCTGGACCACAACGCCTATCACTGTCGAGCTTACCGGTTTGGCCGACCATTACCAAATCGGTTTTAAATGTACGACAGGAAGTGGATACAATGATTATGGTTTCGGCACAGGTATTGACGATATATTAGTATATGCAATGGATGATCCTGGCCTATGGCAAACCGTAACTCCTAATCCTACCACCACAAGCACCCAACTCACCGGTCTCGATGCGGAAACCGACTATGAGGTGCAAGTGTTTGGTGTATGCAGTGGCGAGACTGAGGAAGTGGGAAGCGACACCGTGGTTTTCACCACCCTCGAGGTTTGCCCCGCTCCTACTGCTTTCACTTTGGACGCTGTTACCTCTAATGAGGCTGCTTTCAGTTGGACCGCAGGTGGTACCGAGACAGCATGGCAGCTATACATCTCCACGACTAACACTGCTCCGGATGACGACATCGCTGCAACGGCGCAGGGGTTGTATGCCGCCAGCGAAAACCCCTTCTTTCTCATTAACGGTCTTGATCCTGTAACCGAATACTACGTTCGGGTGCGTGCCAACTGTGGCGGCACCGATGGCAACAGCAAATGGACTGGTTCTAAGACCTTCACCACGTTGAACGACTCCTGCGACATCAAGTCCTTCGACATCACCACAAACGGAATTCGCCGCGGCGATGCTGTCATCAATGCCGAAACCCATACCGTGACAATGCCGGTGTACAATACTACCGACTTCAGTGGTGCCGCTGGTACCATTACTTTCAGCACTGGCGCTATAGCCAAGATGCGTCTTGACGCTAATAGCGAGGAATGGAATTGTTATATCACCAATTTCAACACCCTGCGCAGCCACCTCCACATGGGCGATACCGTAGTGCGTGTCTATGCTCAGGACCCCACCATCTATCAGGACTGGACCATCATCATGCAGGGTGAGGCGTGCAGCACGCCTTTCAGCATTTCCTTTGTGCCCGAGCGCACCAGCTTCACCGCCAACTGGGTCAATACCGATCCTGCCGCTGAGAACTATCAGGTTATCTGCAGCAACACCCGTCTGACCACCGACGACGCTGATGCTTCCAACAACAAAATTTCCGTTCTGGGTGCCAATACCTATACCTTTACCGGCCTCGAACGTGAGACCAAGTATTACGTCTATGTCCGCACCGACTGCGGCAACGACGGCTTCAGCGAATGGAAGGAGGATAGTGTTATTACGAAGGGACTGACGTTCTGCGAGGATGTAGTGGTTGCTGACGGTGGCATCTCTCTTGCAGGAAACAGAGATAATCGAACAGTTCCGCTGTGGGGTTATCACATTTTTGAAGCCCAGCACTCCCAGATGATTTATCCTGCTTCAATGCTGACAGAACTCCAAGGCAAGACCATCACAGGAATTAAGTATTTTGTTTCAAGTGGTAATATTTCCAGTTGGAATGCTTATGATTACTATCCTCTAAGTGTCACCTTCAGCCTTGCAATAACCACAAACGACAATCTCTCCAGCGGTTGGGATGAGACCTCTGGAACGGCTGTATTCACGGGTGCTTTCGAATCCGATGGAAGCATTACATTTACTACTCCGTTCACCTACTCAGGAGGAAACCTTCTTGTGGATATCAACATGCCTGGAGCCGTATATTCAATAGTTGGATTCTATGGACAGACTGCAACAGATGCTAGTCGTAATGCCTTTGGGTCAGAGCTTTCGGGCTCTGGTACAATAGTCGGATTCCTGCCTAAAGTTAGTTTCCATTATTGTGAAACCAACGAGGCCTGTCCCGCTGTGACCGAAGTTGAAGCCAGCGAGATTACGGATAATAGTGCTACCATCTCTTGGGAAGCCTCCAGTGGCGATTATGTAAGCGGCTACCAAGTTATCCTTAATGAGACTGAACTTACTGCTGACCAACTAGAAGGTTATACAGGTTCATACACCTATGTGGGTACAGCGACAACTTGTAACCTTAACGGTCTCAATGCCTATACCTCTTATTATGTTTATGTACGCGCAATCTGTCAGGCCGGCGGTCATGATGAGGGTTATAGCGATTGGACGAGCAGCAGTTTCACCACACCTGGGGCTATGCCCCCCGTGCTGAATCTCACTGTCACTGAAATCACCCATACTGCTATCTCCGTTACTTGGGAACGTAACGTGGCCCAATTTGCCGACGAGACCGCATGGCAGGTGGCTGTTGTGGAACATGGAGCTTCGTTTCCCACTTTATGGAGGGTGACCCACAACATGTACTTCACCTTCATTGGCTTGACTCCCGAGACCAGCTACGACATTTATGTACGTCCTTACCAAGTCGATCCCGAGGAATATGGCGCTGCCGTATCTATTTTGGATGTGACCACATTGCCTTTGCCGGATGCTTGCGAAATTGTGGCGGATGGAACAGCAACTAGCGGCATAGTTCCGATCTATGCCAATGGGGCTGATCAGTATAACAGATACCAGATGATCTACACATCTGAAGACCTCGCGGCACTTGCAGGCAAGTCTATTAACTCCATGACATTCTACCTTTCATCACCAGCTGCTGACAGTTGGGGTAATGCTAACTTCGTAGTGAAGTTGGTGGAGGTGAATAATACTACGTTCAGTAATACTACTTTTATCAACACCGATGATGTGGATACTTTGTATAATGGTTCGTTGGATGGTACTCAGAGCACCATGACGGTAAATTTCACAACTCCATTCCAATATAATGGAAGTAATTTGCTTGTCGAGTTCACACAAAATGTGAAGGGAACTTATAAAGTTGCCGAATTCTATGGACAGAACGCTACGGGAGCTAGTATTGGTGGCAATAGTAATGACGGTGTGGCTGCTATTAGCCCACAAGCACAAAACTTCAAACCTAAGGTTCAATTCTGCTACGAGGCTGGCGATTGTCGTGACTTGACGCGTTTGACTATTAGCGATATCACCACCAACAGCGCGCATGTGAGCTGGTTGCCTGGCAATAGTGAAGACATTTGGGTGTATGTGAATAGCACTCAAATGCTCGACGAAGAAACTTTAAATAGTCCTCAAACTCAGAAGGAAGCCATTGTCAATGAGGTTGAAATCGACCTTACAGGTCTTACAACGGGTACTGATTACTGGTTCTATATGCGTCCTCTCTGTGCCATCACGCCCTCCAGCAATGTATATGGCAACTGGACGATGCGTCACTTCCAGACGCCTCCGTATATTGTCACTGTTGAGGTTAATCCGTCGAATGCGGGTATTACTGTGACTGGCACCGGTGAGTACACCAATGGTCAAACTGCACACATTGCTCCTGAAAACGCCGTGGGCTACCATATCGTGAACTGGACCGATGCCAATGATTCTGAGTTGGGAACTGGTGATTATATCGACATCGTTGTGGTGAGCGATACCACGATTATCGCTAACTTCGACACCAACAGCTATGCCCTCACCATCTATTATCTCTATCCTGACGGTTCAGAGGCATCCGAAACCTATACCGGATCCGTTAAATACACTCAGGAGTACGCTGTCACCTCTCCCGTGATTCCGTGCTACGCTGCCGATAAGTTGACTGTCACCGGCACAATGGGCACCGAAGCCGTGAAGGATACGGTGAGATACACCTCCTTGGCCACCAAAGGTATCGACGAGCAGGTTGCTTGTAATAGTTTCCGTTGGATTGATGGTGTTTTGTACACGCAGAGCACCGACGAGCCGACCTACACGATTGTGGGTGGTAATGCCGCCGGTTGCGACAGTGTGGTGACCCTCCACCTCCAAGTTGAATTCTGTGACCCAACATGCGGTCAACCGATTAAGGATGCCGACAGCATCAGCTATCCTACCGCTCCGATGGGCAATCTCTGCTGGATGACGGCCAACCTCCGCACCACGCATTACGCCAATGGCTCTGAGATTCCGTTTGCCATCGTCTATTCGAATCCTTATAACCCCAACAACACCGCCGATGTCGAAACCTATGGCAGACTCTACAACTGGGCTTCCGCTTCCGCAACAGCCACCAAAGCGGCTTCCACAACCAATGCAACGGCTCTGCAAGGCATCTGTCCTGATGGCTGGAGACTCCCCACACAAGCCGAATTCGAGGCTTTGAACCAGCAATACTCTGAAATGCAGCTTCGCTCTGCCGACAACTGGGTGGTGAATCCCGGCAACAACGAGAGCGGCTTCAACAAGCAGCCCGGCGGTTTCTATAACGCAGTGAAAGGCAGATGTGAAGGACTGGGCACTTCCGCTCATTTCTACACGGCCGACTTCCAGCCTTCCGGCTTGATCTACCAGCACACCGAGTATTATTGCGACACCCCTTTCTATGATGTGACCAACAATCCTTCCGACGGCCGCAGCATCCGTTGTGTCAGAAATCTCCAACAATAAAGAAAATGTTTTTTTGCCCGCGATTCTGACGGAACCTGTTTAACGGACTTCGGCAGCTTCAGAGGAATCACGAGGAAAAGTTTTTATAAGAAGTCCCCGAAAAGAAAAAAAATGTTAAAGCTAACAAGTAGAGGTACACTGCGAATGATGATGGCCGCACTTTGCTGCCTGGTATTGTCATTTGCTGCCTGTACAAGAGAAAACATCGACACCAACGATGCCATCACGGTCAACACAGCCGCCCTTTACGAGGAACTGGGCATCAAGAACGAAATGTCGCAGGCACTGGCCAACGGCACCTGCACCGTCACCGACACCGTGCTGATTTACAACCAAGGCGGTCAGCTGGTGATGAAACTCGGCGCCCAAAGCAGCACGCTGCAGACCCTGACCTTCAAGGCTGAGGGACTGGCCGACGGCACCTACACCCTCGTTCTTTGGCAAGCCGGCAACCCCGGCAATGCGGCTTGGACGCTCTCAGGCGAAGAGCAGCTCTCCACTGCCAACCTCATCGCCCCTGCCACTCCGATGAACTTTGCTTTGTCTGCAGGCTATGCTTCCGCCACCGTCACCGTCAAGAAAGGCGTCATGGGTGCCGAACTCACGCCCAAAGCCATCGGCAGTGTCATTGACGTGCAGACAGAAGAACTCACTATACCGGCTCTCATTTTATACGATATGCAACCTCAGCATTGCGTCGGTGTGCATCTCGACCCCTCCTTTGGCGATAACGGCCGCTGGATCAACGAACTCCAAAACGGAACCATGAGCACCGTGTGCGAAGTTGAGAAGGATGCCCCCAACGGCAAGTTCTTCACCCTGAGCCATGGTGAGAATATGAAATTCCAGATTAGTGCCAAAAAAACTTACAGCGAAGATTCCGTCTGCGTGATAGAGCACAAAAACCTCAGCGCCGGTGATAATTGGATGTTCTACTTCAACTATGCCCGCAAATACTGGCAACCGCCTTTCCTCGGCACTCACGAAGCATTTGTCCCCTGGAAAGCCGACCGTGACGCCGGCTACGTCGCTTGTGAACCTTATCTCAACTGGGGCGCCAGTATCGCCGAAGTGCAACAACACATCAACGCCAAGAACTGGTGGACTGACGGTAATGAGGATTTTGAATTCTGGGGTAATCCTTTTAATGGCTGGCACAAGTGGTATTTTGTAGCTCCCTATCTCACTGAGCAATACATTTACGAGACCTCCAACGGGCAGAATCTGCGTTATGTGTTAA
>JAGCVQ010000102.1 GCA_017962275.1 Bacteroidales bacterium
CCTGAGCCAGGATCGAACTCTCCATAATAATTAATGTCTTTTATTTTATTGTCTGTCCTGGCATCGTCGCTTGCGAATCTCAAAATTCCTAACTTGAGTATTTGCTACATTCTTCCATTCTTTCAATGAACATTCCCCTGTTGACAACCTCTCTCTCATGCCGTCCCGTATCGTTGTCGTTTGGGATTGCAAAAATAGAATTTTTCTATTACATACAACCCATGCAACGCATTTTTTTAAACTTTTTTTTCGAGCTATGTTATTTTGCTGATTATTAGTATTTTATAGAGATTTTCAAATCTTATTTTTCTTCATTTTTTGCCATTTTCGCCCACTTTCGCCATCCCAATCCCCGAAAATTTCGCAGATTTTCGGCAAATCGCCGCAAAAATCGAAAATCGACCTCCTAAAACAGATGCGTTTTTAGTGTAATTTTTTAACAACTATCTGTCAGCCTGCGATTTGTGATTTTTAGAGCTTTATATCTTATTGTATATGTGATAGTTATGTGTTTTATAGGGCTGACAAGGAGATTGTTTACTATTATTCATATATTATATATACAATAATTATATCTTAGTGCCGTAAATTTGTTGTTGAAAGGTGGAGGTTCCGCCGCCCTTCTTTTCCCCTTTTATCCCCGGATGCGACTCGTCATTCCGCGTAACGCGACAGCGTTGAGCGGAATCTCGCTACCCCTTCATAGAATCAACGAAACCATTGCGTCGGTCTTCTGTCGGTTCAGGGTCGGTTCAGGGTCGGAGCAGGGTCGGAGCACTGTCGCTCAAGGGCGTGCTTAGAGCGAAGGTGGAGCGAGGGAAAAGAGAAAGTGCGGCGGCGCTACGCGCTGGGGGCACCTTGGCAAGTGCTCCCGACACCTTGGCCTGCGGCCAGCCGGGATCGTCTCCGCCTGCGGCCAGCCGAAGACCACCCCGGCCTGCGGCCACCCCTCCAAAGGAGGGGAATGTCACTCGGTCGCTGCTGATCGCAGTAGCCACGGGAATTCTTTCTTTGTCCTGCCTGTTAGGAATCACGATCTGATTCTGCATGTTTTTCGATACTTTCGGGATTGGGATAAAACAGTCTGGTAATCAATACAATAGACGAATGGAGAAAAATTTTTCCATAATGACTTGTTGAAAAGAAAAAAAGTGTATTTTTGCCGTCCAAAAAAAGTAAAGGTAAAAACTGTAATAATATGAAAAGAACGTACCAACCTTCAAACACGAGACGCAGACATAAACACGGTTTCCGTGAGAGAATGTCCACTGCGAACGGACGCCGCGTGTTGGCCGCCCGCAGAGCAAAAGGCAGAAAGAAACTCACCGTGTCAGATGAAAGTCTGGGTAGAAAATAATCCGAACGAAACGGGATTATTGTAGGAAAAAGAAGGCGTTGGTCTTCTTTTTTTTGTATTTTCGCACGCTTTTTAAAATGCGGAAAATCTAAGGAAAAAATGAGAAAAACAATCTTGAGCGCACTGCTGACAGCCACACTTCTGTGCGGATTCGCACAGGGCGGCGGCACCCCCATCGACGGCATCGTGGCCGTGATCGGAAAGTCCGTCATCCTGCGCTCCGACCTCGAAAAACACTACAAGGACTACACGGCACAGTACCGTACCGTGGAGGATCCCGACGATGTCTATTGCACCATCCTGGAGAACTTGGTTTACAACAAACTGATGGTCAACCAGGCGGAAATCGACAGCATCGAGGTCAGCGACGAAGAGGTGGACTACATGGTGAACGCGCGTCTCTCATACTTCCTGCAACAGACCGGCGGCGATGTGAAGTACATCGAGAACTACTTCAACAAACCGATGACAGAGATCAAGAAGGACCTGCGCGAGATGATGTACGATCAGGCGCTCATCGATCAAGTGCAGTCGGGCATCACCAGCAGCATCACCGTCACGCCGTCGGAAGTCAGCCAGTTTGCCTCAAAAATCAGTCCCGACAGCATGCCGATCGTGAGCACGACGTACCAGTTCGGGGAGATCGTGAAGATCCCGCCGGTGAGCGACGAGGAAATCGCATCCGTGAAGGAGCGGCTGACGAACTACCGCGAGCGTGTGCTCCGCGGCGAGAAGTTCGGGGCCTTGGCGCGCCTCTACTCCGACGATCCGGGCAGCGCTTCCAAGGGCGGCGACCTCGGTTTTGTGGAACGCGGCACCCTCTACCCCGAGTTCGAGGCAGTGGCCTTCAACCTCAAAACCGGTGAAATCTCGCAGGTGGTCAAGACCCAGGCCGGCTACCACATCATCCAGATGATCGAACGCCGCGGCGAGTCCATCCGCGTGGCCCACATCCTCATCCAGCCCAAACCCTCCACCGACGAACAGGTGCGCGCCATCACCTACCTCGACAGCGTGCGCAAGATCATCATTGACGAAAAGATGTCCCTCGAAGAGGCTGCCAAGAAATACTCGGAAGGCCCCACGCGCAACAACGGCGGCATGGTGGTGAACCCTTACAACAACTCCCTCTCCTTCGACCGGCAGTCGCTCGACGAGGCCACCTACACCACCATCAACAAGCTCATCCCGGGCGAATACTCCGAATGCGTGCCCTTCGTGAACGACAACGGTGTGATGGCCTACCGACTCATCTACCTGAAAGAGAGAGTAATGGAACACAAAGCCAACCTCGTGGAAGACTACGACATGATCAAGAACGCGGCCTTAGAGCAGAAAAAATACGACGCGATGGAGAAATGGGTGCTCGACAAAGTGAAAGTGACGAATATCAAGATTTCGGAACAATATAAATTCTGTCCGTTCGTTACCAAGTGGCAGATTCCGTAGGATGGTTTAGGGTTTAGGGTTTAGAGTTTATGGATAAGGGTTCAAGATTTAATAGATTAATAGAGAATAAGATATGGAGTTAGAGAACAAGACAGACATTGAAGCGATTGAATCGTTCGTTGAAAAATATAAGACCTTGCGCGAGGAGATCGCGAAGGTGATTGTGGGTCAGGACGATGTGGTGAAGAACGTGCTGATGGCGATGTTCAGCCGCAGCCACGCCCTGCTGATCGGCGTGCCGGGACTGGCCAAGACGTTGATGATCACCACGATAGCCAAAGCGGTGGATATGAGCTACAACCGTATCCAGTTCACCCCCGACCTGATGCCGTCCGACATCATGGGTGCGGAGATTCTGGACGACAACCGCAACTTCAAGTTCGTGAAGGGACCCATCTTCGCGAACATCGTGCTGGCGGATGAGATCAACCGTACCCCTCCGAAAACGCAGTCCGCGCTGTTGGAGGCCATGCAGGAGCGTTCCGTCAGTATGAACGGCACGACTTACGACCTGCCGAACCCGTTCTTCGTGCTGGCCACGCAGAACCCCATCGAACAGGAGGGTACCTACCCGCTGCCCGAAGCACAACAGGACCGTTTCATGTTCAACATCATGCTGGATTATCCGAGCACGACCGAGGAGGTGGAGATTGTGAAACGCACGATCCACGGCGACATGGCGGAACCGAAACGCGTGCTGACAGTGGAGGAGATCATCTTCTACCAGAAACTGCTGCAGAAGGTGCCCGTCCCCGAGAACGTCTATCGCTATGCGGTGAACCTCTCCACGTTGACCCGTCCGGGCACATCCGGCGCGCACGCTTGGGCCAACGACTACCTCTCCTGGGGTGCCGGTCCGCGTGCCTCGCAGTTCCTCATCATCGGTGCGCGCACCCACGCCGTGCTGAACGGCAAGTACTCGCCCGACATCGAGGACGTCCGCGCCGTGGCCTATAACATCCTGCGTCACAGAATCATCAAGAACTACAAAGCGGAGGCCGAGGGCATCACTGTCGAGCAGATCATCGACAAGCTGCTGACCGCCGCCAACACCCAATAAACGATGAACAGATTGCGGAAACCGTTTTGGAAGTGGCTGCTGTTCGCTTCCGCCGCAGCGATTTTCACGGTCATCATCATCTATTCCAACCAGCTGATCCGGAAAATCGCGCAGGAGGAGCGGCAGCGCATTGAGATTTGGGCCGGGGCCATCACCTACAAGACCCAGATCATCAACGAAACGGAGCGCTTTTTCGATTCCATCCGCATCGAGGAGGGGAATCAGGCCTACATTTTCGCCAAGGCGGTGAAAAAAGTGGCCGAGGCTTCCCTCTATGAGGACATCACCTTCTATCAAGACATTATCTCCGCCAACAAGACGGTGCCGACCATCATTGCCAACCGGAACGGCGACATAGACGCTGCTATCAATCTACCTGACAGCGTTTTAAGTATGCGCAACATCCGCGAATTAGGGGAAGGCATACACGATTTCGATAGTCTCAAATTGGCGTACTACCGCAACGACTATGTGATGATCTACTACAAGAACTCGCACATCTACGGCGATTTCCGGGAGATGATCGACAATCTGTTGGAGTCGTTCTTCGAAGAGACGGTCATCAATTCCGCTTCCGTGCCGGTCATCATCACCGACAGCACGCAGATCAACGTCATTGCGGCCGGCAATATCGATTCTTCCATCGTCAACGCCCCGTTCAAAGTGAACGCGCTGTTGGAGGAGATGCGCGAAGAGAACGAACCCATCGTGTTGGATTGGCTGGACCACGGCAAATGCTACGTCTTCTATGAGGAATCCACCGTGCTGAAGCAGCTGCGGCTGTTCCCCTACATCCAATACGGCATCATCTTCGTCTTCATCCTCGTAGCTTATCTATTGTTCAGTGTGTCAAGACGTTCGGAGGAGAACCGCGTCTGGGTGGGCATGTCGAAAGAGACGGCACACCAGTTAGGCACCCCGATCTCGTCGTTGATGGCGTGGACGGAGTTGCTAAAGGAAATGCCTGTGGATCAGTCCATTCCGCAGGAAATCGGGAAAGACGTGCACCGGCTGGAGACCATCGCGCAGCGATTCTCGAAAATCGGCTCCGTGCCGGTGTTGGAAGAGACCGATATCGTGCCCATCATCGATGATTTCACTAACTACCTGCAGACGCGCATCTCGTCGATGGTGAACATCCACTTCGAGAAACCCGACCATCCGATTATGTTGCCCCTGAACCGGCAGCTGTTTGAATGGGTTATCGAAAACCTGTGCAAGAATTCCGCCGACGCGATGAACGGCAAAGGGGACATCACCGTGACCATCACGGAAGAGAAAAACAAGGTCTATATTGACGTGACGGACACCGGCAAGGGCATCCCCGCGAAGATGCAACGCCGGATCTTCTCCCCGGGCTACACCTCCAAGAGCCGCGGCTGGGGTCTCGGCCTGACCCTCGCCCGCCGCATTATCAACAACTACCACAAGGGAAAACTGTTCGTCAAATCCTCCGTCGTCGGCGAAGGCACCACCATGCGCATCCAGCTGAGACGTGATGTGTGATGTATGACGTGAGTGTAGAGACGCAAAATTTTGCGTCTCTACAAACCATAAACCCTAAACCATAAACCCTAAACCTTTCAATGCCAATAAACATACGTATATATCAACGTACTGTCCATTTTGTTTGATGCCGTATTCCAAGAAGTGAAATAGACTTTTGTGGGGTACTTGTTGTGATACTCATACGAGTAGGTGAAGGAGGTCGTGTTGGAAAAAATGTCATAGATGTCCGTCACCATGACGCTCGTCACGTTGTTTTTGCTGCAAAACAGGTATTGCGGACGGTCGTTGACCAGCGTACGCACCGGGAAAAGCGAAAGCAGTCCGTTCTTAGGATTGAGATTGTCATCATAAACGTAGGTGAAGGTCAGCCGCTGGATGCTGTCGGGACGCGTGAGTTGCATCTTCATATACTTGACATTGTCCCCTTCCCACACGTAATCGATTTCGGCGTCGCGGAAATTGTACGCCTCGACTTTCTCCCTCCGGTCCGCCTGCATCACCCGTGTCCATTCGCCGTTCCCCGGCATGAGCATCGGCAGAAAGCCGCAACCATTCAAGTCTTTTGCCGGTTTTTTGAAGGAGATATGCGACAATTTGTTCTTGTCGAACGTCAAATCGTATGTCTCGACCAATTTGTCGCCCTTGTAGGTGTTGATCTTGGTCAGAAGTTTCCCGTCGTAAAGGAATTCCGTGTATTGGCCGTCCGTCTCGATACGGGAGAGGCGATCCCCGTCATAGAGGTAGTGGTGAGAACTTTGGAGGTTCCCGCTCGGACGGAGATAATCGATTTTGGAGAGGGTATTCCCGGTCCAAGTCCACTCCTCCTGCAAATACCGCCCATCCTCCTCGGAATAAATCTTGTTAATCTTCATTTTGGGGTTATAGACTCCCAACTGTTCCTTCTGGCAAGCGGAAAAACTTAAGATCAATAGGATTCCTATAAAAACAATTTCGATTTTTTTCATAAGAGTATCTTTGAAAAGGACTGGCAAAAGTAAGATTTTTTAGTTTTGGTCGAAAAAAAATTATCCATTTTCCATTATCAATTATCCATTAAAATTTGTACCTTTGCCACGCAATTTGCGAAAATACAATAACGTAAATAAAACCTTTATGAGAAAGAACTTTGTACTCACTTTGTTGTGCAGCCTGTTGGCGCTCGGAAGCGCGATGGCCTGCACCAATTTCATCGTCACGAAGGGGGCCAGCAGAGACGGTTCCTGCTTTCTGACGTATGCCGCCGACTCCCACCAGCTGTACGGCGAATTGTACTACCGTCCGGCTGCCAATTACCCTGCCGGCACGATGATGGATGTCATTGAATGGGATACGGGCAAGAAGCTCGGACAGATCCCGCAAGTGGCTCACACTTACTCCGTTATCGGCAACATGAACGAGTTCCAGCTGGCTATCGGCGAGACCACTTACGGCGGTATCCACGAGCTGGAGCAGGGCCAGGGTCTGATCGACTACGGCTCCCTGATCTACATCACGCTGCAACGGGCCAAGAACGCCCGCGAGGCCATCAAGGTGATTTCGGAACTGCTTGACGCATACGGATATGCCAGCGAGGGCGAATCGTTTTCCATCGTGGACCCCAACGAAGCTTGGATTATGGATCTCATCGGCAAGGGTGAGAAGATGGTGGACGCCAAGGGCAAGGTCGTGAAAGGTTGGAGCAACGGTGCCGTGTGGGTGGCCCGTCGCATTCCCGACGGCTATGTCTCCGGACACGCCAACCAAGCACGCATCACCACGTTCCCGCTGCGCGACGGCAAGACCTCCATCACCAACCGCGAGTTGGACAAGATCTTCCTCCCGACGGTGGAAACCGTTTATTCTTACGATGTCATCTCCTTCGCCCGTCTGAAAGGGCTCTATCCGAAGGACGTGAAGGCCGCTCCGGACGCACAGTTCAGTTTCTGCGACACCTACAACCCCATCACGTTCGACGGCGCGCGCTTCTGTGACGCCCGCGTGTGGGCTTTCTTCAACCACGTCAACCACGCGGAAATGGCTAAGTATGAGGACTATGCCCGTGGCGACAACCTCAAGCACCGGATGCCGTTGTGGATCAGACCCGCCAACAAAAACCAGATTGATGCGCAGTTCATGATGCAGATGATGCGCGACCACTACGAAGGCACGACGATGGACATGAGCAAGGACCTCGGCGCAGGTCCGTACGCCTGCCCCTACCGCTGGCGCCCGATGACCTGGTCCGTGGATGGACAAAACTACATTCATGAGCGCGCAACGGCCACGCAACAGACTGGTTTCGTGTTCGTTGCCCAATGCCGTAGCTGGCTTCCCGACATGTTCGGCGGTGTCTATTGGTTCGGTGTCGATGATGCCGGTTCCAACTGCTTCGTACCGATGTTCTGCGGCATCACCGAGATTCCGAAAGAGTATGCCGAAGGGAACGGATCCATGGTTGAATACTCCCCCACCTCCGCTTTCTGGACCTTCACGAAGGTCAGCAACTACGTCTATACCCGCTACAACGACATGATCAAACATGTGAACGAGAAGCAGTCGAAATGGGAAGGCAAATTCGTGAGAGACATCGACCAGATGTCGGCGAAGATGAAGGACCTCTGCACGCAGAACCCCGATGCCGCCCGCAAGGAGCTCAACCGTTACTCTGCCACCGCTTCCCGCGACGTTTGCAACGAATGGAATCGTCTGTTTGAGTATCTGTTGGTGAAATACCACGACGGTAACGTCAAGAAAGAGGAGAACGGCAAGTTCGTGACCAACGGCACCGAGAAGCCGCAGGTCGTGTTCCCCGACCAACCGAAATGGCCCGACGCATGGTACCGCATGATCGTCCGCGACTGCGGCAAGAACATTCAGGCGAAGTAGTCACGGGGTGACGATATACAAAAAGGCGTGCCGGAAACGGTACGCCTTTTTGTTAGTTCAAAGTTCAAAGTTCCAAGTTCCATGTTCCAATTTCAAGGTTCAAAGTTTCAGGTTTCCCTTAACCCTATAACCCTATAACCATGTAACCATGTAACCCTATAACCATGTAACCATGCAACCCACCCTCACTCTTGCACATACACCCGCGGCACGCGCTGCGAGATGCGGGTCATCAGTTCGTAGCTGATGAGGCCGGCGGCGTCTGCCATGTCCGAGACGGTGTTGCCCTCGCCATAGACGATGACCTCGTCGCCCTCGTGTACGCGCAGGCCAGTGATGTCGAGCATGCACATGTCCATGCAGACTTTGCCGATGACGGGCACTTTCTGTCCCTGTACGAGCACGGTGCCGCGACCGTTGCAGAGCTCGCGGGGGTAGCCGTCCGCATAGCCGATGGGGATAATGGCCACCTGCGTGTCGCGTTGCAGCCGCCACGTGCGGTTGTAGCCAATCGTTTCGCCAGCGGGAATCTGCTTGATTTGGGTGATGACGGTCTTGAGGGTCACCACGTTATGCAATTTCATCGTCATCTCGGGAATCTCGGAGCAGCCATAAAGCTGGATGCCGAGACGGACCATGTCGAACTGCGCCTCCGGGAAACGGACAATGCCCGCACTGTTGAGGATGTGGCGCAGGATTTTGTAGTCGAAAGCGGCGCACAGCACATCGGTCATGCGGCCGAAAAGGGCGATTTGCCGACGGGTGAAGGCGTCCTCGGCAGGATCCTCAGCGGCGGCCAGATGCGAAAACACCGACGCGATGTGCAGTTTCGGGTTCCGCTTCACGATGTCGATGAGGCGCGGAAGGTCCTGCTTATCAAAGCCCAAGCGGTGCATGCCCGTATCGACTTTGATGTGGATGTTGAACGTCGGGATTTCGGGATGCCGCGCCAGCACCTCCTCCAACTGCTGGAGGTAGTAGAAGTTGAAGATTTCCGGTTCCAAACGGTGGTTCACCATCACCTCGAAACTGTGGGCCTCTGCCCCGAGCACGATGATCGGGGTGTCGATACGACGTTTGCGCAGACGAACGCCCTCGTCAGTGTAGGCAACAGCCAGATAATCAACCCCTTGGTCTATCAATGTATTGACTAATTCCACATCGCCCAGGCCATAGGAAGAGGCCTTCACCATCGCCACCATTTTGGTGTCGGGGCGCAGGCGGTTGCGGTGATAATTCAGATTATAGGCCAACGCAGGGAGGTTCACCTGCATAATGGTCAGATGGGTTTTATGTTGCAATGCGTTGACTACCTGCTCGAAATGAAAATTGCGGGCCCCCTTCACCAAGATAATCTCGTAAGAAATGGGAATATCCTGCAAATTCGAGAGCAAGTCGGCCGTATCGTGGAAAAAGAGCTGTTCCTCCAAATCGAAAACCCCTCTGTAGCCTTCAAAGCTGCTGCCGACGGCTATCAACCGGGAAATGTGGTGCCGTTTCAGCTGGGCATTCAGGCGACGGAAATCCTCTTCCGTCAGCTTTCCAACCTGCTCGAAATCGGAAATGACGAGCGTCTTTTTCGTCATCTGCGTCTGCGTGTCCAAGAAGTTCAACGCAGCGGATAACGAATTGATATCCAGACTGTACGTGTCGTTCACAATCACCGAATGGTTGCGGCCCTCCATAATTTCCAGCCGCATGCTGATGTGCGTGAGCCGTCCCAACCGGCTGTTGATCTCCTCCGGCGTGAACCCGACATAGCGCAACGTGACCATCACATGGGTGACATTCTCCAACGAGGCGCTATCAATAAACGGAACCGTGTAATCGAAACCGTCAAGGGAAATAATCGTGCCGCCGGAGGGAGCCGCCTGCATCTGGACGGGATAGGTGCTGCGGGAATCGCCCCAGGAGATTTTCTTCAGACGGGCGTACTCCGGCAATTGCAACACCATGTTCAACTCTTCGTTATCATTGTGATAGATAAGCACTTCCGCATTCTGGAAGAGTTTGAGCTTCTCGATAATCTTGCGGTTGTTGCTCGGGAAGAACTGGGCGTGCGCGGCCCCGATGTTGGTCAGGATGCCGATTGTGGGATCGATAATGTCCGCCAGCACCCGCATCTCGTTGGGACGGGAAATGCCTGCCTCGAACACGGCAATGTCGTGCTGGTCAGACATCTGCCACACGGAAAGCGGCACCCCGAGACGGGAGTTGTAGCTGTCGGGGCTCTTCACCACCTTGAACTTGTCGTCAAGGATGGAGGTAAGCCACTCTTTGACAATGGTTTTGCCGTTGCTGCCGGTGATGCCGATGACGGGATAACGGAACTGCTGGCGATGATGTTGCGCCAATCGCTGCAGGGCCGCCACCGAATCTTCCACGAAGAGGAAATTGGCGGAAAGACAGGTCGCGTAACTTTCCATCACTTTGGTGATGACGAAGTTGCGGACCCCCGCCTGGTACAGCGTCGGGATATAGAGATGACCGTCGTTCTTCTCCGTCTCAATAGCGAAGAAGAGGGTGCGGTCCGGCGCAGTCACCTTGCGGCTGTCGATAGCCAGCTCCGTGACAAAAGCCTCGGGAGTACCCAAAATAGTCTCCCGAGGCTCAATATATCGTATTAACTCAGAAAGTTGCATTTCTGACGTGAAAGCGAACTATTAGTACTCGTAAATGACCGTTTCAACATCAACTTCACCCCCTTCAACGGTCTTGCACGTCACTTTGGTCGGATAGTTACCCTCATATTCGTAAGTGAAATCAGCCCCACCAAGTGCCTGACCCATGTACAAATACTTCACGGACAGGGGATTGTTCTTATTCAGGAAGAGATTAACGGCAACATCACTACCCAGTGTCGCAAACAAACCGTACGTCGGGTTGTTCTTCTTGTCGAATGTCAATTCCACCGTCTCTGTCACAGGGACACCCCAAGAGGTAAAGTTGAGTTCCATGGAGGTAACATTGTCCCCCTTCCAGTTCAGTTTTATGACAATCTGATCATCGCCCTTGGCCTCTTTCGAGCATTTCTCTATAGCGTTTTGCACGGCAGCGCAGGCTTCGGGAATCACAAAACGCATCGGGTTCAGCAGATGCGCCTTATCAATCATAGAAAGCAAGTCATCCAGTCTCATTTCGACAATCTTGCCATTCTTGTGTACGAATTCCATGGTGCTGACCACGGTTCCCTCGTAGGAGCCTTCGATTTTTTGGATATACTTCCCGTCATAGATAAACTCAGAATGAGCACCGGCTTCATCCATGCTGACCAGACGGTTTTTGCTGTCGTAGTTGAAGTAAACCGTATAAGGATATGTATCGTCAATACAGTCAATGGAAGTGAGCATGTTACCGTTCCAGTTCCACACTTCAGAAAGTTCCTTCACGCCATCGTCATTGACAGAATAAACTTTCTGGATTTTCTTGGAAGGGTTAAACACGCCTTCGGGGTCCTTACATGCTGAGAACAACGCGACTACCGCGATGCACAGGCAAAAAATGATGCTCTTTTTCATATTCAAAAGTTTTTAAATGATGCGGCAAAGATACAAAATATTGGATTACACGGTTAGGTTACATGGTTAGACGGTTAGGGGTTAACCGTGTAACCCTCTAACCGTGTAACCGTGTAACCATGTAACCTTTTCACCTCTTCTCCTCCGGAATCGGATAATACTCGTACGCGCCGATGTCGGGGATGCCGTTGCGGGGGCGGCCGAGGATGTCGGTGGTGATGCCGAGACCGGTCATGCCTGCATCCACGGCGGGAGAGGTCTCCTCGATGTTGTAGTTCTGTCCGTAAGTGGCGATGAACTTGGGATTTGCGTTGAAACAGTTGATGTAATGGTCGTTGTTGATGCTATCCTTCCGCACGATGCAGTTGTGCAAGGTGTAGGTCAGCTCCGCACCCTCTTTGGTGCCCGTTCCGAATTCATTCTGCAACGAGCCATAGAGAATGCAGTTATTAAAGGTCGCGTGCGCATCCCCGAGGTAAGAGACGTTAACCGCCTCTCCGCCAACAACTTCTGTCTTGACAAAAAAGTTGGTCAACGCCACGGAAGGCGTGTTGCGGGAGGACTGCGAAAAGTAGTTGGCCACCGTGACGTGGTTGAGGGTGAAGTCTCCTACCCACAACGCGAGACTGTATTTGCCGTTGTTGCTCACCTGGCAGTTGTTCATCTCCACGTTAGCACCTTCCGCCCGAATTCCCATCACCTGGTTGTTGTGAATCACGGAATTATTGATGATGTTCCGGTTGCCGGTGTATTCCTCAAGTGCTTCAAAATGAATGCCGTACGAGGAGTTGGAGATGATAGCATTCTCGATGATGTTGTCCTCGCTGCCCTCGTTGATCCACAGGGCATCCCATTGGGCGTAATCGTTGGCGAAAAAGGGCTCCAGACGGTCGCCGGTGATGGTCACGGGTTCCTCTAACGTGCCGTCGATGTGGATATTACCGTAACGATAGACCCAGATGCCGCCGCCGCTGTGGACATACACTTTCGTGCCGGGATCGATCGTAAGCTTGCCGAGCGAATCCACCACCGCCCATCCGTAGATGACCCACGGCTTGTCGTTGGTCCAGTGCACATGTTCGTGCTCATGCGCGATGATCCGGTACCGCATCGAAGCTGGACCGTCGTTGGGGACGATGAAGTGCGCATCCTGCCCGAAGGCCACTAACTGCACCGACTGCGTGCGGCTCTTTTGGTAGAACATCACCGAATCGGTTACCAGATAGGGCGTGTTCTGGTTCGTGGGGTCGATGTTGACCTTCACGAAGACGAAAATGCTGTCGTGCGCGGGAATCTCCACATTGCGGAATTCCGTGCCCGCCACGCCATCCACATTGATGCTGTAGTTGGACTGCTTGCCGCCCGCCAACGCGATATCGACTTCCACGGGCGACCCCGTCGTGTTCCTCACCGTGAACGACTGCGTGCTCGACGTGATGGTGGTGAACACCGTGTCGAACAGCACCGTGTCCGCCGAAAATTCCAGTTCCACCCCATCGGCGTTGTTGTTCCGGTGACAGGAGGGCATGGTGAAGGACAATGCTATCGCCAAAGAGATATATATGATTCGGATGGTATGTTTCATAATGCTCTCAATAATCTTCTATCGCGCTGCAATGACATCTGCAAGTTTTGAGTCATCTCGGCGGTTATTCCACAAAGCCACAATCATCAAACAATCATTTTGTTGGCAATAAATAATTGAAATTGTTCGCATACTAAAAGAGCGAATCACATTACCGTGATACTGAATATCTTCATAAGATTTCCCCATTTTAGGAAAAGAACGGAGTTTCTCAATATTTTTCAAAACCTTTTGGAATGCACCCTCCGCTACGGAACTGCCAAATTCGTTGAAAACATATTCTAATTCCGAGTTCAAATCATCACGAGCCGCATCAACCCAATCAACCTTCAAAACCATACCTTTCTCGAATTTGAGCATATACTTCCTCACTGGGTATCAGTTTTGATTCACCTGAATCAAGGCGTTTCAACCGCTCTATCACAATGGCTTTCATTTCTTCAGCCGTATGGGCAATGGGGGACTCATTATATTCCTCCGCCGTGATGTCTTCCATCAAATTGTCCACGTGTTGCTGCAACCATTTCCCAAATGACTCGCGGGTGAATGTTGGTCGCAATTTTTTCAACACTTTGTCGTCAACTGTTATATTGTACGTACACATAATTCTTTATTTTTTATATCTGCAAAGATAAACAATTTTCCAATTATTACCTATTCTTCATTCAAAACCATAAACCCTAAACCCTAAACTCCCAACTTCCCATAACGTACTTCTGTCAAAAATAGTGCATTCGCGGGCACGGAAGTCTTCGCCGCGCATCTATCCTTCTGGTTGATAATATCTTGGAAGTCCTGGACGGTGAGTTTCCCGAAGCCGACCTCCAACAGCGTGCCCACCAACGCCCGCACCATGTTGCGCAGGAAACGGTTCGCGGTGACGGTGAAGATGAGCTCGTCATCCACGCGGTCCCAGTGCGCCTCCGTAACGTGGCAGATAAAGTTGTTGACCTGCGTGTGCACTTTCGAGAAACTGGTAAAGTCCTCGTTTTGAAGGAGTAACGCCGCCGCTTCATTCATCTTCTCCACATCAATGGAGCGGTGGCAGTGGTAGGAGAACTGGAGTTTGAAGGGATCCTTGCGGGTGCAGACGTGGTATTGGTAGGTGCGGCTTTCGGCATCGAAACGGGCATGAAGGTCGGGAGCCACCTTGAAGAGGTCGAAGATGACAATCTCCTTCGGCAGGAAGTTGTTGAGTTTGTGTACCAACTGGCGACAATCGTCGGGGGAGAACTGCTTTTCGGTGTCGAAGTGGGCGTAGAAAGAGCTCGCGTGCACGCCGGTGTCCGTGCGCCCGCAGCCCGTAATCGCCACGCGCTCCTCATGCAGCAGCAGCGAGAGACAATTCTCCAAAGTCTCCTGCACAGACGGGTGCTCCGGCTGTATCTGCCAGCCGAAAAACGCGGAACCGTTGTATGCCAGATGGATAAAGTATCGCATATCTTACCAAAACCAGGCCGCAAAAGTACGATTTTTCTTTAACCCTTAACCATGTAACCGTGTAACCTTTGAACTTTGAACCTTGAACTTTGAACCAAAAAAATCGTATCTTTGCCGCTCATTTTGAAAAGAGAATTACGATGAGCGTTGAATTATCAGAACAGGAAATTATCCGCAGAAAGAAATTACAGGATTTGCTCGATCTGGGCATCGACCCCTACCCCGCCGCCACCTATGAGGTGAACGCCACCACCGCTGAGATTCTGGAGAAATACCCGAAAGACAACAGTCTCTTCCAGGAGGTCAGCATCGCCGGACGTATTATGAGCCAGCGCATTATGGGCGCCGTCTCCTTCTACGTGTTGCAGGATGCGGTCGGCAAAATCCAGGTCTATGCCAAACGCGACGAGATTTGTCCCGGCGAGGACAAGACGATGTACAACAGCGTGTTCAAGAAATTGGACATCGGCGACATCATCGGCGTGAAGGGTTTCGTGTTCACCACGCAGACCGGCGAGATCAGCATCCACGTGAAGGAATTCACCATCCTGTGCAAGTCAGTGTGCCCGCTGCCCATCGTCAAGGAGAAGGACGGCGTGGTCTATGACGCTTTCCAGAATCCGGAGCAGCGTTACCGTCAGCGCTACATCGACCTCATCGTGAACCCGCAGATCAAGGATACGTTCATCAAGCGCACGCTGTTGGTCAACACAATGCGCAACTATCTGAACGAGAAGGGTTACCTCGAAGTGGAAACCCCAATTCTGCAACCGCTTTACGGCGGTGCCGCGGCCCGTCCCTTCAAGACCCACCACAACACGTTGGATATGACGCTCTACCTGCGTATCGCCGACGAACTTTACCTGAAGAAGCTGATTGTCGGTGGTTTCAACGGCGTGTATGAGTTCTCCAAGGACTTCCGCAACGAGGGCATGGACCGTTTCCACAACCCCGAGTTCACCCAGATGGAACTCTACGTGCCCTACAAAGACTACAACTGGATGATGGACACCGTGGAGGAGATGGTCGAACGGATTGCGCTCGCCCTGCATGGCACCACCAAAGTGCAGGTCGGTGACAATCTCATCGACTTCAAACGCCCGTGGAAGCGCTACACCATGTTCGAGGCCATCGAGCACTTCACCGGCACCGATATTTCCGAAATGACCGAGGAACAGCTCGCCGCTTTTGCCAAGACGCAAGGCGTGGAGGTCGATAGCACCATGGGCAAGGGCAAGCTCATCGACGAGATTTTCGGCGAGACTTGCGAATCGAAGCTCATCCAGCCGACCTTCATCTACGACTACCCGATTGAGATGTCCCCGCTGACCAAGAAGCACCGCAGCAAACCCGGTCTCACCGAGCGTTTCGAGGCGATGTGCAACGGCAAGGAGATCTGCAACGCCTACTCCGAGCTCAACGACCCGCTTGACCAGCGCAAACGTTTCGAGGACCAGCTGGAACTCGGAAAACGCGGCGACACCGAATCGATGGTGCTCGACGAAGACTTCCTCCGTTCCCTCGAAATCGGTATGCCGCCCACAGCCGGTCTCGGCATCGGCATCGACCGGTTGGCGATGATCATGACCAATTCACCCTCCATCCAAGACGTGCTCTTCTTCCCGCAGATGCGTCCCGAGAAGAAGCAGGAGGTCAGCAAAGACGAGGAATTCACTGCGTTGGGCATCGATGCCGCATGGATTCCCGCGCTCCGGAAACTCAATTTCAACACGTTGGAGCAACTGAAGCAGGCCAATCCCAACAAGTTGCTGAACGACCTCGGCGGTCTTCGCAAGAAGCTGAAATTGGAGGTTCCTGCCGCGAAATTGGAGGACATCAAGGGATGGATAGAAAAAATCGGATAAAAAAAAATCGCCGAGCGATTCAAAAAAAAGTGTATTTTTGCCGCCGATTTGAGCCGAAGTGGCGGAATAGGTAGACGCGTTGGTCTCAAAAACCAATGAGGTAACACTCGTACCGGTTCGATCCCGGTCTTCGGTACCAACGAAAAAAGCACTTAACCAGACGGTTAGGTGCTTTTTTCATATCATCCATTTCCCTTTCGTTTTGTGGAGCCGACGGGAGTCGGACCCGCGACCTCATGCTTGCGGAGCATGCGCTCTACCAACTGAGCTACGACCCCTTGATTTTCGGGCGGCAAAAATACAAAATTATTGGATATGGCTGACTTTAGCGGCGAAAACTTATTTTTGTACCTTTGCGCTCTTTTTGAGAACCCAAACCGCGTTGCGATAGATTGCCGTAACCTTCATTGAATGAGGACGATAGAAACATTTTGCAAGATAAGGGCGTGGAGCATCCCGGTGATGCTTGTCGCCGTGTGGCTCCTGCAATGGGCTCTCCCCTCCCAGGTGTCGGCACAGGTGCTGAGAGGCAAGGTCTACACCCTCGGGGAGAACGGCGACACGGTGGCGGTCTATATGGCGCGGCTGCAATGGCTGAACACGGCGGCAGGCGCAATGACGGAAAAGGACGGCTCCTACCGGCTGAACTTCGCGGGCACCGACACCTTGGTGGTCAGCTATTCCTTCTATAAACCCGACACGGTGGTCATTGACCGAAGCGAACGTCGGCGCGACTTCCTCATCAACGCCGCCCAGCCGCTGAAGGAGGTGGTGGTCAGCCGGAAACGGCAGAAATACGTCCGCAAAGACAATCCGGCCATCGAATTGGTCCGAAACGTGATCCGGCACAAGCACGAAAACAGCATCGAAGACGCCGACGCCTACCATTCCTACAGCTACAAGAAGTTGGTGATGACATTAGGCCCGTTCACCGTGGATCTCCAGAAAAACCGCTTCCGGCGGCAGTTCTCCTTCCTCGAAAAGTACATCGACACCCTTCAGGCCGACACCACGCCCGTGCTCACCATCTCGCTGCGGGAGAACCTGTCGGAGCGCTACTACCAAAAGTCCCCGAAGAAGGTGGTGAACTACGTGAAAGCCATCCGGATGCAAGGCGTGGATGAGGAGTTCGATGAGGAAGGGCTCGGCGCGAACCTGAACACGCTCTTCTCCGAAGTCAACATCTTCGACAACGAAATCGAGCTGATGGCCAACCGGTTTGTAAGCCCGCTTTCCTCCACCATCGCAACCACTTTCTACCACTACTACATCACCGACACCTTGGACATGGACAGTACCTCCTGCATCGAGCTCACCTTCACGCCGGTCAACAGCCGGGATTTCGGCTTCAGCGGCCGCCTCTACATCGTGAACGACAGCTCCTACGCCCTGAAACGGTTCACCATCAACGTGCCCCACAACATCAACATGAATTTCGTGAACCGGCTGGTGGTGGATCAGCAGTTCACGAAAGTAGATAGCATCCACTGGGCGCCGAAGGAATCCCACACCTATTCCCAGTTCTCCCTCTTCAAGTTCAAACGGATACGGACAAAACAGCTGTATGCCCACCAGACTACGCTTTGGTACCGCTACGAGATGGACGGGGTCGTTCCCGATTCGGTAGCGGCGGCCATGTCGGGCGAGGAACTCGTAGCCGAAAACACCAAATTCATCCGGAAGCAGTGGCTGCAGATGCGTCCCATCCCCCTGACGCCCAAAGAGTCCTACATGGACAGCCTATCCACGGAACTGCGCCGGACGCCGCTTTTCCGAGGAATCGAGAAGACTGCCGAGATTTTCGCTACCGGCTACATCGCCACCGCCAAAGAGCGCAAGCAGAGTTACTTCGACTTCGGTCCTATATATAGTATGATAAGCCGGAACCCGGCGGAGGGCCTTCGTCTGCGCATCGGCGGGATGACCACCGCCAAGCTCCATGACCAGTGGTTCATGAGCGGCTACTTCGCTTTCGGCTGCCGCGACCTCCGGCTGAAATACAACGTCACCATGATCCACACATTTCAGAAGAAGAAGTACCATCCCTACGAATCACCGAAAAACTACATCAGTTTCAGTTCCAGCTACGATGTGGAGATGCCGGGACAGCAATACAGCTACATGGACCGCGACAACCTGTTCCTCTCCTACGACTACGACAAGGGTGACCCTTCCGCGCAGTACGTGCGCCGCACCAAGCTGCTTTTCCGGCAGGAGTGGCCCAGCAACCGCTTCAGTTTAGAGAGCTGGCTGCAGTACGAGAACAACGAGGCCACGGGCGCGTTGACCTATTGGAGCATCAACCGCGACGGAACCGTCAGTCCGGTAGGTGATTTCAACGATTTCGAATGGGGCGTGAAACTCCGCTGGGCTCCCGGCGAGACCACCTACGACAGCCGTTTAGGCGACAAGAAACCCCTCAAGCTCTCCAAAGACGCCCCCATTTTCACCCTCACCCACACCTTCGGCATCCTTGACCAGCATTTCTGGTACAACCGCACGGACCTCTCCATCGAAAAGCGGTTCTGGATGTCGGCTTTCGGGCACATCGACGTCACGCTGCAGGGCGGAATCGTCTGGGACGCAGCCCCTTATCCGAAACTCTACGTGCCGCAGAACAACCAGTCGTGGTTCATGACCCCCAACAGCTTCAACCTGATGAAGCCGATGGAGTTCATTATGGACAAATACGTGGCCCTCTTCGCCACCTACTATATGAAGGGGCTGATTTTCAACCGCATACCGCTCTGGAACCGACTGAGACTCAGGGAGGTGGTGTCGTTCAGCGGGGTTTATGGCGGCCTCTCGCCCAAGAACAACCCGGGACCGAACACGCCGGGCCTCTACCTCCTGCCTGACGGATGCGGACAGTTGGGCAAGGTGCCGTATATGGAATTCACCGCCGGCATCGAGAACATTTTCCAGTTCCTGCGCATCGACTATGTGCGGCGCATCTCCTACGCCAAGAACCTGAGGGGCTGGGATCGCAACGGCATACGGTTCACGTTCAGGATCGAGTTCTAACCACCCCGCCCTTCGGGCACCCCTCCAAAGGAGGGGAATTGACCGCTCGCCTTCGACTCCACACTGCGACTGGTGCTTGCGCCAGCTACCGTCCCCACACTGCGCTCCTTCGTCGCTTGTGTGGGGTTAATTGCGCTTAGCGCGTCTTGTCCCTTCGGGACTGCTTAAGGAAGATGTTATGTTTAATTATGTTAAAAAGTGTTAATCATAAGATTCGTATGTAAAAAAGAGTACTTTTGCAGTCCATAAGAACAAACATTTTCACATTATGGATAAAGTCACCATTTTACCATACGACAGAATCTATGAGAACTTCATTGATCCCAAATACTTGCATGACGGTCATGACGAATATTATTACCGTAACCAGCAGGTGAAGAAGCCCGAAGGCGGCTGGCGGCATTTGCGTTCGGACGAGATCGAGCGGTTAGTGCTCAACAGCAACTCGGCTTCCAACTGGGATGACATCTGGGTGACTGACGATTTCGACACCCGCATGGTCCGCAACAACCGTTTCTTCGGGATGGTGCGCATCGGACGGGTACGCAACGAGATATTGCAATTCCACGACCTTCGGGTGCCCGTAGGTATCACCGACAGCAGTATCATCTCCTGCGACATCGGCGACGATGTGGCCATCCACGACGTCCACTACATGGCCAACTACATCATCGGTGACCGCTGCATCCTTTTCAACATCCAGGAGCTTTCGACCACCGACCACTCCAAGTTCGGCAACGGCGTGGTGAAAGAGGGCGAGCCCGAAGAGGTGCGCGTGAAGTTGGAGGTGATGAACGAGAATGGCGGTCGCGCCATCCTCCCCTTCGATGGCATGATTACCGCCGACGCCTACCTGTGGGCCAAGTTCACCGACGATCCCCGTCTGCAGGAGCGGCTCAAGGAGATCACCCAAAAGAGCATCGACAACCACCGCGGCTTTTACGGCACGATTGACGAAGGCTGCGTCATCAAGAACTGCTGGATTCTCAAGGACGCGAAAGTGGGTGCCCACTGCTACATCAAGGGCGCTTCCAAGCTGAAGAATGTCACCATCAATTCCTCTGAGGAGGAGCCCACGCAGATCGGCGAGGGCGTGATTTTGGTCAACGGCGTCACCGGTTACGGTTGCCACATTTTCTACTCCGTCACGGCCACGCGTTTCGTGCTGGGCGACAACTGCAACCTCAAATACGGCGCCCGTCTGATTCACTCCGTGTTGGGCGACAATTCCACCATCTCCTGCTGCGAGGTGCTCAACAACCTCATCTTCCCGTCGCACGAGCAGCACCACAATAACTCCTTCCTCATCTCCGCCTGCGTGATGGGACAGAGCAACATGGCCGCCGGCGCCACCGTCGGTTCCAACCACAACAGCCGCGCCACCGACGGCGAAATCGTGGCCGGCAGAGGTTTCTGGCCGGGCCTTTGCACCAGCGTGAAGCACTCCTCCAAGTTCGCTTCCTTCACCCTTCTCGCCAAGTCCGACTACCCGCACGAGCTCAACATCATGCTGCCGTTCAGCTTGGTGAACAACAACCCCAAAACCGACGAATTAGAGGTGATGCCCGCCTATTGGTGGATGTACAACATGTACGCCATCGCCCGCAACACCTCCAAATACCAGAAGCGCGACACCCGCAAGCGCCGCATCCAGAATATCGAGTTCGAAACTTTCGCTCCCGACACCATGGAGGAAGCCATCGAGGCGCGCAAGCTCATCGAAGGATGGACCGGCAAGGCATACCTCCTCAGACAGGGAACTTACGACCCGAACATGGATTTCAAGGAGCTGCGCAAAATCGGCAAGGACCTCCTCGACCACGATCCCGAAACGGCCAAGAGCCTCGAAGTTTTCGGCGAAGGCATGGAATGCGGTCACCGGAAAGTGCGCATCCTCAAACCCTGTCAGGCCTACCACGCCTACGGCGACATGCTCATCTATTACGCCGTGACCAACATCACCCGTTTCCTGGAGGAGAACACCTCCTTCACCATGAGCGAACTCTGCAAGGAGATCGAGAGCAAACGCCAGCGCGAATGGATCAACCTCGGCGGACAGCTGATGAACGGCGACGAGGTGGAACTCCTCATCCACGACATCAACTACGGCGTGCTGAACAGCTGGGATGACATCCACCACCGCTACGACGAAATCTGGAAGAGCTACTCCATGGAGAAGCTCCGTCACGCATACCTCTCCCTTATCTTCCTGCACAAGGACGAGACCGACACGCTCACGCCCGAAATCTGGCAGGAGTCCGTCGCGGCCGCGAAACGCATCCAGCAGTTCATCTGCGACCAGGTCTATATCACCCGCAAGAAAGACTACGACAACGAATACCGCAACGCCACCTTCCGCAACGAGGCCGAAAAGATCGCGGTCATCGGCGAAATTGACGACGTGAGCTTCGTGAAGCAGATCCGCCGCGAGACAGAGGAGTTTATGGAGATGATCGGGAAGTACGAGAAATGGTAAGGTTGAGGCAAAAGGCAAGAGGCAAAAGGCAAGAGTATAATAAAGTGACGAACAGCAATTATATATTAAAAAGATATTCCTTAAGCAGTCCCAGAGGGACAAGTGCTCGAAGAGCTTAATAACCCCACATGAGCGACGAAGGAGCGCAATGTGGGGCAGGCAGTAACAAGAAACAACAACAAAATCGATAAAGTCATGCGCGTAATCATCAAAAACAACTACGACGAAATGTCGAAATGGGCGGCGCAGCACATTGTGGAGCGCATCAACGCCTTTGCGCCCACGGACGCCAAACCCTTCATCCTCGGTCTGCCGACGGGTTCCACCCCCATCGGCACCTACAAGGAGCTCATCCGCCTCCACAAGGAGGGCAAAGTCTCCTTCGCCCATGTGGTGACCTTCAACATGGACGAATATGTGAAGATTCCGGAGAGCCACCCCGAGAGCTATCACTCCTTCATGTGGAACAATTTCTTCAACCACATCGACATCAAGAAGGAGAACGTCAACATCCTGAACGGCAACGCCGAAGATCTGGAGGCCGAGTGCCAGCGTTATGAGGAGAAAATCAAATCCTACGGCGGCATCGACCTGTTCATGGGCGGCATCGGTCCCGACGGCCATATCGCCTTCAACGAGCCGGGTTCCTCGCTAACCTCCCGCACCCGCGTGAAGACTCTCACGATGGACACGGTGATTGCGAACTCCCGCTTCTTCGACAACGACATCAACCAGGTGCCCAAGACGGCGCTGACCGTCGGTGTGGGCACGGTGATGGACGCCCGTGAGGTGATGATCCTGGCCAACGGTCACGGCAAGGCCCGCGCCTTGGCCGCCGCCATCGAAGGTGCCGTCAGCCAGATGTGTACTGTCTCCGTCCTGCAGCTCCATCCCAAGGGCATCATCGTCTGCGACGACGCCGCCTGCGACGAGATCACCTACGGCACGGTGAAATATTTCAAAGACATCGAGAATCGGTAACGACACCTGTAGGGCTGCCGCAATGCTTTGTAGGGCTGCCGCAATGCGACAGCCCTACAACATCACCTATAACCGCGTAACCGTGTAACCGTATAACCGTGTAACCAAAAAAATGTACCTTTGCATCTTCGTCAAAGGTACAATTTTTTTGTGTCAAAACCATTATAACCCGTTCACTATGAGGAAGAACATGATTGTCATCGCCGTCTGTGTGTTGACGGCGTTGTTAGCGGTGACCGGCTGCTGGGCCATCACCAAGGGGCGCAGCGAGGCCGATCCCACCCCGAACCAATACGCGAACACCATCACCGCGCCGCCCCTGCCGCAGAGCATCACCTTCGCCGGCGAGGAGGTGCCGCTGGATGTCTATTGGGTGCGGGAGGCCCTTGACCGCGAGGTCATCGTCAACTGCTACCAACACTCGAAAACCCTGCGCATCCTCAAACTCTCGACCCGCATCTTCCCCACCATCGAGAAGATCCTGAAAGAGGAGGGCGTGCCGGACGACTTCAAATACCTCTGCGTGGCCGAGAGCGGGCTGGAGAATGTGACCTCGCCCGCCAGCGCCGGCGGCTATTGGCAGTTCATCCCCTCCACCGCCAAGGTTTTCGGGCTGGAGGTAAGCAACGATGTGGATGAGCGTTGCAACTTGGAAAAATCCACCCGCGCCGCATGCAAGTATCTGAAGAAGATGAAGAACCAATTCGGTAGCTGGACTATGGCGGCAGCAGGCTACAACCGCGGCGACGGCGGTCTGCAGGCGGCGGTCGATGACCAGCAGGTGCACGAATACTGGGACATGTGGCTCAACAACGAGACCTCCCGGTACATCTACCGCATCCTCTCCTTCAAGCTCATCTTCGAGAACCCGCAGGAGTACGGCGTGAAGCTCTGTCCCGCGCAGATGTACCATCCCATTGAGACCAAGACCGTGAAGGTCACCTCGTCAATCCCCAGTCTGCCGCGTTTTGCCGAGGAACACCACGTCACCTACCGCGAGCTGCGCAACCTCAACCCCTGGATCCGCAACAACAAGCTCACCGTCGCATCCGGAAAATCCTACGACATCGAGATTCCCAAACACCCGAAATCCAACTACCGCGACCTCTACAAGCATTGCGACAACCCGTATCTGAACCTCGGGGCGACAACGCAAGAATAACCCGTCCTTTTCCTTATAAACAAAGCCGGACTCCTCAGAGAGAGAAGTCCGGTTTTGTTTTTTCATAGTCGCCGAGATTAGTATTTCGGCTCCACGCCCATATTGTAGAAGATGAAGGAGAACATGTCGGTCACCTCTTCGATTGTCTTTTCAAGGGGTTTGCCGCCGCCGTGACCCGCGTTGCTTTCGATGCGGATGAGGTGCGGCTTGTCGCCGATGTCACTGTTCTGCAATGCCGCGGCGTATTTGAACGAGTGTGCCGGCACCACACGGTCGTCGTGATCGGCGGTGGTGACCAAGATGGCCGGATACTCCTTGCCGTTCTGGATGGAGTGCAGCGGGGAGTACTTGTAGAGGTACTCGAACATCTCCTTGCTGTCCTCGCTGGTGCCGTAATCGGTAGCCCAGTAACGACCGATGGTGAACTTGTGGTAGCGCAGCATGTCCATGACACCCACCTGCGGGATGGCCACCGCGAAGAGGTCGGGACGCTGGTTCACGACCGCACCCACCAAGAGACCACCGTTGGAACCGCCTTGCAAGGCCAACTTCTCCTTGCTGGTATAGCCTTGATTGATAAGGCATTCCGCCGCCGCGATGCAGTCATCAAACACATTCTGCTTCTTCATCTTGGTGCCGGCCTCGTGCCACTCCTTGCCGTATTCGCCACCGCCGCGCAGATTGGCAATCGCCAGCACACCGCCCTGCTCCAACCACAAAATGCGGGTCGTGCTGAAACTGGGCGTCAAGGAAATATTGAAACCGCCGTAACCGTAAAGCAGTGTCGGGTTGTTGCCGTCCATCTTGATGCCCTTCTTGTAGGTAATGAACATCGGAACCTTCGTGCCGTCCTTCGAGGTGAAGAACTTCTGCTCAGTGACATATTCGTCGGAGTTGAACTTGATTTCGGACTTCTTGTACAAAGTGGATTTGTTGTTCGTGACATCGTAGCGGTAGATGGCGGCCGGAGTGATGTAGGAGGTAACGGTATAAAACGTCTCCGTATCTTCCGCCTCACCGGCAAAACCACCGATGGAACCGATCAGGTCGTTGTCGAGATTGGCGAGGAATTTACCGTTCTCGTCGAAAATCTTCACCACGGAATGCGCATCCTTGTTGTAGTTGGCGATCAGCTTCTTCCCAAGATGGCTCACCCCCGTGAGGATGTCCTTGGATTGCGGGATAAGGTCGGTCCAGTTCGTGGGATTGTCCAACGGAATCTTCACCAACTTGTAGGCGGGAGCATCGTGGTTGGTCATCACGAGGAAGTTGCCGTCCACCTCATCCACCACGGCGTAGTCGTCCTTAAAGTCGGTCACCAATTTCACGAACTGCGCGTTGGGTTTCAACAAATCTTTGTAATACAGACAATTGCCGGATGTCGATTCGCTGCCGTAAATCACCAAGTAGCGTTTGTTGACCACGCCGGCGCTAAAGCTCAGGTTCGGGTTCGTGCGGTCCTCATACGCGAGCTTGTCCTCCTTTTGGTCGGTGCCGACCTTGTGGTAATAGAGCTTGCCGTTCTCGTTCACGCCGGAGAGCTCGTTCTTGGGTTCCGGGAAACGGCTGTAGAAGAAACCGTCGTCCTTCCACGCGATGCCGGAAAACTTCACCCACACGAGATGGTCGTCCAGAACCTTGCCCGTCTCGATGTCCTTGACGTAAATCTCCTGCCAGTCGCTGCCGTTGCGGGAGATGGCGTAACCGAGATACTTGCCGTCGTCGGAAATGTCGAGGGTTGAGAGCGCCACGGTACCGTCTTTGGAAAGCTTGTTCGGGTCAAGCAGCTCCACAGGCTTGCCGTCCAAGGAGTTCTTGTAATAGAGCACGCTCTGGTTCTGCAAGCCGTCGTTGCGGTAGAAGAAGTAACGGTCGCCCTTCTTCCACGGCGCACCCTCCTTCGGGTAATTCAGGATATCCTTCAGGTGCTGCTTCATCTTCTCGCGGTAAGGGATGCGCGACAGGAACTCGTTGGTCACGGCGTTCTGGGCCTTCACCCAGTTGGCGGTCTCCTCCGAATAGTCGTCCTCCAACCAGCGGTAGGGGTCAGGGACGGCCACCCCGAAGTAATGATCAACCGTGTCGCATTTCTTGGTCTCCGGATAAGTCACCGGCTCGATTTTCGGTTTCTTGGAATGACAAGACATCATCATAATGAAAGCCATAGAACATAAAACAAATGTGGTGATTCTTTTCATTGATTTTGGGATTTATTGTATAACTAACTGATTTGCAACAACAAAAATTATTACTTGAAGAAAACGCAAAAATACATAAAGTTCGAATTGAAATTTATGTACATTTGCTAAGTTTAAATTGCAATCTAAAAAATACCGCTTATGAATAGAAAATATACCTTTTCGATTTTTTCTATACTATTGATTTTCAGCGTTTTTGCATACGCCCAAACCGAAAATCAATACAGCCGGTTCGATCCGAAGGCATTGAAGGAAAATGCCAAATATGTGCGGAATTTCGCGCCGAACAACTACGACGAGAAAATTCTGTACCAGTGTTTCACCGACATGGTGGATATGGCGCGGGCCGAATTCCGCTACGTGCCGAAACTGAAACACGACATCAGTTTGGACTCCACCGCGCAGTTCCAAGCTGATTTCCAGGCTTCCAAGGATGAGAAGACGCTGGACAACAACGCCCCGTACAAGACCACCTTCTTCCGTCTGCGCAAGTACGGTTTGGCGGGCAACGGCGAGGAATTGGTGGCCAAAGCGAAAGCCTACATGGGCGAGGCGGAGTACACCTACTACGACCTCTGTCTCTCGTTGGTGCAGTCCATCCTCAAAAACGTGAAGACCGCCGACGTGATGCTCAACGAGAAGTACACCTACATGGGCTTCGGCTTCAACACCGACGTGGCCATGAAGAGCATGTACACCTCCCTCGTGCTGGGCAACGACCGCACCTTCAACCTCTACAAAGCGGGCTACAACGAGAAAGATGTCCCCTATACCAAAGGGCAAGCCAGTCTGAAGGGTTATGACGAAAAGGTCTGCAAGAAGTGCGCCTCTGAACCCGGAATGGAAATCCTCTCCGAGTGCGTCTCCGTGAACAAAAACGGGGAAATCTACTTCACGACCGATAACTACAAGGAAATCAAGCGTCTCATCGGCAAGGAGGGTGACGCCATCGTCATCGACATCGTGCAAGAGGGGCAATACGAATGCGACAACCATCAGGTGGATTACGACCTCTACCACCGCGGCACCGTCACCAAACCCATCACCTTCGAGAAGCTGATGGCCGCCAACGAGAACGCCAACCTCAAATCCGGCAAGCTGATTGCCAAAATCGCGGATCTGCCGGCAGAAGTCAACGACAACAAAGGGCTGGATCTCATCGTGTTGGTGATCAAGGAGGGGAACCACGTTTGCCGCTCCGTCATCGCCAAGCGCATCGAGAGCAAGGGCGCCGACTACACCGAGAAAATCAACTTCGTGAAGGACGAGACCGGCATCAAGAGCACTGGCGAATGGACGATCTCCCCTGAAGACGGCACCGTGAGCCTCTCGTTCCCCTACGAGGCCAAGAAAACCGACTATACCGCCGCCGGCTTCAACCTCGACAAAACCGATCCCAACCTGCCGCCGTACAAGGTCAACAGCGTGGAGCTGATCTCCCACATCTCCCCCGACTACTACCAGGATCCCGCCTACAAAGCCATCCAGGAAAAGCGCGCCGCCGCCGTCAAGAAAGACCTGCAACGCTACTTCCCCGGCGTGGACATCAAGTTGGTGTACGACTACTGCTGGGACGAGTTCAAAGAGAAAATCACCCAACATGAGGAATATTACGACCTGAGCTTCAAGACGTTGGAGGAGGCCGCCAAGGAGTTGCGTCTCTACAACCGCTATGCCGCCAAAGTGCTGGATACCAACTATCTGGCCCCGCTGCGCACGATGGAACTCCGTCAGAGCGTGACCTATTATGCCGACTCCCCCACCGGTGAGGAGGCGTTCGCCCTCTGGAAATTCAACAACGCCGTCAAGAACCCGAAACAACTCGGTTTCGCCATGTCGGTGGAAGACTACATCCTCAAGCAGGTGGAGAACGGCAAATTCTCGTCCTCCTCTTTGGAGAAGATGGAGATTCCGTTCAAGAAAGAGTACCAGACGCTGCTGAACAACAAGCTGTACGCCCAATACTACAAGAGTTCGAAGCTGACGCCCGCGATGGCTGAGCAGATGACGAAGATCTACAACCTCAACACCGCCAACCAGTTGCTGCTGTACAACACGACCGTGGCCGATGTGCTGGCTGCCAAAATCAACACCATGGCCGACATCACCAAGACACAGGCCGCCATCGACAAGCTCTACACCATTCCCGCCATCCCGAAAGACCGCGTGAACAGCCTCAACTTGGAGTACCAGTTCAAGATTATCAACTACTTGGACACGCTGCCCGCCACCCCGGAAACCACCGCGATGGTTACAAGCACCTACCAGAAAATCAAAGAGATACGTAACGAAAAGATGGACAGCTGGAAGAACGCCTTCAAGCTCGCCTCCTACTTCAACAAACGTTACGACTACATGTATTCGCTCTCGCTGATGACGCCGTTCCTGGATGACCCGACCATCTCCGAAGACTTCATCTTCTCCTACGTGACGCTCGCCGCGCACCGCGAGGAGACCTACCTCAGCGGACTCTTCACCAAGGCTGTGGGCTTAGCCGCCGAGAAAAACCCGACCCGTCTCTGCGGTCTTGTCGATAAACTGCCGACCTGCATTTTGGAGAATCAGGAGGCGAAGAAGATTATCTGCAAGGCGTGCAATCGCTAACTTTGGCTTTTGGCTTTTAAACTTTGGCTTTTGGCCATTGGCTTTTTAAGGAAGAGTACAACATAGTACAATATATATGAGAAACTTCAGGCAATATGAAGTATGGACGAAAGCTGTTGATATAGCTGATATTGTCTATGCTCTATGTGACGGATTTCCAAAGTACGAGTTGTTTGCCTTAGGCGATCAGTTGCGTCGTGCAGCTGTTTCCATAGCATCGAATATTGCAGAAGGAGCATCAAGGACATCTACGGCAGAGTTTGCACATTACCTTGAAGTTGCAATAGGTTCAGCGTTTGAAGTTGAGACACAACTTCTTATAGCAAGAAGACGTAATTACATTACGGAAGAGGTCTATAACACCACTGTTATGGAGCTCCAATCTTTGGAGAGACAACTGAATACTTTTATCTCAAGAATAAGAAATGAACAACCCACAACTAAAAGTTCAAAGCCAACAGCCAACAGCCGATAGCCAGGAGCCAATGGCCAACGGCCAACAGCCAACAGCCAACGACGAGTTATACGAACATTTTCGGTTCGAGGTGACGGCGGGGACGGAGATGCTGCGCATCGACAAGTACCTGTTCAACCTGATCGCCAACACGTCGCGCAACAAAGTGCAGCAGGCGGCGAAGGCGGACTGTATCTTGGTGAACGGCAGCCCCGTGAAGCAGAACTACAAGGTGCGGCCCGGCGACACCATCTCCGTGCTGATGCCCAATCCGCCGAACGACACCGAAATCCTGCCCGAGAACATCCCGCTGAACATCGTCTATGAAGATAACGACCTGCTGATTGTCAACAAAGAGGCGGGCATGGTGGTGCATCCGGCTTACGGCAACTACACCGGCACGCTGGTCAATGCGCTCTACTACTATCTTCGCGACCAAAAATTGGAGGACGGCTCCCCCATGAAACCGCTGTTGGTACACCGCATTGACAAGAACACCTCCGGGCTGTTGGCGGTGACCAAGAACGAGTTAGCGCAGATGCGGTTGGCCAAGACCTTCTTCGACCACGACCTGGAACGCAAATACTGGGCGTTGGTGTGGGGCGACATGGAAGGGGATTCCGGCACCATTGTGGGCAACGTGGGGCGCAACCCCAAAGACCGCATGGTGATGACGGTGTTCCCCGAGGGCAGCGACCAGGGCAAGCACGCCGTCACACATTGGCGTGTGGTGGAGCGTTTTGGCTACGTAACCCTCATCGAATGCCAGTTGGAGACCGGCCGCACGCATCAGATCCGCGTCCACCTGCAGCACATCGGACATCCGCTCTTCAACGACGAGGCCTACGGCGGCAACCGCATCCTCAAGGGCACCACGTTCACGAAATACCAGCAGTTCATCCGCAACTGCTTCTCGCTGATGCCGCGGCAGGCCCTGCACGCCAAATCGTTGGGCTTCAAGCACCCCATTACCGGCAAGGCGATTCTGTTCGAATCGGAGCTGCCGGAAGACTTTGCCGCCGTGGTGGAGAAATGGAGAGGATATTCTTCAGTTGAGAGTTGAGAGTGTAGAGTTGAGAGTTGAGAGTTACAAGAGAAAAGGCTGTCACTGCGTGACAGCCTTTTCTGTTGCTTTGCGGATTTTTCTTCTGCGGCGGCGACCTCCATCAAGGATATCGCTGATGTGGTCGCGGATACTGATCGGCTTGCTGGAAACGCGCTTGGAGTGTTGCTTGAACCGTTCAAAAAGTTCAGGTTTCTTCAGGGCAATGAGCTTCAGCACGAAATAGAGGCCCGGAATCAACAATATAGCCGTGCCTATCACCACGAAGAACTGTCCGTTGATGGATTCCATATAGAGGCTGGTGATATACCAAACCAAGATCACCAGACAGTTGATGAAGAGCAGGATAGCGGTAATCATGACGTGGGGATAGCCCAGATCCACGAACATGTGGTGCAGGTGCGTGCGGTCGGGCTTGAAAGGCGAATTACCGTGCGCCAGACGCACCGCCATCACGCGAAGGGTGTCGAAGACGGGCAGCGAATAGATGGCGAACATCATGGCCACACAAAACTGGTCGTTCCAGTCCAGATGGGGCGTATGGATGACGCGGCACGTGAAGACGTATGCGAGGGTGCCCATGATGAGGGAACCGGCATCGCCGATGAACATCTTGTACTTGCGGCTGAAGACGTTACAGAAAAAGAAGGGGATGAGCGCGCCGGCAAACACGATGGAGAGCATGGCGAAGAGGGGGTCGTGGTGCGTGATGAAATAGGCGCCGCAGATGGAGCTCGTGATGAAACCCAACCCCGAGGCGAGGCCGTCCACGCCGTCCACCATATTCAGGGAATTCATCAGTCCCACGCCCGCGAGGAGCGATATCACCAAACTCCAGAACATCGGGATTTCCGTAATGCCGAAGAGTCCCACCAGCGTATCGACGCGATAGCCGAAAGTCCAGAGCATAAAGACGACCCCGAACTGGACGAGAAACTTCATCTTGTAGGAGATATCCAGCAGATCGTCGAAAAAGCCGAGGAAGAACATGATGGAGATGGCCGCGATGACCACGTATAGTCGGTCGGTAGGATGGAAGATATTGCAGAAAAAGAGCCCCACGATAAAGGAGAGGAACACACTCATGCCGCCCAGCACGGGCACGGGGGTCTTCTGCAGTTTTCGGAAGTTGGGGTTGTCGGTAAGGTGCTTTTTCAATGACAATTTGATGATGAGCGGATTCATCACAATGGCTGTCACGATGGCAATCAACGCGCACATCACAGCTTCAAGAACTAATGGAATCTCCCAATACATAATTCTTCATTTGAAAATGCAAAAGTACAAAATATTAATAACAATGCACATAATGAAAGAATTTTTTCCAAATTTGTCCTGAATCCTGACGATTTTCACCCCCCCCCCGATAATTGGATAAGTTATTGGTTGATAGCGAAATACAAGTATCATCAAGCAGCTACGATTGGAAGATTTTTTCCATCAATTGCCACTTTTCGTCACTTCGGGCATCGGCGGCGCAACCTTGGAACTGGGAAACGTAGGCTTCCCATTCGGCTTGTCGCGGCAATTTGGCAAGCCGTGCCATATCGCGCTCCCAGTCGAAATCATCGACGGTGTCGCAAATCATGAACAGCTGGCGGCCATGACGGTAAATCTGCATGTCGAGGATGCCCACTTCGTGCTGTCCCTCAATAATCTCGGGCCACACATGTGCATGCACCTCCACATATTTTGCGATGAGCTCGGGATCATCCCGCAGCTCCAATGTTTGACAGTACCTTTTCATTAGTTTAGAGTTTAGGGTTTAGAGTTTAGGGGTGAGGGTTGAGGGTTGAGGGTTGAGAGTGTAAAGTTGAGAGTTAGAAAACACTCTACACTCAACACTCTAAACTCTCAACTCTCAACTCTCAACTGTCAACTTTCATCACATTCCGCTCCGGCGGATATGCAGTGCAATTGCCTCGGGGTGTTCTGAACAGAATTTTTCTGCATCGGTAACCACACAGGCGAGGTAGCCGCCGCCACCCGCACCGGGCATCTTCCACGCCAAAACATCCTCAAGAGGAGAATATCGGTCGATGTAATCCTGCACACAACCTTGAATCATCGCAGGGAACATGGCCGTCTGTGCTTCGAAGGAGGCCTTGTAAGCAGCGGCAAATGCAGGCAAGTCAGTACGGAGAACGGCCTCCCAACAGTTGTCGGCAGCAGTGGCGAGGGCCTTAACCTTCTCTTCCGTGATGTCCTGTCCTTCCACCACACTGCAGCCCGGCTTCCGGGGTTCCATCGGAATCATCACCAAGTGGTTTTCCAGCCAGGTAAGCACTCGCTCGTCCTCGCAGGTCTCGATGCGCTCGGGCCAGAAATGGTTATCGTAAAAATGTCTGCATAGTCCCGGCACACAAATTCCTATCGCATCCTGCGCCCCGCTGATGATGCCGTCCTCACGTTCGGGATGGTTCTCAAAGCAGAAAACCAGCCGCGCTAAAGTTTCAGGATCCATATTGGGCAACTGATAAGGCCAGATACGCTTGATGACATTGCGCGTGGAGGTACTCAGCCCGCAACGCTCCCGAATCTCGAAGGTGGGTTCCAGACTGATGGTGAGTGCCCAGCCGGGGGCATACTGGCTCACGTAAGGCTGGTCAATCCACGTACCGGCGAGATCCAACCGCGTGGGCAGCAGACACTCGGTCTTCTTCAGTTCCGTACTGCTGCGGGCAGCAAGACCGTCATGGGGAATACGGTCGAGCACGATATACTCCATTCCCCGCTCCTCACAGACCTTGCGTTTCGCATCGGAACCGCCATCGCTGTTCACCACAAGGATATCCGGCTTCAGAAAATCGAGCGTAGGCAGGAAATCGAGAATGCCGTCGCCCTGATTGATGAAAGCGTCCTTCACATAACGGATGCTCTTCACCATGAAAAGCCGCTCCTGCTCGCTGTAGATGGTCTTATGGTGCTTGTAATGCAGAATGGTGTTGTCGGAGCCGATGCCCACATACAAGTCACCATACTGCGCCGCCTGCCGGAAAAACTCCACGTGACCGCTGTGCAGCAGGTCATAGCAGCCACTGACAAAAACTTTCTTCATACGATTACTTCTTATAAAGTTTAGAGTTGAGAGTTTAGAGTTGAGAGTTAAACTCTAAACCCTAAACTCTAAACCCTAA
>JAGCVQ010000103.1 GCA_017962275.1 Bacteroidales bacterium
GGACTCGACTTCTGCAAGGCTAACTACGCTCTGCGCGAGGATGGCAAGATTGCTGTCACTAACACCGGCATCAAGGATGGTGAGCAGAAAACCTCCAACGGCAAGGCAAAAACCACGGACACCCCCGCATTACTGCGCGTGTCGTTCTTCGGTCCGTTCTACTCCGATTACCGTGTGATGCTCCTTGACGAGAATTACGGCTGGGCACTCATCGGTAGCAAAAGCGCCAAGTACCTCTGGATTCTCTCGCGCACACCCGAGCTGCCGCAGGAAACCTTAGACATCATTCTTGCCGAAGCCCAACGCCGGGGATATGATACCGCGAACCTTATTTGGGTGAAACAAAAATAGGAATTACATCTGTAGGGGCGAATCATTATTCGCCCCTACCATTCAATTGATACATTATGTCAACCTCAGAAATCGTGATTCTTGTGGCCGTCATCCTGGTCTATTTCGGATGGGCGCTGTTCAACGGGTTCTTGGCTAAACAGCGGAACCATTCGTCCTGGGCGTGGTTCGGCATCTCGCTGTGCATTCTGCCGCCGTTCGCGATGATCGCGGTGCTGGTCTATTGCAAGGAGGACAATACGCATATTATCCCGTGACGATCCGTAGGGGCGAATCATTATTCGCCCCTACAACACCCCAACAAAAACCTCGCCACAACCTCCCCCTGCGGCACCATCCCTTCCAACGATTTCAACGCCCGCTGCTTTACCGTGTCGTCTTCATTCTCAGAATGGTTGAGGATGAGGTGACGTTCGTATTCCACGGTGAATTCGGGGTGCCCTTGGAAGGTGAGGATGTGGTGACCGATGCGGAAGCCCTCGTAACGGCAAAAGTCGCTGGTGGCGAGGGGCAACGCGCCTTCCGGAAGCTGCATCACTTGGTCGTGGTGGTTGACGATGAGGCGCAGACGGCCGTCGGGGAAATAGGTGCGCAGTTCCTCGTCCAGGATTTGCGATTCGCGGATGCCCACGCCCCAGCCGCCGGCAAAACGCTCTACATGACCGCCCAACGCCTGCGCGATGATCTGGTGCCCGAAACAGATGCCTACAAGGGGAACTTTTTGCTCTGCAGCCTTCCGAATCCACTCCTGCAAATCGAGAATCCACGGTAGCTCGTCGTAGGCAGCGTTGTTGGAGCCCGGGATGAGGTAAAGGGTCTCTGACTCAAAATCTTCCGGCAGTTCGCCATCCATCACACGGTAGATATCGAAAGAGAGTTCGGGATTGATGGGTCGGAACAAGTTGAAGAACATGGACGCGTGACTCGGAATGCTTTCCGGAAGCAGTCCGGGATACGTGTCGCACATCAGGATATTTACTTTTCGTATTGCCTTTTGGGTCATCTCGCTTTCTTTTGAATTTCAGGCGGCAAAAATACGATGTTTTTATTATGACACAAGGCCTTGGTTCGGGAAATTTTGTACCTTTGCCCCCAAAATCTCCTATATGTCAACCTCAGAAATCGTGATTCTTGTGGCCGTCATTCTGGTCTATGTCGGATGGGCGCTGTTCAATGGATTCTTGGCTAAGCTGCGGAACCATTCGTTTTGGGCATGGTTCGGGATTTCGCTGTGCATCCTGCCGCCGTTCGCAATGATCGCGGTGTTGGTCTATTGCAAGGAAGACAATACTCATCTTATCCCGTGACGATGTTACAAAAAATACAAAAATAATCCATTATGCCCACATTCACCATCCGCGCGGCGAAAGAGAACGAGGCCGCCACTGTTTTGGAATTTATTAAGAAACTGGCTGAGTATGAAAAACTTGCCCATGAAGTGGAAGCCACCGAGGAGGGACTTCACGAGGCACTCTTTGTGCTCCACGAAGCGGAGGTGGTGTTCGCAGAAGAGGACGGTGTGATCGTTGGCTTCGCCCTCTTCTTCCACAACTTTTCCACTTTTGTGGGACACAAAGGCCTCTATTTGGAAGACCTCTTCGTGTTGCCGGAGAAGCGTGGTCTTGGCTACGGGAAGGCACTGCTGCAGTATCTGGCAAAGTTGGCGTTGGAACGTCACTGCGGCCGCATGGAGTGGGTCTGCCTCGACTGGAACCAGCCCTCCATCGACTTCTACAAGAGCATCGGCGCCGTCCCCATGGAGGATTGGACGATTTACCGGCTGACGGAGGAGAAGTTGAGGGCGTTTGCGAGAAGGGAATGAAATATTTTTGTAATTTTGCAGAGTGAAAAAGGAAATGTTATGAAAAGCGTATTGGCTGCATTAAAACAACTTGCAACAAAGGTCATTCCCGATGGAGGGAAGGCATTGCTCTATGGTTCGCAGGCAAGGGGAACGGCTCATCCTCAATCGGATTGGGATGTTTTACTTATATTAAATAAGGATACTTTAACCCAATCAGACTATGACGCTGTGAGCTACCCTTTTGTATTGTTGGGTTGTGAATTAGGAGAGGAAATCAATCCAATTATGTACACGCAGAAAGAATGGCGGTCGTACAGTGCCACCCCTTTTTATGAAAATGTTCAACACGATGCCGTAAATCTACTGTCATGAATCAGGAGGAGAAACAATTGTTGATCAATCGGCAAGTTGAGAAATCTCATCACATGCTAGATCAGGCCGAAGAAATGATGTCGCTAGGTCACACTGACCTTGCCGTCAATCGCTATTATTATGCGTGCTTTCATATTGTTCAGGCTCTTTTCTTGAAAAAAGAGTTAATTGTTCGCACACATTCAGGAATGATTTCACAGTTTAGCCAACACTTTGTGAAAACGGGCATCGTTCCGATGGAATCAGGTAGTTTTCTTGCGCGATTGTTTCAACTCCGTCAGAAAGCAGATTACAACTGCGCGTATGATATCACTAGTGAAGATGCACAGTCTTTTCGAGAACCAGCTCGCCAATTTGTGGATAGAATTACGAAATTGGTTGAGGAGTAAATCAATTCTATTTCTCTCTTCAAATGCCTGATAAAAAGTACATCCAAGACGTTGCTCCGTGGCTCGCGGATATTTTCGTGGATGATTCGACATTAGACGAAAAGACAAATGCCTATTTTGTTTCTCAGCAAGAACAGATAATCAAGCAAAATGCGCAACGATTGGGGAAGTATGCCCAATACTTGTTAAGCGTTCTTCACGATAGCGATATCTTGAGTGCCCGTTTTGAGGATGGCGACTTTGTCGTGGTCGTAGATGATATATGCACAAACACTTTCGCGAGCATAATTCGAGACGAGAAAGGTGTTGGTATAGATAAGGAAAAACGCATTTTCCCATTAGAAATACGATTCGAGAAAGCAAGGGTTCTATATTACAATGTGAAGGATGATGGTGAAATGAATCCCATCGAACTCGAACCTACTCCAATTGATGTTTATTATGCTGATCAACTGCTGGCAGTGACAGACGAAATGATACATCTTGGTCTCGCCGTATGGAAACGTATCCCTCCCGAGAATTGTTATTTCAACCAACTGTTTTTAGAAATCACCGCGAAAGCTGTATCTGTGACGGAACGACAGGAAGAGGCTTGGCGAGTGCTGTTCGGCGGCCACTTTTTGGAGGAGTATCACTATTTTCAACAACAGTTCGCTGCGGGGCGTCCATTGAATTGTGATGCAGAGTGTCAACAGGTGTATGACGAATTCCAACATCAGAAGCCTGGTTTTCGCAAATTGATGGAAAAACTGAGCAAAGGCCTTAACGTTTTCTAAGGTTATTACATGTGATGAATAAAAGAATAACATTCGCAAAAACATCATAATATGAATACCACAATCGAAAAATCTTTAGATTACCAATATTTTCTGCTGGGAATCGCATTTTATTCGCTGTTTGAAATCGTCTGGTGGAGTATCTCTCCCATCTTTTTTGCGATAGAGGGTTGCTTGGAGAACCCCATTCCAGTTGTCATTATGGAAAAGTTGCTGAAACTGGTTGCGTTCTATTTTCTTTTCCGCAAAGCCATCGTTTGGAACCTCCAATGGAAGCATCTCATTGCTGTTGTAGTGCTGTTTGCACTGGTTCAGTTGTTAGGTTATCTTTCCTTGTTCACCGACTTTTTTGATGATCATTATCTCACAACGACTCATGACATCTCAAATCTTACCATGTGGAAAATCAGATTGTGGTCGTGGGTGATCACCACACTCGTTATCATCTCTTTCCTGTGGTGGAATTTCGATGCATCGGAATCTGGTCCTGGATCGGACACAATCGATACGACCAACCGATATTTATGTGGCGGTATGCTTTTCTTTCTCACATTCCACCTCGTTCTATTTTCCGTGAATTACATTGCGAACAGCTATTGGCCTTACACGTATCATCCTGTGTTACTGGACTGTGTCTTTTACCCACTGCTTCTCGCCATCACCGCAGGTACTATATATATGATTATCCGCAAGAAGATGATTGTGCCTCCGCTGGCCGTTTTATTGTCTCTCCTTACCCTCTTCGTTTTCACGAAGTGGTTCCTGCCCAACATCGTTTTCGCGCATTACATGTATTTGGAGCCAACGGATGATTTTTATGTCCATTATTTCTCCAATGTTTCGAATGTGTGTTATTTTGCGGTGTCTCTGACAGCGTTTTATTTGTACCGCAAGGAAATGGAAAAAACGAACCTGTTTTGCAGCGTGGATTGAACCTATATTTCGCAAATAGTAGTCACAGAAAATTGATATGAGGAATCTACGATACACTTTATTGGTCTTACTGTTGTTCTGCTCGAATATTCGAGCTCAGCGAGTACTGGAGCCTGACGATGGGAGCTTGTATTGGTCAATTATTATGAATTCCATAAGGATGGAGCAGATGCTTGGGTTGGACTATGATTTCGCGTGCTTGTATCAACCTGGTATTGCCAAACCTGACTACGGCTATGCTTATTTCTCCAAAAAACATAAAATAGTGTTTGCTGAGTGCCAGACACATTTTCCGCATCCGACAATTAAACGGAATCCAGATGGTTCTGCGGCATTAGATGCAGACGGGAATGTTGTTTTGTTGCCATTCGAGAAAGTGAAAATCAAGAAACAGTCGTTCAGAATACCTGATTCTCTGGGGATTCTGTTGAACGAGTTGTTTCAATTGGCGGTGAAGACTGCACACAGAGACACCTGCCTAAGCGAAGAACCACCCATTTGTGATGGATGGAATTGGACTTTTTTCACGTGTAATAATCCCACTGGAGTCACTGACAATCCAATATATGTCACTTGTGTTGAGGATACAAGTCACAATGTCCGAAATTTTTATAGTATTCATCATGCTATTGAGAGGTCCATAAGGACTAAAGATATACAATACATTGTCAATAAACTGCCAGACATTCAAGCATTGATAGAAGACTGGCGGAGTTTATTAGAGAAAGAATAAACTGCTATTCCCCATGGAGGATTGGACAATTTACCGGCTAACGGAGGAGAAACTCAAAGCGTTTGCGGGAACGCGTTAACCCATGTAGAGACGCGATTAATCGCGTCTCTACAGACCCTGTAATCGTAAAATAATATCCCTATTTCAGCAACTGTGCCGTGTGATTTTTGGTGTCCACCTTGCCGATGGCGTCGATGATAATGCCTTGCTCATCAATGACGTAGGTGGTGCGCAGCGTGCCTTCGGTCACTTTGCCGTACATTTTCTTCTCGCCCCAGGCTTCGTAGGCCTTCAGGATGGTGAGGTCGGTATCGGCGATGAGGTGGAAGGGGAGCTCGTACTTGGCGATAAACCGCTGGTGAGAGGAGGCGGAATCGCGACTCACGCCCAACACTTCGTAACCCAAAGCGAGGAACCGCTGGTAATTGTCGCGCAGGTCGCAGGCCTCGGCGGTGCAGCCCGGCGTACTGTCCTTGGGGTAGAAGTAGAGCACGAGCTTCTTTCCTTCAAAATCTTTCAATGAAACGGCTTTTCCGTTTTCGTCAACGCCCTCAAAATAAGGGGCTTTTGTTCCGATTTGTAACATTATTCTGAATTTTTGACTTAAACCGCAAAGGTAGTATTTTTCAGTAGAGACGCAATATTTCTCGTCTCTATCTATTTCTTCATTGCATTCTTATATCCCTTTTCTTTCCATCCCGGCCACTCGTTGGTCATCATAATGCCGTAAAACCGCTCGAAATCGGCGTTGAAGTCGGCTTCGGTGGGCCAGTTGGGATAGGCGTTCCAGGCGCGCTCGGCGGTGCCAAGGCCTTTGGGAAGCATCTGGTAGGTGGCGTCGGAAAAGCTACGGAGCTGCGACGACCACAGCGCGGCCTCCACCCCGACGATGTCGCCGAGGTACTCCTTGGGCTGCAACGAGAAAGTCTTCCGCTCATCCACGTAGCCGGCCCAGTTGAGGCCAATTTCGAAAGGACTGTCGTTGTAGGCCAAATCCAAATAGGTGTATTCGGCGGGCGAAACCACCACAGGAAACCCTTCTATCCCGTTGGTATTCCATACGTTGAGGAAGTAGAGAGACTTCCTGAGCCGCTCCTGCGTCTCGGGTTCCAAGTTGCGGGCGATGTCTTCCCATCCGGCTAAAAGGATGCCCCGATCTTCCGCCAAATCCAGCATGCGGTTGGTGAACAGCTCTTTCATTTCCTTGCGGTCACGACCCGCCCACGCACCGTCGGGCACCTCGTCGCCGCCGATATGGATGGCGGGCAACGGCACCCCGGCCTCGCGATGCAGCCGGATGACCTCATCGAAGACCATTCCGTAGAACTTGTAAACACTTGGCAGATAGACACTCAGCACATTGTCGGTGAAATCTTGCGCCGACCAATAGTGCGAGGTGTCGGCAGGGTCTTGCAGCCGGTATGAGGTGTCTCCCGTACGCCTTTCGTAGGCTTGCATCGCCTTGATGGAGGCCCGCGAATGTCCGGGCGTGTCGAATTCTGGAATCACCCGGATGCGCCGCTCCCACGCGTAACGGAGAATCCGCATGTATTCCTCGGCCGTGTAATAGGTGCTATAGCCAATGCGCCCGTTGCAGGTGGGCTTCAACGCGGCGGTCTCCTGTAGGTCCCCGTCCGGAAGCTCGTGATGCGCCCCATACGCCGTAAGTTCCGGCAACCCTTTGATTTCCAAGCACCACGACTCGTCATCCGCGATATGGAAGTGCAGCGTGTTGAGTTTCCATTCCGCCATCAGGTCGAGAATGGCGAGCACTTCGTCCACCGTGCGGAAATCGCGGGCCACATCCAACATAAACCCCCGGTAGGATAAGTCTGGCCAATCCTCGATGGTCATGGGAGTTAGCGGTCGCGGAAGTTTCGAAAGGGTCATCTTTGCGTAGAAAGCGCCATCCTTGTCACTGGATTCCACGGTCGTCACGCCGTCCTCACCCCCTATTATGATGCGATACCAGCCAGCGGGGTGTTCTTCGGATACTTCTAGAGGTTCAAAGCCATAATGGATGTGCTTTACACGAGGAATAATATCGCCTGGTTGAACCTTGTAATTACTTGTATATCTGTTCGTTGAATTGCGCTCTGGGGGTTGTTTCAAAAAATGATATTGCACCTCCATCGGTTGGTCAGGTTTCCCTTCTTGCTGGAGGACAAACCCCTCTGGTGCCCAGCCGTGTCGTGGGAGCGGACGGCCGTAGTATTTCAGCGTCACGGTGCCGCTTTGGGGAATGTCGATATACCAGGAAGTTCCCTGATAATGGTGCATGGCGGGACCCTCCACATACGTTCTGCCATCGAAAAGTTCCTGAAACCACACGCGGGAGCCTTTCGTCACGTTGTGGAGCACAAGCGTGTGCAGTGCGCTGCCCTTGTCGTTTGCCGCGCCCTCCGTCCATTCGGCTGTCGGTTTCTGTCCGAAAGCCGTCATATAAACCAGCGTTAATAGGATAAATGTTACTTTTCTCATAATTCGGCTGCAAACTTACTATTTTTTTGATTGCGGTGCTATATGATTCCCAATTGAGAAAAAACCTATATTTGCACCCGAATATTGAGTTGAATAGACTATACCGTATGAAAAAAACATTGACACTCTGCATTTTCGCGCTAATGGCGGTCACCCTGCTTGCGCAATCTGACGGCACCGACACCGCATTCCGCACCGTTTTGTATAATCCCGGCGACTACGGTTCTACCAACTACCGCATCCCGGCGGTCATCACCGCCCGCGACGGCTCTATTGTGGCGGTCACCGACCGGCGCAAGTACAACGAGGGGGATCTCCCCGAGGATATCGACATTATCTGTAACCGCAGCACGGACGGAGGCCGCACTTGGGGACCGACTTTCACCATTGCGGAAGGCACGGGTTACAACCATGGTTTTGGCGACTGCGCCCTGGCTTGGAGCAACGACGACAACGGGCTGATTGCGGTTTTTGTAGGTGGACCGGGACTTTGGAATTCCACCCCGTCAAATCCGATACGATCTTATATGTCAAAGAGTTACGACAACGGTCAAACGTGGACGCCAGCGACGGAAATCACGGATTTCATCTTCGGCAGCAACTGCGTCGTGCCCGCGCACCGCACATGGCGAGCCTCCTTTTTTGGCTCGGGAAACGGTCTGCGCACCTCCACCGGCCGCATCATCTTCGTGGCGGCTATCCGTGAGGGCTCTGCCCAGTCGCTCAACAATTACGCTGTCTATTCCGATGACAACGGGGCTACTTGGACGGTTTCCGGGCGCGCGTCGGTGGGCGGCGACGAGGCCAAGGTGACGGAACTCGCTGACGGCCGCATCCTGATGAGCATCCGCCATGCGGGCAAACGTTGGTACAACATTTCCAGCGACGGCGGCGAGACTTGGCAAGCGTCTGTCTCCACATGGAACGATCTTGTCGCGCCGGCCTGCAACGGCGACATGATCCGCTACACATCTGTCAATCAGGGATATGAGCAGAACCGCCTGCTCCATTCGTTGCCGTACGGGAGCAACCGCGAAAACGTCACGGTGTATGTAAGCTACGACGAGGGCCAAACCTGGCCGGTGAGCAAGTGCATTGTGCCCTACGCCTCCGCTTATTCGTCGCTCTGCGTGCTTCCCGATGGGACCATCGGATTGTATGTGGAGGAAAAACAGGAGGGCGCAACGGGTTACTCCACCGTGTTTTACAACTTCAGTTTGGAATGGCTCACCGACGGGGAGGATGTCTGGATTCCGGCCTCTGTCACCGATCATGTGCTCTCTTCCGATGTGCTGACGGTCTATCCTGTGCCAGCCACCTCCGTTATCCGTATTGAGGCGAATGGTTTGAAAACGGTGCATCTTTATAACATGAACGGTCAGCAAATCAAGATGTTGGATATAGAAGGGGATTCGATGATTGACATAGATGTGTCGGATTTGGCTCCCGGGATGTACCTGATAGAAGGGATGGATGACCATGGAGTACGGAAAATGGGAAAATTCATCAAATAGAGATGGTCGTATTTCCACGGAAATTTTATCTTTGCGGCCTTTTAGATTTCAAGGATGATGAATGAGAATAGACGTAGCGGATGCCTTCTGTTTTTGTGGATTCTGGTCGCTTTTTTGGCTGGATTCTCCCTCGCGCTGCATATCAACCCGAACCGTTTGAGCAAACGCGGCAGCGAACAGCTCAACAAGATGAGCGAAGTGATGGGGTATATCGACCGCTATTACGTCGATTCTGTCAATGTGGATTCGATTTACGGGCTGGCCATCAATGCGATGCTGCAAGGTCTGGACCCGCATTCCACCTATTCCACCGCCGAGGAAAACAGGACCATGATGGAGACGCTGGAGGGATCGTTCGAGGGCATCGGCATCCAATTCAACATCATGAACGACACGCTGATGGTGGTGTCTGTCATCTCGGGCGGACCTTCCGAAAAAGCGGGACTGATGGCCGGCGACCGAATGATCGAAGTGGACGGAAAATCCATCATCGGAATCAAGAATGAACAGGCTTTCAAACTGTTGCGCGGTAAGAAAGGCTCCAAAGTGAAGGTCGGCATCCTTCGTCCGGGCTTCAAGGACAAATACACGTACGAGATTACCCGCGGCGTGATTCCGACTTACACAGTGGACGTGGCCTATATGATGGATGCGACCACCGGCTATATCAAACTCAACGAATTTGGCAGTACCACCGCCAAGGAATTCAACGATGACATCCTGAAGCTGAAACGGCAGGGCATGACCTCCCTCATTGTCGATTTGCGCTCCAACACCGGCGGCTTCCTTGACGCGGCCGTCAGCGTTTGCGACGAATTTCTCCCCAAAAACCGCGAAATCGTCTCCATTGAGGGATCAAAAGTGCGTCCCGAGGTGATTTACGCCTCGCATAAGGGTGATTTCGAAGAGGGCAAGGTGGTTATCCTGATTGATGACTTCAGTGCTTCGGCGAGCGAGATTGTGGCCGGAGCGGTTCAGGATAACGACCGCGGCATCATCGTGGGCCGTCGTTCGTTCGGCAAGGGGTTGGTGCAGCGACAGTTCGACCTTTCCGACAAATCCTCCATCCGGCTGACGACTTCCCGCTACCACACGCCCAGCGGCCGTTGTATCCAACGCGAATATGCCCATGGCACGGACGCCTACTACGAGGATCTCTACAACCGTTTGCTGAACGGTGAGATGGAGAGTGCCGACAGCATCCATCTCGATTCCACGAAGGTCTATCACACGCTGAAAGGACGTACGGTTTACGGCGGCGGCGGCATCATGCCCGACTATTTCGTGCCCATTGACCGCGGCGAGGATATGGATGCCTATTACGAAATCGCCAATTCTTCGGCGCTGATCCAGTATGCCTTCCATTACGCCACCGAACATAAATCGACGTTGAAAAAGCAGTATCCGGATGCCAAATCCTACGTTTCGGGCATGACCGTCACGGACGCGATGCTGCAACAGCTCGTTCAATATTATGAAAAGAGCAGTAAGAAGAAAGTCACGAAGATGACGCCCAATGCTTCCAAGGAGCTGAAAGTCTGGCTGAAAGCACTCATCGGCCGCAACCTCTACGGCGACGAGGCGTTCTATCCCGTGGTCAACAAAACCGATAAGGTGATTCTGAAAGCGAAAGAAGTATTACAAGAATAATTCCTTAAGCAGTCCCGAAGGGACAACACGCACGAAGTGCAGGTAACCCCACACAAGGCGAAGCCGCCGTGTGGGGACTCTACCCTAAGTTACCTCTGCCGCTCGATAGAGCTTTGGTGCAGCAGTTCCAAAAACTTATTCAGAAAATCCTGATAAGCAGCATCTTCGGGATGTTTCAGGTAGCGTTTCACCACCTGCTGCCACTGTTGTGGCTGTACCACGGCGATATGGTTCCTCCGCTTGATCTCGGCGATTTCGTCCGAAATCATCATCCGTTGGTAGAGGAGTTCACTAAGCTGATTGTCAATGTTTTCCAGCTTTGCCCGTTGTTGGACCAGGGCGAGGTCCGGGGTGTCGTTGCGAAGGTCTAATCCGGCGACCATCTCTGCCCATTGTGCGGGCGTCATCTGCTGTTCGGAATCTGACAACGCCTCTTGAGGTGAGCAGTGGCATTCGGTCATCAGCCCGTCAAAGCCGTAATTCATCGCGATTTGCGCTACCTCGGGAATCCAACGTACTTTCCCGCACAGATGCGACGGGTCGCAAAGGATGGGCAGTTCGGGCATCCGCACTTTCAGCTCGATGGGAATCTGCCACAGCGGCGTGTTGCGATAGACGTTCTCCTGCGCATCCGGAAAACCTCTATGGACGGCCATCACCTGTCGCACATCCGCCTTCAAGAACCGTTCGATGTTGCCGATCCAGAGCTTCAGGTCGGGGATAATCGGGTTTTTGACGATCACGGTGAACCCGGAATGGCGGACGGCATCTGCAATTTGCTGCACCTCAACGGGATTGACGGAAGTGCGTGCCCCAATCCACACGGCGTGGATGCCGAATTTCGCGCAGAGTTCCACCTGCTTAGCGTTCATCACCTCCACGCAGACGGGCACTTGCCACGTCTTCTGCACCTCTTCAAGCCAGGGCAGAGCCGTCTCGCCCGCCCCCGTGAAACTGTCGGGTGCGCTGCGAACTTTCCAGGCACCGGCCCGGTAATAATCCAGCTTGATGGAGGCAAGTCTCGATTGCTCAACAAGTTGCCTCGCCGTCTCCAATACCTGCTCGCGTGTCTCCGCCGCGCAGGGTCCCGCTATCCAGATCCGTTCCATTACTCTTCCTCCGTTTCGGGTTCTTCCTCAATGTCGGTGAAATAGTTCTTCACGAACTTGTTCTTCAAACTCCGGTTACCTAACTTGTAGGAGAAGGAAGGCAGACCTTTGTCTTTGTCAGGCTCTTGGAAGCGGTTTTTCGGTTTCACGCTGGTGATGGCATCGTTGAAGGCTTTGTCGGACGAGAACGCCGACACCGCGTTGTTGTCGAACTGGAAGTAATAGAACTGGTTGTCGAACTCGAAGTAGAGGTACAGACGGTTTCGGGAACCGCGTTTTTCGATGACAATACGGCCAGGCACCGTCTTATACACCTGTTTCGAGCCGCAAACAATCAAAGGCAATGAGGTTTGCGACTTGAATGTGGATTGATCCTTGTCCCACTCGAAATCGATGTTGGAGAAGAGGAACCGGACCTGTAGCGCATCCGGCAGACGGCGGTTCTGTCCCAGGGCCGTGCTCCGCTGATAGCGGTCGTACTCCGCTTTGCCGAGGATGTTGTACAGCGCTTGGTCGAAGGCCTCGTCGCCCGAAACATCAACGAAATTCAGCGAGGCATTCTCCAACGCCTTGTTCATCAAATCCATGGATTTGTCGTTGAAGAAGAAGTCGATGGAGGTGGTGAGATGCATTTCAGCAGAATCGGCAAGCATGAAATTCACGATGGTGCCGTTGGTGACGAAATCCACACGCCCGAGTTTCGCGCCCATGTCGATGGTGCCGCTACCCGTCGCTTCGCAGTTGTCGGTGTTGAGGATAATGATGTTGCCCGGCACAGAGGGATCCATCAGCTTCTCTTTGGAAGCCGCCTTGAATTGGCGGGTCTCTTTGTCGTAGGTGATATATCCGAACACGTTGATGTATTCTGCATCGTTGAATTCGTCCTTGGCCACGCCGAACGCAGTGTAAATCCGGCCGGTCTTGTTGCTGGAGGCAATCGCCACCACCACCTTGCGCTCGTTCATGTCCTTGGTGCGGTCATGCACCTGCAGCATGATGTTGTTGGGATCGACCTGTTGCAGAATCTTCATGCGGGCGTGCTTGAGCGTGTCGCATCCGTGGATGATCTCCACCCCGCCAAAGTAGGAAAGGAAGGGGTTGGTGCTGTGCAGTTCGGCACGTCCGTCGAAGGCGAACTGGTCGCTGAAGTGGAAGTCTTTCTCCAACGGGATTCTCGCTTCGCCGAAGGTCTCCTTCATGAAGTAAATCGTGTCGAAATAGAGCGTCTGCACGCGCTGTTCGGCATCAATATAATCGTAATAACCGTTGGCATAGAATCTTGTCGCGCTCTGGATGCGAGTATGACAGTTGTAAAGCTCGTGGAATTTGTTTTCCCGTCCGGCGAGGATGCGGGAATTATCCAAAGCGTCCATGGCCGCTCTCTTGCGGATGGTCACATCGCCATGCTGCGGGGTGATGGCTGCGTCACCCACGTTGATGTAGCGCACCCCGTGGGCGGAGATGACATTTTTCGCAAAATCGAATTCGGCATTCACCGCCGTGAACTGGTAGTTGACCTCCGGTGCGACGGCATACAACTCATTGCCAGTGCTTTGCATATCCACCAACTCCTTGACGGGCGTGTTGTCGATATCGGTGTCTTTGTACGGGTCATCCCACTTGAACCGCAACATCGTGGAATCGATAGGATCCCATTCAAACTCGGAAGATTTGGCCTTGATCTCGTTCTGCACAAAATAGACCACAGAGGCCTCGCCGTTAGCTTTGAAGTGGCCCTTTCTTGTCTTGAAGTCGATGTGGGAGTTGTAGTTGTCGGTGGAGAAAGCCACGTCCTTGCCGCCGCTGATGTCATAAATCCGCAGGTCGGCCGTGTCTGCCAAAATCTCGTGGTGTTTGAACTGGAAGAGCCGCGAGGAGATGTCGGCGCGGTTGAATTTCACGATGCCGGTGCCGTACATGCCGTGCGGGGTGATTTTGGAGTTGCCGGTCAACGTGGCTTCCGTGAAGAGATCCATCGGATTCTGCAAGGTGTGGATGAACATCTGGTCTTGATAAGGCTCCCAGTGCAGGTAGGCCTCCTCAACCGCTGCCGGCGGGAATTCCGTGCCCGCCATCTGCTCGTCAACGCGGTGCGTGTTGGCGGCACCGTTCGTGGAATCGATGTAGAAGACCAAACTGTCGGAATAGGTGTGCGAGGTGATGTAGTCGATGTTGCCCTTGCCGCGCAGACCTCTGTTGCTCAGACTAATACGGCCTTGATAGCCGCCGCGGGTACCATACATCGGCAGGCCAGCGGTGTTATGCACGAAACCCAAGGAGAAGTCGGGTTGCACCTTCAACGGTTCGGCGATGTCGGGGAAAATGCCGCCGGAAATGAGGGCGCCGGAGAACTTCATGGAATCGATAACGAAGTTGTCCAGATTCACGATACGGAACTGGTTCACAGCGTAATAGAATTTGTTACGGTCGTAAACGCCTCCCAGCACGTAGGGTTGGTCGTAGAAGACCTTGCCCCCCTTGCGCGCCTCGAAGATGGGGTAGTCGGGATAATCGACCATGCCGCTTTTGTTGCCCGGCACATCCACGTAAAGCACGCCGGAAAGCTCCTCAATCTCGCTGCGCACGCGTTGCAGCTTGTAGTCGCCGTACATATCCATCGGGCCGTTTTTGTCCTCCACGTACATGATCAGCGTGTCAATGATGTCCATATCCACGAGGAAACGGTCGTAGTCGAACTGGCAGTTGTGGGTCACGAAATCGAACAGACCGCCGATGACGCGGCCCGAGAAGACCATGTTGCGGTTCTTCTTGACCGTGACCACCTCGTCCATGGGATAGACGTTGACAATCTGCGGATCACTGAGCACGAAGAACTCGCATCCCGTGATTTTCAGGTCGTTGGTGACCAAGTCCAAAGAGGCATAGTGCGTTTTCGACTCTAACTTGATGTAGTCGTAGTCCTTCTTCTTGACCTGGTTGTTAAGGTATTGCGCGATTTTGCTGCGGTAGTGGATGCGATTGTTGTTGATGTCGTATTCAATGAATCCGCGGGCAGCAAAGTCAATCATCATCGCCTTGATGTCCAACGGCGGTTTGTTGAACCAACGAATGACATCTTCAATCGTAAGGTCTTCATAGCCAGCGCTGTTGAAGAGCTGCCAGAGGGTGAAGAGCGGGTTTTGCGTATTGAAGCCGGCAATTTCGTGCATCACCGCCTCCTCATAGTAGTTCTGCGACTCGAAATAGGCTTCCTGACTGCTGGTATTGCCCACAATCGGCTTCAGCTCAATGCGTTTCTCCGTGGTCACCCATTGCACAGACTCCACATACATGTCGAGCTTGTGGTAGGAGTCGAAGAAGGGGGAACGGCCCACGCCCTGTTTCGGACGCGAGATGAGCAGACTCTTTTTCTCGTTGTCGTACTTGAAATTCGCGGCGGGGTGGTAAATGGAGTCGGTTTCGATGTAGAGGGAGACCTTGGCATCCTCCGAAAGCAGGTTTGTCGGACGGATGAGGAAACTCCGCGACTGGGCCGTGATGATGACTTCGCCTTCGTTGTAAATGGTCACTCTGGCCAATGTGTCGCCTTGGCCGGTACCGTAAATGGAGGCGCCGCGCATCTCGAAACCGCCCACGTAATCGACATCCTTGTAGAGATTCTTGACCGGCAGGGTGGCCTCCTGACTGGTGAAACGCGGGTAGGTGGCCTTCTCTTCGGAGGTGGGCAGCATGGCCTTCTCCTCCACGCGCCCGAGGATGGGCTGCGCGAAAAGTTTCGGATAGTAGAAAAGTGCGTTGTCGGCCACCACACGCGGGAAACGCAGGTCGATGTCGTAGGTCTTCAGCTCGGCCCGCACGTTGGCCTCCAAACCGGCGCGGTCCCAAGAGATGGTGCCGCCGTTGGCCTTGAACTGCAGTTTGTCAGGGTAATAACGTCCGTTCACGCCGCTGACAATCAGACTGTCTTTGGCCGAATAGCCCCACAGGTCGATGTCCTGGAAATCGAAGAATGGCTCCTGGTCAAAGCCCAGATGGTCGGCGAAGCCCATGGCGATCCACTTCACATTGTCCCCTTGGTTCATGATGTTGTCTTGGAAAAAGTGGGCGTACAGATCCATTTTTTCCTGGAAGAAGGTCGAGCTGTGCCCGATGTGGTAGTCCAAAATCTTCTGCCACGTTTCCGTCTCGCCGGCATACTGGCTTTGCAAAAAGATGTTGTACGTGTGGATAAAGCTCTGGAAATGAGGGATGGGGCGGTGCTTTTTCTTCACCATCTTGTTGGCCTCCTCAATGAAAACCTCCTGGTTGTCCATGTCCATGCGGGTGGTCCACATCAACTCGAACTCATCCAAAATCTCCTTGGCCTCCTTCTGGCGGTCTTTGGGTACGGAAGAATAGAATTCCTTCATCTCCTCGACCGTTTTGGAGGGGTCGCTGGAGAAAGAGGTAAAGCGCTGTGCGTTAGCTAAAATGCTAATACACAGCAGAATGCCGAATATCAGAATCTTTTTCATTATCTTACAAATAGGGTCTGCAAATCTACACAAATTCCGAATACGCACCGCGTCCCTACTCCCGCTGCATTTCGGCGAGCACGGCCCGCAGCTCCCAAAAATCGTATTCGTCACCCAAAACCTCGCGGGCTTTCCCTAACGACGGGTCGCCCGTGGATTCGAAATAGTCCCGGATGGTGTCGCATTTTTCCGAATCCACAAATTTGTCGGCGTTGAACTCACCATCCCCGACCAGCCGCGCGATGTGGCCGTAGATAGTGGACTGGGCCATGTTCCGCTCTTTGGCGATCTGCTCTACCGTCATTCCCCGGTTGAGCATCTCCTTGGTGGTGAGGAAGGTGTTGCCGGTGCTTTTCCTTACCCGCCGTTCTTCCCATTCGCCGTCTTCATTGGGTGTCCGGTCGCTGAATTGCCGCACGATGGTGACGATTTCCTCGCCGTACTGCGACACACGCTTCGGCCCCATGCCGTCCACCCCCTTCAGCTCGCGCAGGGTGATCGGTTCGGCACTCGCGATGTTCTTGAGGGTTTTGTTGGGCACGATGTTGTAGGAAACCGCGTCTTCCTCGTCGGCCTTTTCGTCGCGCCACGCCTTCAGCGCCTCGTACAACGAGCCCTTCTCCATCATGGCGTCCCGGATGGCCGGCGGGCGGTTTTCCCTCTTCTCCGCCTTCATCGTGGCGGCGGATTTGGCCCGCAGGTACGCCACCGCGCTGAACCCTTCCGAGCAGGCTTCCAGACAATCCCGCTTCACCGCCACGTCCGCGTACAACCCCGTAATGGATTCCGTAAGTTGCTCGTTCACAGCTTTGTTCTCGGTTTTGAACGGGAGGTCGAAAAGACCGTTCGTGATGTCGTTGAGGTGCTCCTTGAAGTAAGTGGCGGCATTCTTCAATCGATCCTGCAGCGGCCGGTTCTCCTCCGAGACAGGGTTGTCCTGCTGGTGGTTTTTCAGCTGCCGGGCGAATTTCGTCCCCACATCGCACAGTTCGTGTTGCACGCGCTCCATCCGCCCCACCAAATCCTGAATCAGGGCGGGCTCGAACAGTTTCTTATAGGCGAAAAGGATGCCGGCCAACTTTCCGATGTCACGGTAGATTCTTTGGAAATCAATAAGTTCGAGAAGATTATCCAACTCGTATTGTTGCTTCAGCTGATCCACCTTTTCCCTCGAAGGCGCCTTCTCTGGCATCTGATCCACGAAAGAGTTCACTTTGTAGTCGTTGACCAGCGTCTGCGGGGTCAGTTGCGTTTTCAGCACCAACCCATGCAGCGATGTGCAACGACTGAGCGCGACATAGACCTGCCCGTGGGCGAAGGCCTTCCCCGCATCCACAATCAGCTTGTCGAAGGTCAGTCCCTGGCTCTTGTGGATGGTCACCGCCCAGGCCAACCGCAGAGGAATTTGCGTGAAAGTGCCGATAATGGTCTCCTCCACCTGCTGCGTCTCTTCGTTGAGGGCGTAATCTCGGTTTGCCCATTCGATTTTGGAGACGGAAATCTGTTCGTTTCCGCACTGGACTACCAAAGAGTTGTTCTTCTTGTCGTATTCTACCAGCGTCCCGACTTTACCGTTGTAATAGGCTTTTTCGGGGTTCGGGTCGTTTTTGATGAACATCACCTGCGCCCCGATTTTCAGCTCTAAGATCTCCCGTGTGGGGTACATACTTTCGGGGAATATACCCTCGATGTCGGCGGTGAAGGTTAGCATTTCGCCTTTGAGTGCGTTCAGCTTGCGGCTGTTGATGTCATCCGCCTGGCTGTTGTGGGTGGTGAGGGTGATGTAGCCGTCCTCGTCTTTGGGGATGAAGTCGGGCTGGTAACGGGAGTTCAGTAGCTGCACGCACGAAGCGTCCATCTCGTTGTGTCTCACCTTGTTGAGCAGGGTGATGAAGTCTTGGTCGTGCTGGCGGTAGATGTGGTCGAGCTCCACGCAGAGGTAGGGGGTGCTGCGCAGGACGTGACTGCCGAAAAAGTAGGTGGTGTCGTAATAGGGGGCGAGGATTTCCCACTCTTCGGGCTTGGCCACGGGTGCGAGCTGGTGCACGTCGCCGATCATCAGCACCTGCACGCCGCCGAACGGTCGTGTGGAACGTCGGGCGCGCCGCAAAACCGCGTCGATGGCGTCCAGCACATCGGCCCGCACCATGCTGATTTCGTCGATGATGAGCAGATCGAGGGCGCGCATGAGCTGCAGTTTCGGTTTGCGGATTTTCTGGAACTGCGTGGCTAATGCCTGCGACCGGAAATTGCCGCGGCTGGCGATGTTCTGCGCGTCCTCGGGAATCTGCGCCCCGAACGGCAGCTGGAAAAACGAATGTATGGTTTGACCTCCGGCGTTGATGGCCGCCACGCCTGTGGGCGCGACCACCGCCATCCGTTTCGCGGTCTTCATGGGCAGACTTTTCAAAAAAGTGGTCTTGCCGGTGCCCGCCTTCCCCGTCAGGAAGATGTGCGCGTCAGTATGGAGGACAATCTCCTCCACGAATTGAAGCTTCTGATTGATAAAGTTTTGATTCATCATGGTTTACAAATTTGATGATAAATAATTTTTCTTTTCAAGAAGGTTTGCAAAAATACACAAATTTTGAAACGGTGGTTTAAAAAAACGTAGAGACGTTGCGCGCAACGTCTCTACGGTATGAATAAGGGATTCAATTACGGATTATTTCCGCACATCCATCTCTTTGAGCAGGTAGCCGGCGCCACCGAACTTGTCGATGACGAAGAGGACGTAACGAACGTCAACGTTGATACAGCGTTGCAGCTCGGTGTTGAACACGATGTCGCTGCTCAATGCCTCCCAGTTGCCGTCGAAGGCCAGACCGATGAGCTCGCCGTTGGCGTTCATGATCGGGCTGCCGGAGTTACCGCCGGTGATGTCGTTGTTGGAGAGGAAGCAGACGTGCATGGTGCCGTCTTTGTCCAGATATTGACCGAAATCCTTGTCGAGGATCAGCTTTTTCAGCTTGGCGGGCACGTCAAACTCGAAATCGCCGGGGACCTCTTTTTCCAAGATACCCTTCGTGGTGGTGTAATAGTTGTAATGCACGCCGTCAGCGGGATAGTAGTCGCAAACGGTGCCGAAGGTGGTACGCATGGTGCTGTTGGCATCCGGGTACATCGGCGTGGAGGCGTTCATCTCCTTCAGCGCGGCGATGTAGGTGCGACGCGGAACCTCCAACTTCTCTTCCGTGTCCATGGAGGAAGAAACTGTCATAACGTATTGGAGCAGAGCCTGGAAATACTGATAAGAAGGATCGCTCTCCAAAACCTTGTTGGACGGTTTGTTCACGAATTTCTCGAAGTTCTCCTTGCTGATGAAGATGGAGTTGAGCATGGCTTTTTCGAAAGCTTTGTAATCACCCTTGTAGTTCTTGGTGAAGAAAGTGAGGTCGGGACGGTTGGCTTCCGGATGGCTCTCCCAGGTCTTGAGGCAGGCCACCACGATCTTGGCCTCGGTGGCAGGATCGGTGTCGTTGTTGTACTTGTCGAAAGCCTTCAACAGTTTCTCGACTTTGCTGTCTTCGAATTTCTTCTGACCCTTGTCGAGTTTCAGCTGGCCTTGCAGGCGCAGGGTGGCGAGCATGGTGGGAGAAGCGGAGAACTGCAGGTTGCCGTTCACAGCGGATTTGTACTTGGCGCCATCCACTTCCTTGCAGATTTTCTCAATTTCGGCCAGACAGTTGCCGTATTTTGCCTTGCGGTTCTTGTCGGCGTTGATCCATTGGGTCAGTTCGGCCTCTTGTTTTGCTTTGGATTCCACCACCTTGAGGGCTTTCAGACTCTGCACCTCACCGTGTTGGTTTTTCCAGTAGTTGGCCAGACCGGCGTGTTTGTCGGCATATTGCAAGTTCACCTTGTTGGAGGCTTCCATTGCATCGTGCATCACGGGCAGGATGACGTCCAGGGGCTCATAGATGGCCGGGGCGTTGATGTCGATCTCGTTCTGCACCTCGTAGGAGGTCATGAAGCGGTTGGTGGTGCCGGGATAACCCCAAACCATGGTGTAATCGCCAGGTTGATAGCCCTTCAAGCTGATGGGCAGATAGTGCTTCGGATGCATCGGCACATTGTCCTTGGAATATTTGGCGGGGGAGCCGTCGGGGGCCGTGTAGATACGGAAGACCGTGAAGTCGCCGGTGTGACGGGGCCACATCCAGTTGTCGGTGTCGCCGCCGAATTTGCCGATGGCGCTCGGGGGAGCCACCACGAGACGCACGTCCTCATACATGGTGTAGATGAACATGTAGTACTCGTTGCCTTCGTAGAAGGGCTTCACGACCACTTTGTAGCGGCCGTCCTGCGAGTTGTCCTTGCGCAGTTTCTTGATGGCCTCTTCCACGTATTTCGCGCGGTCGCTCTCGGAGGTGTTCTCATCGACCTTGGCGAGCACGATGGAGGTCACATCTTCCATTCTCTCAAGGAAATGCACATGGAAATCCACGGGCAGCTCCTCTTCCTTGCTCATGGCAAAGAAGCCGTTGTTGAGGTAGTCGTGCTCCACGGAGGAGAGTTCCACCACGGAAGAGTATCCGCAGTGGTGGTTGGTGAACATCAGGCCGTCTTTGGAGACCATCTCACCCGTGCAGAAGCCGTCACCCAATTGCACGATGGCATCCTTCAGGGAGGAGTTGTTGATGTCGTACAGTTGCTCGGCGGTCAGTTTCAGACCCATCTTCTGCATCTGTGCGTAGTTGTAGTTCTTGATGAACATCGGCAGCCACATGCCTTCATCGGGCGGATTGACCGCGAAAACCGGTGCTGCGAGGGCCAAAACGACCACCAACAGCAGTTGTTTTTTCAAAAAGGTTAATACTTTCATTGTTTGTTTTTTTATTTGTTTGTTAATCTGTTTGTTTACTGTTTACTGTTTAACTCCATTCCGTCACCGACGATAGGAGGTGACGGAATCTCCGTCTCGCCAGTGCATGAGCTTTTTTCCTCAGACGCTTCCACCTCGGGATTTGCTACATTTTCCTCTTCTTTTTTATCTAAGTCGCTGAAAATGCGCTTGTTGAAGATAATCGCCATAAAGATGCCGACGGTGATACAGGAGTCGGCGAAATTGAATACGGCGGGGAAGAACCACGAGCCGCCCCAGAGCGGGAAGCCTTCGGGGATGGGGAAGAGTTTGAAGTAGAACATATCGACCACCTTGCCGAAGAAGAACGGCGCGTAACCGTGGCCGGGCGACCATTGCGCCACCTGCAGGAAATTGCTCTCGGTGAAGAGGATGCCGTAAAACATGCTGTCGATGATGTTGCCCACGGCACCCGCGATGACCAAACAGAGGATGGTCAGCACCAGCCCGTCCATCTTTTCGCGGCGGATGCGGTTGACGGTGTACCAGCAGAGGACACCCACCAGCAGGATGCGCACGAGCGACAGGATGAACTTTCCGACCTGCTGCCCGAAGCTGATGCCGAAAGCCATGCCCTCGTTCTCCACGAAGTGCAGGTTGCACCACTCCCCGATCAACGGAATCGTCTGGCCCAAAGCGAGATGCGTTTTCACCCAAAACTTGAGGACCTGGTCGATCACGATGAGCAGAAGCACCACAACGGCGGCAATCCAAGCGTACTTTTTCTTCAATGTTGTCTGATTTTAAGCCTGTTTACAATTGTTCCTAAGAAACGGCAAAGATATAAAATTTCGGAAAATTCCCAACGTTACGAAATATTTTATATTTTTGCGACTTGTTTTATAAAGCGATTTGAATATGAAAAAATTAAGAATCATCCTGCCGATATTGATGGCCGTATTGAGTGTCGCGCTCTTCACCCAGTGCAAGAAAGACCACTCCTGCAAGATGCGTCTCACGTGCTACTATTCGTCCAACGGCATGGACGCCGATTCCACAGTGCCGTTCGCGCTCATCTCTTTCGACACGGTGAAATACAACTCCGGACTGGCCGTTCTCCCCGAAATTTCCGCAGTGGACAGCATGATGACGGATTACTTCGGCGTGTTCAACTACACGCTCGAATATCCCGCATTGCTGATTGTCAATGCCGTGAAATTCGACACGGTGAACGGTGTGCCCAAGAAATACACCGGCACCACCCAGGTGCAGGTCAACGAGGGCGAAACCACCGAGAAGACCATCTTGATGGTTGAGACGAACTAAAACCCTTGTTTTGAAAAGAAAGCATTCAAGTCTTCTTTTCCTTGTTATCGCGTCCTTGATTCTCGCCGCGGTCGTGCTCTTGCGCGGCCATACTCAGGGTATTCCGAAACTCCACATCGCCAAACTGGAGAAGAAAAAACAAACGCGACACAGTGATACCATTTCGGTGTGTCTCTTCTATCATGCCGCTGACTATTTTGTCTATCAAGGCTCCGTCATCGGTTTCCAACACGATATTTTCAAACAGATGGAGAAGGACTTCGGCCGGCCGGTGGAAATCACCATCGAGTCCGACCCCGAGAAGATGTTCCTCACGGCCCTCTCCAATCAGTACGACATCGTCTCCTTCGACTTCGACAAGGCCAATTATGTGCCGTATTACATCGAGATTTCCGAGCCCGTCTCCTATACCTACCCGGTGATTATCATGCGGAAGAAGGATCCCGCCTACGATTCGCTTCCGCATGTCGTCAACACCTCGGCGAAATATTACAACACGCTGGATTTCAGTTCACTGGAGGATCCTTCCTCGTGGAAGATTCAGCATAACCCGGACCTCGCCATCGAGGATCTGATGGACATGTTGGTGGACAAGCAGATCGACTATGCGGTTTGCAACTACAATGTGGCGATCACGCTGATGCCGTTCTACACCCAGCTGACCATCGGGCCGCGCGTGGGTGGCAACTTCCCGCGCACCTGGATTCTGAACCAGCACAACACCCAGCTGAATGATTCCATCAACCGCTGGCTTTCGGACTTCAAGGAGACCAACAAGTACCAGTCAATTTGCGAGAAATACCTCTCGCCGCACTCCTACGTCATCTCGCGCTCGTTCGGCAAGCGCCGGACCAGCACCTCCCAGTATGACGCCGTGCTGAAGAAGGCGGCGGCCAAGCACGGTTTCGACTGGCGGCTCATTTCCGCCATCATCTACCAGGAATCGCAGTTTATTCCCGATTTGGTGGGCTTTGGCGGCAGCTACGGCATTATGCAGATGATGCCCGTCACCTGCGAACGTTACGGCATTACGGACTCTTCCACCGTGGAGGAGCAGATCTGGGCCGGCGCGAAATACATCTCCTTCCTGTGCAACATCTTCAGGGACAAAGTCGATACCACCGACCTCTACTATTTCGTTGCCGGCGCCTACAATTCCGGTCCCGGGCACATTCTCGACGCCATGGCACTGTGCGAGAAATATGGCGACGACCCGGCCAAGTGGACAGCCACGGCGGAGTACCTGATCAAGAAGTCCCGCAAGGAATACTACCGGGATGAGGTGGTGAAATGCGGTTATTATCCTGGAAAACACACGGTTAACTATGTTGACCAGGTGATGACCCGATACAATGGATTTACACTATCAAAGGAATAACGAACAATGAGAATATTGATTATCGGACGCGGTGGTCGCGAGCATGCCATCGCTTGGAAAATGGCGCAATCCGCCTTGAAACCGGAACTTTTCATCGCCCCGGGGAACGTCGGGATGAACACCATCACGGCCCAGACGGGCGCTCCTGTCACGTTGGTCAACATCGGTGAGAACGAGACGGAGGCCCTGCGTGACTTCGCCCTGTCGGAGCACATCGATCTGACCGTTGTGGGTCCCGAGGCCGCGCTCGCCAACGACATCGCCACGGTGTTTGCCGTTGCCGGTCTGCGTATCTTCGCCCCGACGGCCGCCGCCGCCCGCATCGAGACGAGCAAGGAGTTTGCCAAGGATCTGATGCAGAAGTACCGGATTCCCACCGCCGCCTACCGCACCTTCGAGGATTACGACAACGCGAAACGCTATTTGGACGAGCAGGGCGCGCCCATCGTGATTAAGTACGACGGGTTGGCTGCCGGCAAGGGCGTGGTGGTCGCCATGACCGCTGAAGAAGCCGATAATGCACTGAAAGACATGCTGTTGGACAACCGTTTCGGCAAAGGCAAAGTGGTGATGGAGGAGTTTCTGCAAGGCCCTGAATTCTCGTTGCTTACGTTGGTGAACGGCGAGCAGGTGGTGCCGCTCGTCATCGCGCAGGACCACAAGCGCGCCTACGACGGCGACAAGGGTCCGAACACCGGCGGCATGGGTGCCTATTCGCCCGTGCCCGTCATCCCGCAGGCGCAAATCGACTGGGCGGTGGAAAACATCATGAAACCCACCGCAAAAGCTTTGATAGCAGAGGGTTGTCCCTTCTGCGGCGTGCTTTATGGCGGGTTGATGCTCACCAAGGACGGTCCGAAAGTTATTGAATTCAACGCCCGTTTCGGCGATCCCGAAACCGAGGTGGTGCTTCCCAAATTGGAGAGCGACCTCACCCAGATGATGCTGGATATTCTTGACCATAAGGAAGTTTGTCCGAAATTCCACGAAGATGCCTTCCTCGGTGTCGTGTTGGCGGCCAACGGTTATCCCGGCAGCTACACGAAAAACATCCCACTGAACGATCCGGCAGGCCTTTCGCAGCAGGTTTTCTGCATGGGGGTGAAGGAAGAGAACGGACAGCTGCTCTCCAACGGCGGCCGCGTGCTCATCGTGGTGGGCCGGGGCAAAACCCTGAAGGAGGCGCAACAAGACGCCTATCAAGGTGTTGCCAAGATGACACACCCCGATCTGTTCCACCGCAAAGACATCGGCTGGCAGGCGGTGTAACCATGTAACCCTTTAACCCTTTAACCCTCTCTTCCACCGGAAATACCCCATCACGGCGACAATCACGTAAAAGATGAACAGCACGCCGGTGGGGTAGAGGCCTTTCCAGAAATAGAGGGCGGTGGAGACGAGGTTGACGACAATCCATAACAGCCACTGTTCGAGATACTTCTGTGCGAGCATCCACATCGCCACGATGCTGAGTGCGGTGGTGAAGGCGTCGCCGAGGGGCACCGGACTGTCGGTGAAGGTGCTCAATATCCAGTAGAGAAATCCCCAGAGAGCGATAGCGGCAAGGCTGATCGGCAGGATGCGCTTCGCCGGCAAGTGCGTGATGGCCAGTTCTGCGGTCGCGGAACCGTCATCAGGTAGATTCCCTTGTCGCGAGCGTGTCCATTTCAGCAGTCCGTAGGTGTTCGCCCCGATGTAGTAGAGATACACGGCCGCGTCGGCGTAGAACTTCCCGTGGAAGAAGATGACCACATAGAACAGCGACATCAGAATGCCCACCGGCCACAGCCAGACGTTGGCCTTGTATTCCAAAAACAAGTATATCAGCCCGATAGCGGCTCCGATGATCTCGAATATCAAATCTGCGGACATAGACACCTATATTGAATTGCGCGGCAAAAATACATTTTTTCGTCGTGTTTTCTTATATGCCTCATCAACGGCATCGAAGTCCTTTGTTTCCACATACTTTTTGACGGCCTGGGGCATTCCTCCCACTATCATATAGAGTCTGAATGCATCCATTGCCTGCCGATGGAATGATTGTCCCATCGGTTTTTTGTTCTGTGTACATTTTTCGGATAAAGTCCATGCATGTTGTGAATTAGAAAAATATTCAGCCGCCATCATTTCCACCATTGGGGTTCCTATTTGACAGAAAATGTGCATTTTTGCGGCGTGAAAGAGTAATGTTATGAATGCCATAATCATCGGAATACTGCTGCCGCTGCTCGGCATGATGCTGGGCTCGGCTTTCGTCTTCGTCCTGATGATGGTGATGGACGTGGTGCTGTGGTAGTCCAACCCAAAAAGGAAGATTGCAACTGACTATTTCACCCCTTTGAACTCAAAGCCCGCCTGCTCCACGGCCTTGCGGATATCGTTCTCGCTTGCGGTGCCTGTGACCACAAGCGTGTTGGCGGCCGGGGTGGCCTCGCAGGTCTCAACGCCTTTCAACTTGCCCACCGACTGCTCGACGGCGGCCTTGCAGTGGTTGCAGTGCATACCCTCGACGGTATAAACCACCGTCCCGGCTTCGGTTTCCTGTTTCTTGAATCTGTCAAAGAATTTCATACCCACCGCCCCTTTCGAGGCACCCTCGTTCTTGAGCCCGACGGCCGTAGGGATAACCCCGCATGAGCAGAGTGGCAGCGGGATGCCCAACAACGCCGCCCACAGCACCGAAAGCTTGTTGTCGCGCGACAGATAATTGGCATAGAACCGCTTCGGCACGAACACGTGCAGGACTCCAGCGATAAGGAATCCCAGCAGCAGATAGGGGCTCATGGCGTTGAGCACAGACAGAAACGATATCCAAAAATTACCGATGGTCATATCACTTCATTGCTTAGCTGCAAAATTCCGCAACCCAAGCTTTTCGCCCTCCAAGGCACAATGGAAATAGAACGTCCTCTCATCTGTCCGCGCCAACGACAGGGGTAATCCGTAGGGTGTTCCATCGGGACGGATGAAACTGACTGTCACGTATGGAGCCTTGTCCAACACCTCCAATGCGAAGGCGGCATCCATTTGGCGGCTTGATTTTCTCATATAATTATACTGTTTTCTCTATAGGAATAGCATTTCATAAAAACCTTGCCAGCATCATCCGTGAAACCGGAGATGCTGGACGTAGGTTTACAGATCAAAGACGGGAAAGGTTACAAGAAACCTTAGATACCGAACAACTTCATGTCCTCTTCTACCGTGCTGATTCCGCCTATACCGAAGTTCTCGACGAGCACATTGGCCACATTGGGCGAGAGGAATGCGGGTAAGGTCGGGCCAAGGTGGATGTTCTTCACACCAAGGCTCAGCAGGGCCAGCAGCACAATGACGGCCTTCTGCTCGTACCACGCGATGTTATAGGCGATGGGCAGTTGGTTCACATCGTCCAAACCGAACACTTCCTTGAGTTTCAATGCGATAAGAGCTAAAGAATAGCCGTCGTTGCACTGGCCGGCGTCCAACACGCGCGGGATGCCACCGATGTCGCCTAAGGCGAGTTTGTTGTATTTGTATTTGGCACAACCCGCCGTCAGGATGACGCAATCCTTGGGCAGCGCTTTAGCAAACTCGGTGTAGTATTCGCGGCTCTTCATGCGACCGTCGCAGCCCGCCATCACCACGAACTTGCGGATGGCACCGCTCTTCACGGCCTCCACCACCTTGTCGGCGAGGGCAAACACCTGCTCGTGCGCGAAACCGCCCACAATCTTGCCCGTCTCAATCTCCTTCGGGGCCTGACAGGTCTTGGCTAATGTGATGATTTCGCTGAAGTCTTTCTTGCCGTTGGCATCGGCGGGGATGTGCTTCCAACCCGGGAATCCCGTGCTGTTGGTGGTGAACACGCGGTCTTTGTAGGTGGCGCTGCCGGTTGGCGGCACGATGCAGTTGGTAGTGAACAAAATAGGACCGTTGAAGGCTTCAAACTCCTCGCGTTGCTTCCACCAAGCATTGCCGTAGTTGCCCTTCAGGTGGGCGTATTGTTTAAGTTTGGGATAGTAGTGTGCAGGGAGCATCTCGCTGTGGGTATAGATGTCGATGCCCGCGTCCATGCTCTGCTCCAGCAGTTGCTCGATGTCGTTCAGATCGTGTCCGCTGATGAGGATACCCGGACGGTTGCCCACTCCGATGTTCACTTCTGTGATTTCGGGGTTGCCGAAAGCGGTGGTGTTGGCTTTGTCGAGCAGGGCCATCGCCTTCACGCCCCATTCGCCGGTCTTCAGCGCAAGGGCGGTGAGCTCGTTGGCATCGTTGCAGGTGACAAGCTGTCCGAGGGTTTGCAGGATAAACTCGTTGATATCGCTATCAACCTGACCAAGGCGGGCGGCATGCTCCAAATAGGCGGCCATACCTTTGAGACCGTACATGGTGAGTTCTTTCAGCGAGCGGATATCCTTGTTGCTTTCAGCGAGGATGCCCACGGTTTGCGCTTTCTCATCGTATTGTTCGCGAGTGCCGTTCCATTCCAAAACATCAAGTTTAGGCAGCTCAATACCTTGCTTGTTGGTTACGCGATCTTTGAACATTTCGCGGATTTCCAAGCCCTTGTCAATGCGGGCGTAGATGCTCTCCGTGTCGAAATTGGCGTTGGTAATGGTGCAGAACAGCGCGTCGTTCACAAAAGCGTGGATGCTCTTGCGGAAGTCGCAATAGTCGTGACCGCAACCATGTTGATGGTGATTGGCGATAACGCCAAGTCCTTTGATGACATAAATCAGAAGGTCTTGTGCATGAGCCACTTGCGGGGTCTTTCCGCACACACCTGAAATCTTGCAGCCGGCGCATCCGGCAGTTTCCTGACACTGGAAACAAAACATTTTCTCGTTCATAATGTATAAGGTTTAAGTTAA